>USBT01000015.1 GCA_900553025.1 uncultured Eubacteriales bacterium | reverse complement strand
ATTAGTTAAAAACGCAAACAAAATATTTCAAAATTTGAAATAAAATTCGTCAAAATAGTGTATAATATATGCCTAAGGAGAAACGATATGACAGTGCATTTAGGATTAGATGTGGGCTCGACGACAGTTAAGCTTGTCGCACTCGATGAAGATTTTAATGTTTTGTATCAAACATATCGAAGACACATGTCCGACGTAAAAAAAACCGTTAGGGATGTTGTTAGAGATTGCTATAAGCAGCTTGGTGATTGTCCTATAACCGTTAGCGTTACAGGCTCCGGTGGACTTTATGTAAACAAGCACTTCCAAATACCTTTTATTCAAGAGGTTATTTCGCTATCGCACGGAATTTCAACTTTCATCGATCAAACAGACGTCGCAATCGAGCTTGGCGGCGAAGATTCAAAAATTATATATTTTTCAGGCTCTGTTGAGTCGAGGATGAACTCAATTTGTGCCGGCGGTACAGGTGCCTTTATTGACCAGATGGCATCACTTCTGAAAACAGATGCTGTGGGGCTTAATAATTATGCCGAAAAATCGAACAAAATATATCCTATTGCTTCACGTTGCGGTGTTTTTGCAAAAACTGATGTGCAAGCTCTTATAAATCAGGGGGCGAGCAAGGAAGATATTTCACTTTCGGTTTTACAGTCGGTTGTAAATCAAACCATCTCAAACCTTGCGTGCGGGAGACCAATTAAGGGCAGTGTCGCCTTTCTTGGCGGCCCGCTGCATTTTTTGCCTCAGCTTAAAAAACGATTTGTCGAAACGCTTGGGTTAACGCCAAGTGAAATAATTTCTCCAGAGGATGGGGAGATATTTGTCGCAAAGGGCGCTGCGATGGCATCTATGGATGAGCAAGAGATGCCGTTTAGTGAGCTGAAAAAGATTGTCGAAAAAGATTTTGATGAAGAAAGTGTAAGCAATGTACTTATGCCTCTATTTGAATCCGACGAAGAGCTTGAAGCTTTCCGCAACAGGCATAGTCAAAGCACTGTTGAATATGAGGATATTGAAAAGTATAGTGGTCCGATGTATCTTGGCATAGACTCTGGCTCAACCACATCAAAGCTCGTATTGCTTTCTGAGGACAACAAAATACTTTATTCGCATTACACAAGTAACGGAGGCGACCCTCTCTCCGTAATTGTCGATCAAATCAAGCATATATATAAAATCAAGTCGCCAGAAAGTTACTTTGCTTATGCTGGTGTTACTGGCTATGGCGAGGATTTTATTAAGGCTGCGCTTAATCTTGATACAGGTGAGGTTGAGACTGTTGCTCATTTTGAGGCTGCCAAATTTTTTGATCCTGATGTTGACTTTGTTATTGACATCGGTGGTCAGGATATGAAGTCAATGAAGATTCAGGATGGTGTTATCAATTCTATTCTGCTTAACGAGGCTTGCAGTTCCGGCTGTGGCTCCTTCCTTGAGACCTTTTCGAAAAGCATAGGTCTCTCGGCCGCCCAGTTTGCGGAGCTGGCCCTAAGCGCAAACAGGCCGGTCGATCTGGGCTCGCGCTGTACGGTCTTCATGAACTCGAACGTGAAGCAAGCCCAGAAGGAAGGAGCCGACCCAGCAGACATCGCCGCAGGTCTTGCATATTCCGTAATCAAGAATGCCATCCAGAAGGTTATCAAAATCAGGAACACAGACGACCTTGGCGAGCACATCGTAGTCCAGGGCGGCACCTTCCTCTCGGACGCTGTACTTAAAGCATTCGAAAATTTGACAGGCAGGGAAGTAACGCGTCCGGTGATTTCAGGACTAATGGGCGCCTTCGGAATTGCACTAATTGCAAAAAGACGAGCTCAAAACCAACTTAAAAAAATCCAGACGCCTGAGAATGGCATGGGAATTGCAGATTCGAAAGAGGCCGACGGCGGCATCCGCACAGGATTTGCTGACCACCAGATCACCAGCCCTGCCTCGGGCATTGAAAACTACCAAGGAGCCAACAATGGCACGGAGCTTGCGGGCCGTAATACGAACAACAATCGCACGGAGCTTGCGGGCCGCAATGCGAACAACAATGGCACGGAACTTGCGAACCGCAACACTAACAATAATGCGGGTCGCAAAGAAATTCACAATACTAACACTTTGCAAACCGCAGAGCATCATGAAGCCTCTATTGGCATAAGAATTGCAGATTGCCAAGGCACGGACACTACAAGCCCTAATGAAGCTGGTACTGTCAAATCCTCTATTTTGTCGTATGAAGAACTCGAAAGCTTTACATACAAAAGCATCGACGCAAACTGTGGCAGATGCAGCAACAACTGTAGACTCAAAATTAATATTTTCCCAAATGGAAAACGCTATATCACCGGCAACCGCTGCGAACGTGGTAGCAATATAAGCGACGGAACAGCTGGTAGCGAAAACAGCCTGCCTAATATGTTTGCGGAAAAGTACGAGCTTCTATTCAATCGAGAAATCCTCACTGTAGGACAAGCAAAGCGAGGCATTGTTGGAATCCCTAGAGTTCTAAACATCTACGAAAATTATCCGTTTTGGCATCAGTTTTTTACTACACTTGGGTTTAGGGTCATACTTTCAGACGAAACTACAAGAAACACCTATGAGGACGGAATTGAAACTATTCCCTCAGAAACTGCCTGCTATCCTGCAAAGCTTGTTCATGGACATATCGAAAATCTTATCAGGAAAAAACGTTCAAAGGAGGAGAATATCGATTTTATATTCTATCCTTCCATTTTCTATGAACAAAAGAATTTTAAGAAGCAAACAAACAACCTTAATTGCCCTGTAGTATGTGGGTATCCCGAGGTTATCAAAAATAATATGGAGATTGATGAGCTTCAATTCCTTAATCCGTTTCTATCACTAAACGATAGAAGGAAGCTCCCAAGACGCCTTAACGAAATCTTTCCTAGAATCCAAAAAATTGAAATCGAAAAGGCTTGCAAAAACGGTTTTTTTGCACTGGATGAATTCAAGGCGGAAATGCGAAATCGTGGACAAAAGGCGCTTTCTGAATTAAAGAAAAATAACCAGAAAGCCGTTATTTTGTGCGGCAGACCTTACCACCTAGATAAAGAAATTAACCACGGAATCCCTGAACTAATAACATCCCTAGGGCTTGGAGTTCTAACTTTAGATGCAATCCCGCAAAAATTTGACGTGGAAAACCCCCTCAGAGTCTTGGACCAGTGGACTTATCACGCAAGGCTCTATCGCGCTGCTGAATATGTGGCTGACAAAAAAGATATCGGTCTTGTTCAGCTCAATTCGTTCGGTTGCGGGCTTGATGCGATAACGACTGACCAGGTTCACGATATTTTGCAGCATTATGGAAAAATTCACACCTTGCTAAAAATCGATGAAGTGAGCAACCTAGGAGCAGTTAAAATCAGGATGCGTTCACTGATAGAAACCGTTGAAAATCGCTCCAGAAGTAAGGCAAAAGAGAGTGAAATCAACGGACCAGTTCTGTTTACAGAGGAAGACCGCAAAAAACACACTATTTTGATGCCTCAGATGTCCCCGATTCATTTTGCACTAATTTCCGGACTTCTGAATGACTTAGGATTTAATCTTCAAATCCTAGACGATATAAGTCCCGATGTTATTCAGTTGGGTCTTAAATACGTAAATAACGACGCTTGCTACCCGTCGATGTTTGTTGTAGGGCAGTTCATCGAGGCTGTCAAAAGTGGAAAATACGACACGGACAATCTTTCACTGCTAATCTCTCAGACTGGCGGAGCTTGCCGCGCTTCAAACTACGTGGGCCTTATAAGGAAGGCTCTAAAGGATGCAGGCTATGGTCATGTTCCAGTGATTGCTCTTTCTTTTCAGGGCATAGAAAAGCATCCAGGCTTTAATATTCCTAAGAAAAAGCTCATGGAGCTTGCCAAAAGGCTTATAATCAGCCTTCAATACGGCGATTTGATTCAAAGATGCCTATGCGCTACAAGACCATACGAAAAGGTTAAGGGGACGTGCAACACGCTCAAGGACAAGTGGATTGAGATTTTAAAGAACTCTACAGATTTCTCTCGCAAGACTTTCACAAAAAATGTAAAAACCATAATCGAGGATTTTTCATCGGTTGATGTTACAGACGAAAAGAAGCCTAAGGTTGGGATAGTCGGAGAAATTCTTGTAAAATATCTGCCTCAGGCCAACAACTTCCTCATAGAAAAGCTTGAGCAGGAGGGTGCCGAAGCTGTAATCTCCGACCTGACTGATTTTCTTTTGTATTCATTCAAAAATCCGGAGTACAAACGCCAAGAGCTTTCGGGTTCCTTGCTGCCTGAACTATTTTGTGCCGCTCTCATAAAATACTTTGAATACTACAGAAAAATCGTGCGCAATGAGCTCCAAGCTTCCAAGTACACCGCCCCTGAGCATATCAACAAAATAGCTGACAGGGCTGAGCGTTTTGTGAGTCTTTCTAATCAATATGGCGAGGGGTGGCTGCTGACGGGCGAAATGATTGATCTTATTGAACACGGGGTTAAAAATATTATCTGTGTTCAGCCTTTTGGATGTCTGCCTAACCACATTACAGGCAAGGGCGTTATTAAGACGATTCGAGAAAGATATGATGATATAAATATCGTGCCGATTGACTTCGACGCTTCTGCTTCTGAGGTGAACCAGTTCAACAGAATCAAGCTCATGCTTTCGGTCGCAAGTGAAAATATGAAAAAAAGCAATAGCAATAAGGATAATAGCGATAAGTTTAAATAATATTCAATATAAAGGAGATCTCACACATATATGAATTCTACACAAAACAAAATTAACGAGATAACAAAACCTGCTCTAATAATAATGGCTGCGGGCATGGGAAGCCGCTACGGTGGCTTGAAGCAGGTTGATCCTGTAACACCTGAGGGCGAAATCCTTCTCGACTTCTCACTTTACGATGCGATGATGGCAGGTTTTGAGGACGTTGTCTTCATAATAAGGAGGGAGCACCGTGAAGCATTTGACAATCTCTTAAAAGGCCGTGCTGGCAAACACCTCAACATACACTATGCGTATCAAGAGCTCTCGGATTTGCCTCGTGGTTTTGAGGTTCCTGAGGGTCGTACAAAGCCTTGGGGCACCTGCCACGCAGTTATGGCGTGCCGAAATATCGTCAAGGGGCCTTTCGCAGTTATAAATGCAGATGATTATTACGGACCTAGCGCATTTGTGCAGATTTATGACTTTCTTTCATCGGTGGCTTCATCGGAGGTTTCATCAGCAAAAAATCATTCTGATAAAGACGGATTGACATCAAAAGGTTCTGGCAATAACTCTCGTGCTTCCGAAATTTCACACGAGGTTCCTCAAGACGACAAAATATCTGACTTCGCTATGGTTGGCTACATGCTTCCAAATACCCTGTCAGAATCTGGTCACGTCGCTCGTGGCGTTTGCCAAATAAGCGATAGCGGCTATTTGAATGATATCGTTGAGCGAACAAAAATAATGCGACGCCCAGATAAATGTGAGAGTTCGTATGGGGATTCAAGCGTGAACTCTACTGGAGATTCAATCATTGCATATGAGGACGCTGAAACAGGTAACTGGATCCCACTCTCAGCAGACACCATAGTTTCAATGAATTTCTGGGGCTTCACCCAATCTTTCATGCAAGCTATGATTGATAATTTCCCTGCTTTTCTAGAGAAATCGCTTAAAGCCGATCCGTTAAAAGCTGAATATTTCTTGCCTTTTGTAGTCGACAAGATGATAACAGACGGCTCCGCAAAAGTTAAGGTTTTATCCTCAAAGGACAGATGGTACGGTATGACATATAAGGAAGACAAGCCTATGGTGACTGCTGCACTGCAATCAATGAAAGACAAAGGGCTCTATCCTGAAAAACTGTGGAAATAATAAGGCAAATATCTAACAATACATTTTTTTAATTTTCAAATTATGTTTAAATTACGGTTAGCATTTAGTTTTTCTAAAAATGACCGTAATTTTTTTGTTATTTTTTGTTATTTGTTACACTTTTAAGCCAAATCGTCACTCCTTATTTTTAAATTCTTTAATACCCTAGTTGAACCTCGCTTTTTGTGCATGAAACCCCACGCCCGTTCACAAAGGAATAGATTTTTATAGCTTTATTTCGACCCTATGTTTAGAGATTCAGATACCCCTGTGTTAGAGATTCATGCCGCACCCGCCTATTGCAATCAAGATAAAGTTATGATATTATCTTGATAGAAAAGGAGGCTGATACTATGATTAATATACGTCCAGTTTCTGACTTAAGAAACAAATTCCCAGAAATTGAAGAAACTGTTATAGGTTCAAATGCTCCAGTGTTCCTCACTAAAAATGGTTATGGAACAATGGTACTTATGAGCGTTGAACAATACTCTGCTCTTATAGATGATGTTGAACGAAAGCTTGATGAAGCCGACGCTTTCGCGGCACAATCTTCTATTCGTCTTTCTAAATCTGATATCTTTGATAAAGCTAGGAGCAGAATAGATGAACAAACAAACTTATAAATTAACTTTTCTTCCGTTATTTGAAGATGACTTACAGGCATCCTTACTACAGAATTAATGTTCGAAATTTTTCTGTTTTTTATGTAGTCATTGACGACACTATGGAAGTTCGTAGACTTTTGTATTCAAAACGAAATATTGATGAACTACTAAAATAAGGGTATCCAAATAGTTTTTGGGTTTCTCCGATAACTTTTTGGATACACAAAACCGCTGCAACGACCAAAAATCAATCTTTACAGCGGTTTTATAAACTTTTTGTCCTAGAAAGCTATAAGCCTCAGATTTCAGCCTGACACTCTACAGTTTCTTAAAAACTTCCTTGCCGTGCTTGCAAATTGGACAAACCCAATCAGCAGGAATATCCTCAAACTTTGTCCCAGCAGGTATGCCATGCTCAGGATCACCCTTCTCAGGGTCGTAAATGTAGTTACAAATTGTGCAAACCCACTTATCACCTGAAGCGTCTTCCGAACCAGCTTCTGATTTTTGAGCAGCAGGCTTAGGCTTGATAGAATTCTGATAATAGTTGTAAGTGCACGAAGCTTTATCAGTCAAATCCTTTTCTTCAGTAACAGTTCCCACGAAAATTGTGTGAGTACCTATGTCAAGCGTCTGCTCAACATCCACAGAAACCATCGCATTCGTGCCTTTTGTTACATAAAAAATGCCATTTTCAGCACGCTCACAGCCGTCAAAGCCTTCGAACTTATCGACATCTCGACCACTTTGGAATCCAAAAGTCTTGAATAAATCAAAATCAGCATCCTCACTTAGGAAAGAAACATTGAATTTCCCTGTTTTCTTAATCAAGTCATGAGTGTAATTCAGTTTATTTAATGTAATGGACACCTTGAACGGTTCAGCCGTTGCCTGCATGGCAGTATTTATAATGCATCCACCGTCCTTATCACCATCCCTTGCAGATAGAATAAAAAGTCCGTAACTAAATTTAAAAATTACGTTACTCATATCAAACTATTCCTCAACAGGCTCAAAAACAGATTTTGCCATGCCACACAAAGGACATTTCCAATCATCTGGTAAATCCTCAAAAGCTGTTCCAGGTGCAATTCCATTGTCAGGATCGCCCTTTGCCGGGTCATAAATATATCCACATGCTCCACATTCATACTTCTTCATAACATAGTCCTCCTTCTAAAAATATGCCAAATCACCTTGGCTACTATATATTTACTATTCTACTAAAAACCCTTTAGACTTTCAAGCAAAACAGCCCTTCATAACGACAATCTTTTGCCGTCATGAACATATATACCCGTCTTTATCCATTAAAATCAATTAAATTCAAACAATATATGGTTATTCCATTAAAACATGCTCTGCTAACAAATCATCCCCATAGCTACAAACGTTTCTGTGTCAACAAAATACGTCTTACTCATACAGTTCCATTGACATAACATGTCTTACTCATACAGTCCCATTGACATATATCTATCGCCTCCGTCGGGCAATATTACAACTATGTTTTTACCCTTGTTTTCTGTCCTCGAAGCTATTTGCTCGGCAGCCACCAAAGCAGCTCCGGATGAGATTCCTGCAAGATATCCTTCAGTTTTCGACAAAATACCAGTGGCAGAGATAGCATCTTCGTCAGATATGCATATCACTTCGTCAATAATATTTTTTTGTACATCATCACTCATAAGCTTAGGAATGAAATTAGCTCCTATCCCTTGTAGCTTATGAGGTCCCGCCTTACCTTCGGTTACAAGCGGAGAACTCTTAGGTTCAACGGCAATGATTTTTACATCAGGATTTTTTTCTTTCAAAAACCTGCCAGTACCTGCTATCGTACCGCAAGTTCCAAAGCCAGCAACCAAAATATCTATATTTCCATTCAAATCTTCCCATATCTCAGGACCTGTAGTTTCATAATGAGAAAGGCTATTTGCATGATTCTCAAACTGTCCAGGAGAAAATGCGCTCCCCTTTTCTTTAGCATTCATTTCTTCTAATAGCTCAGTAGTTTTGTCTAAAGTGCCCTGCATTCCTTCTGAAGCTGGAGTCAGTACAACCTCAGCTCCATATGCGCTTATCATGGCTCTGCGCTCTTTGCTCATTGATTCTGGCATTACCATAATGGTTTTATAACCCATGGCTGTTGCCATTGCGGCGAGGGCGATGCCGGTGTTTCCTGAGGTCGGCTCAATCACCGTACCACCGGCATTTAGGACGCCCGCATCGCGGGCGTCCTTCAGCATATATGCTGCCGCCCTCGCCTTTACGCTACCCGTTGGGTTCAAAGCCTCCAGCTTCCCAAAAATATTCGCACCATCAAGACCTTTAACTTTAGCATATCTATCAAGCCTCATAAGAGGCGTCTTCCCTATTGCATCAACAATTGATTTAGCAATCATAAAATCTCCTTTCCTACTACAATATATTTATGGTTAATATCCCTTATAGCCAGTAAGGAATTATCCATCTAAAAAATATGGATGATCAATTTATTTCTATATTTAACACTCAACATATTTCTAATTTGACTGGTCAGTCCATTTCGGCTACCTTAACCTACCGTCTAAAACCAGCGGGATTGCGGTAGCCCTGTTTCAAAGCATTACTCATCAATCCGAGTACTTGCTATACTATTTTTATCTACCCAAAAAGAAAATAACATAAGCAAAAATATTCCCAAAGACCATCCTCCAATTATATCTGTCGGATAATGAACTCCTAGATATATGCGAGATATGCCTATTGAAAATATTAGAACAGCTAGAAAAACTAGAATCGGAGTGCGATATTTTGTTCCATAAAATCCAGTAAATATAAGATAAAAAATCGTCCCATAGAAAACCAAACAATTCAGTGAGTGCCCTGATGGAAAAGACGCATCGTGTTGCACAACAAGCCAAAGTGCTCTGTCAGGCCTTGGTCTATTAAAAAGTGGTTTTAAAATTGTGTACGTTGTAACCGATATCGTTGCCATTATTGCCGCTGGAACACCAAGCTTCATCTGTGTTTTTTTGTACAAAATTAAAATCCCAGCTATGATAATCGTTGTCTGCCAGTTGCCAAAATATGTTACCGCCTTAACGACCGTTGTCAAGCCGCCACTTCGCATATCATAAAACTTAAATCTTATCGCATCATCAAATGCCGTTGGGCCTCGCTTGGCATCCATCATTTGCCAAGCAACAAATATAAACAATATAAGCCCTGCAAATGCAAGGCTAATTCTAATTTTTCTCGATATATCGCAATTAAGCGATGTACTGTTATTTTGTAAATTCTTCATCTAGCTTAATCTTCAATAAACTTATTCTTCAATTTCTACTTAAATTTAACTGCTGTGCCGTAAGCTACAACCTCGGCCGCCGATTCCATTATAGCAGATGATGCAAACCTAACATTTATGATTGCATCTGCCTCAAGCTGCTTAGCACGATTTTTCATTCTTTCAAGAGCCTGAGTTCTAGCGTCTATCAACATCTCGGTATAGCCTTCAACTTCTCCGCCGACTATAGTCTTAAGCCCTGCCATGAAATCCTTTCCAATGTGCTTGCTCAAAACTATTGAACCTGCAACTAGTTCAATTTCTTCGTACTCTCTGCCTTTAAGATCTGGTGTGTTTACTATTATCATCTATCTTCCTCCTCTCAAGAAGCCAACAAATAACGGCCGCTTCAATGGCTACTGGTATGAGTAAAATTGCCAGGAAAGCCGAAAAACTTATATCCTCGCTAAACGACTCCAGATACAGCCAAATCACCACTATACACTGTATAACCGCAATAATTGCAATAGCCATAGAGATGCTTTTGTGTGTCAATTTTTTTAGCCTCATATTCGCTTATTCGCTCCTTTCTGTCCTATTATACACTTTGTTTATGTTTTTTTCCATCTATTTTGTGGTATATTATACGTGTAGTTGAAAGGAAATAGGCATAATGAAAATATCTGCAATCTTCATGCGACCGATTAATGCAATAAGGATTTTTAAACAGCTTGGTAGTATGGAAAAATATCGAAAAAGCATTGATGAGCTTAGAGATACTGCGACACCTGAAGAGTTAAGAGAGTATATAGGTACACATAATAAGCCTCTCATCAAACAAATCGTTTCAGATTTTAAGCTTGATATTGATGTCATCGGAAGGAATAATATTCCCGAGGATAAGGGATGTGTGTTTATTTCAAATCATCAGGGGTATCTTGATGTTGTAGCGATATTATATGCCCTTGAAGATAAGCAGACTGGATTTATTGCCAAAGCTGAAATGCGCAATGTTCCATATGTTGGAAAATGGATTGAGTCCGTCGGCGGATTCTTTATCGAAAGAGGCAATCCTCGAAGCTCTTTGAGAGTATTTAAGGAATGCTGGAAAAAACTAAAATTAGGCGATTCCATTGTTATTTTTCCCGAGGGAACAAGAAGTAAAGGACCCTTGATGGGCGATTACAAGCGAGCAGCATTTAAGCTTGCTACAGGCGGACACACGGGTGCACCTATAGTGCCAATAGTTATAGACGGCACTTATCTGTATTATGAAAATCAAGGATACCTGAAAACTAATATTGGTGCGCCAATCACGGTAGAATTCCTAGAGCCAATCTATACGGATGCTCTAACAAAAGATGAGATTAAGGCATTACCTGAACACATTATAGGCATGTCACAACAGGCACTTACAGCTATTCAAGAGAAAAAATCGCTCGAAAATCTTAAATAACACTTTAAACAATGCCTTAGACAATACTTTAAATAAGACTTCGGATAACGCCTCAAGTAAAACTTAATTAGATACTAAAATATTATTAGTATAACCAAATTCACTAATAAATTTTAATATAAAAGGAGAATGAATATGATAGTAAATGTTAACAAAGATAATTTTAAACAGGAAGTTCTAGAAAGCAAAGTGCCTACAATTGTTGACTTCTGGGCACCTTGGTGCGGCCACTGCGTAAACCTTGCTCCAACTCTTGATGAGATTGCTAAGGAAAAAGATGGGGCTGTTAAAGTTTGCAAGGTTAATGTTGATGAAAACCAGGAACTTGCAATGGAATACGGGATAATGACCATTCCTGCAATCTTCTTATTTGAAGAAGGTCAAAAAAAGGCGAATGTAGTAGGTGCTCTTCCAAAGGATGCTCTACTTGCTAAGCTTGGTCTGTAATCCCATTGTGATTCTGAGTTTTTAACAAAATAGTTGGCTTGCAGTACAACAAGATTTCAATGCCAAAATATATTGATAAAAATTAACTTATAGGACAAAAAAAGTTGAAAAATCGCTATAAAGACTAAAAATTAAATCTTTATAGCGATTTTAACTTGTTTACAATAAGATATATGACGGCTAAGCACCTATTATTGAGCAAATGTAATAGCAGATCTAATCTGCAGTTATACAAACTTATCATTTATCCTGATATCTCTCTTCGTTTAATACTGTTTTTAGATTCCTTTTCTAAAGATTCGAATACTTCATCTATCGGCTTTGTCCTTCCAGCGACGGCATCTTGATAACCTTTTTCCAATTCAGAATAAAATTCATTCTTCGTCATCGAAGATATATCCATTGGTTTTCTATAATTTAATCTTGCATCAAAAGGAAGACCCTGCTGCATAACCACCTGTTTATAAAACATAGTAATAGCACTTGATGGCGGTAAGCCTATAGCGTTTAATATTTGCTCTGCTTGTTCTTTTAAGTCTGGCTCTATACGTGCGTATAAATTTGCTGTCTTAGCCATAAAATCACCTCTTTCCTTGAAACAATTTTACAACATTGTATTTGCATTTGCAAGAAAACATCTTATCTTATCGCCTTAAACGAATCAGATATAATGTTGAAAATTAACGCAATAGTCAAACAGATGAATATAACCGTAAACTCCAAAATGAAAACAGGTAATGGTCCTACATTTTCTAAAAAGCCGACTATATTTACCGAAAGAAAAGTATATCCTGCCTGTATATAGAATATTTTTTCGAGTGTTTTAAGGAACCTTGTAATTTCGGTGATACTCTTTGCTTTTGACATTACTGAATACCTTGCTACACAAACAAGTCCTATGATTATAGGTACAATATTCCCATATCCCAATATTTTTGTCAAGTTTAAATATCTTAGCCCATGATTTTCATGATATACGCTCTCAACCCACTGCATTAACACATACATTATGCATATCAAAAGAATACATGTAATTATCGAGCAGATGCATAACAAAACATTCTTCTTTTTCATATCATACACCTCGATTCCTCTTAACGATTTAGCAGAGTTATCTTCTAAAATTATTTTACATCCCCCCACAAGTAATCCAATACAAAATTATATAAGCCGCTCCTATGTTCTTTCATAAAAGCGGCCTTTGATTGTTGTAATTGTTTAAGAGCATTAAATCTACCGTTCTTTTGTTATAATTTTTCGGATTTCTGGAGTAATAAAAATCTTCTACTTCACATAAACCCTATCAACATAAGGTGATGTTGCGAGTTTCAGCATTCCACCATATCCAACAGTGAACTCGACAATATCTCCTAATTTATAATCATCATTGCATGCTGTCAAATCTAGAATAATGTGGTCTGAGCTTCCTCCCATTATTTCGATTCTGTCATCAACAGGTGTCATTGAGCCAAGATCCGTATCATGCTTGCCGATTGCAATGATTGCCCTCTTCATGATGCCCTTGTCCTCATAGTAAGGCTTCTCACCGAAAGCATCAACGCCAACCTCGCCAATAGGTAGTGATGGTTTTTCCTTCATCTCAACAATCTGCGCCTGAAGCTTAATCGCATCGTGGTGAGTATTTGGAATCTCAGTTTCGTATGCCGTATCGTTTCCTAGGAGGAATGCTTCCCCAAGCCTTAAGTTATTAATTCCTTCAGGCATCTTCTCATCTTTTGGCATTCTTCCAATTCTAGGCATCCTGTCACTTTCTATTAGATAGATTGAACTTGAATTTCCTCCAGAAACCATTTCAAGCTTCAAACCTGTTTTGTTTTCAATCTTCCTAGCAATTTCAACTAGTTTCGAAAGATTCTCATTCTTCGGAATTATAGCTCCATAGCAAGTTAGGTTAACTCCTATGCCGTAAAGGTTTACATTCTTCATTTCCTTGATTTCCAAGGCATCTTCAAGGATCTCATCCTCATTCTCAAAGAAAATACCCTCTCTTAGGTCGCCCAGGTCAATCATCATCAGGACATCCTGAACCTTACCCTCTTTTGCTGCGGCCTTATCTATTGCCCTAACGGTCTCCATTTCTGAATTGAAGCAAACATCTACATATTTAACTAACTCGTCTACTTCACTTAGCATAGGAATCCTGATCAAGACAGTTTTCTTACCAGCGTCTTGCACTAATTTGCTGTAACTTTTGATGTTCTTAAGCCTAGAGTCTGCAACAAAATCCACTTCTGGTCTTCCTGCGAGCATTTTCACCATTTCAAGGTCGGCACAAAGGCCCTTTGTCACTATCATGAGCGAGCAATTGCCATCATCCGTTGTTATCGCTGCAAGCGTTTTAACGTTATCTTCCAGTTTCTTAATATCAATGACTAATCTTGGATACATCACTTATTCTCCTTTTGCTTTTTCATTGCATTTTTCTTAATTGAGCAAACCTCAATATCACCCTTGTAGTCGCTCATGTCATATCCCATGGCTTCCATTGCCTTGATTTCTTTTTGTTTCTGAGCCTCTTTTTCCTTGGCTTCTTCTTCCTCTCTCCAGAGTTCTCTGATATAAATAGGCTCCTCGTCATTTTTCGGTGCTTTGCCCTCAAAACTAATCCCAAGAGTCTGCTCAAGAAGCTTGATAGCACCCTCTCTGTGTGTCATGCTCAAAACACCCAGCGATGACATGATGTACATATTATCAACTAGGATTTTTGCGTGCTTCGAAGGGAACAAAAGCATTCCACTTTCGTTGTGTTTTGCAATTTCTTCCATTATGTGCACGCGATTTGGAAGTCTTGTTAGAGCTCCGCCTGTTCCAATGATCCATCTAACCTGAGTCAAATCCTTACCCTCTGCAACAGTGCTCCTACCGCTAGGTCCGTAGATATACCTTATCTTGCCTGCGTGTCTTTCAACAGCCTTGATTACGGCTTCCTTGGTTAGACGCTCGACAAGCTTAATTTCATCTTCGTTTTTCGGAATCGCAACATAAGATTCGAGAGTTTTATCAAGATCAATACCCATCTCCTCACATTCTTCACGAAGTTTTTCTTCGCCGATGGATTCTATAACCTTCATCCTATTTACATAAACTCCAAGGTCACCCTCAACAGTTCTCTTAGCCTTTGGTTCAGGTGCGATAAGAATTCTTTCAACTTGATCCGATTCACTCGCAACGGAATGAAGGTCAGTAGTAGCTCCGCCGACATCAAGCACAATCAAATCCCCTATATTCTCATACAAAAGCTTGGTGCATTCCATTACGGCTCCCGGCGTTGGTATTATTGGCCCCGTCACCATATCTCTAACATGTTCCATACCTGGGGCGTGTATTATGTGCTTCTCAAAGGCGTCCTGTATAATTCTCCTGCAAGGCTCAACATTTAGCGTGTCAATCTTAGGATAAACATTCTCGATGTTGTAAAGCTCCTGCCCGCTTTCCTCATCGAAAATCAACTCCATCTCTTCCTGATTTTCAACATTCCCAGCATAAACTATCGGCGTCTTAAGCCCGAGCGATCTGACCATCTCGGCATTATAAATAGCAGTATCTCTTTCCCCGTAGTCAACTCCACCGGCAATCAAAATCAGATTGGGATTTACTTCTTTTATTTTTTTGAGATCAGTCCTCCTCAACTTACCGGCGGTAACATAGTGCAAAATACCTCCGGCTCCAAGGGCAGCTTCCTTCGCAGCCTTTGCCGTCATATCGTAAACAAGACCATGCACAGTCATCTTTAGTCCGCCCGCTGCCGATGATGTAGCAAGCATCATATCATATTCAATATTATCAATGCCCTTAGTCTTGCACATATCATCAATAGCACCTTGAAGACCTATTCTAACATCACCCTCAAGAACCGAGGTAGGCGCCTGCCCCTGTCCCCAGAATTCAGGGTTATCCGTATCAAGATCCTTAAAAGCGTTGACTACCGTCGTGGTTGAACCGATTTCAGCTACAAGTACATCTACTTTCATATTTCCAGCTCCTTACTTCTTTCTTTTAATGAGCAAAACAGCAAGTGCAACGACCGCCACTACACCCAAAGCTATCAATATTGTTAAAGGCGAATTATCTCCTGTATTCACAATATCATACATATCTTTTACCTCCAAAACATTTATATAATAAAATCTTGTATCATTGATATATTTACTATCTATGATTTTATCATTTTATAGACATTTTTAAAAGAAGCATTTGCAAAATTTGTTATTTCTTATGTTCTTTTATACACAAAACAGCCGCATCCGAAGCATTTCGCTCCGAAAACGACTGTTTTGTAATTATATGCTATGGGTTAGCATCCTCTTATTTTGTCAGACATTTGTTAAAATGCCCGCGTTTAGAAATTTATGCCTGCTCCTCAGCTTCCTTCTCTCTCTGAATCTGCTCGAAAGTCTTTTCTCCACGACGTCTTCTGCCCTCTTCAACTAGGAAGGTTGCAACATCGATACCGTGAGAATCTCTTCCGAAGCCTTGGTCGATACCGGTCTTAACTGCTTCTTCAGGTACAACCTGTGTTCCACCTGCTGCAATCATAACCTTATCCCTGATACCTTTTTCTATTGCAAGCTCATTGATTCTCTTCATGTTCTTGTAGTGAACGTTATCGTGAGATATGATTGTTGAAGCGAGTATTGCGTCAGCATCAAGCTCGACAGCTGCGTCAACAAGTTTTTCAACAGGAACTGAAGTTCCAAGATAGTGAACCTCAACGCCCCATTTCTCGATTCCGCCGTGCTTGATGTTGATGATTTCACGAAGACCTACTGAGTGCTCGTCCTCACCAACTGTTCCGCAAACAACTCTTACAGGATGTTCCTCAATTTCCTTGAACAATGTAGCATCGTCAAGTCTGAATGGTTCTGGAGGAATAACAAGTGTTGAAGGATCAACATCGAACGGAACCTTGCCCTTCATCTCAATTCTTGTACCCTCTGCATCCTGCATGATTTCCTTAGATGTTACCTCGCAGTGTTCAAGACCTAGCTTCTTACCAATCTCAAGTGCAACAGCTTCTGCCATTCTTCTTTCTGAAGGAACCATCATAGTGAGAAGAATAATTCCGTCTCCGCACCATTCAACCTCAGGAATAATAGCATTACCGTCATGATATTTAGCAACCTTTTCAAGTCTTGCGTTTACATTATCCTCGTCAAGCTCGTCAATGTAAACAATCTTGCTTCTATCTTCAAATGTACATCCACCAATGAGTGCTGAAGGATTTTCAGGATCTCCACCATACTGCTCAACATTATTGTAGCCATAGTGAGCTGTTACAGGAGCCATATAGTCCTCATCTCTTTCAAAGATGAATCCATAACCGATACCGCCCTCAATCTTTCTTGCGATACCGTCGCCATTTCTAGCAGGATATTTAGCTGAGTCTACAAAGAACCCTTCCTGTACTGCCTGGAAGTATCCACCAACCTCGATGATTTCTTCCATGAACAAAGTAGCTCTCTCCTTTAGGTCTCTAACTGTTTCAGGAAGTGGACCATCCTTCTTAAGCTCTACCATCTCCATCATGCCGTCCATTGCGATAAGAGCCTGTTTTGCGTTATCACATGCTTCAACGTTGTAGATGTGCCAAGGAACGTTTCTTCCTTCGTCTGGTGTAATTGTTGACTGAATGTCAGCTCTTGTCAGCTTTGAAATTACCATGTTCATTACGTGAGTTACAGTAGCTTCTCTTACTGATGAACAGATGTACTTGGTGTTCTGCTGTGCTCTCATCTTATATCTGTCGCAGAAATCTCTAAGTGCTACAGCGTATGGAAGGTCATAGTACATACATGGTGCAGGAGTTGCTGTTGGAGGTACTGTTGACAAGCTGATGTTTTCTGGCTTGATACCAACCTTCTCTGAGAATAGAGAGTTGATAGCGTGCTGAACGATTAGCTCAGGCATTACCTTCCATGCTTCTCTTGCTGTTGCGTTAGCATTATGTGCACCGTCAATCTGAAGAATCTCAGCCCATGCCATAACCTTCTTTGATTCGCAAGCGTCAACAAAAGACCTTACGCAGTTGATATCCCTGTAAAGTACGTTGTACTGAGGGTCCTGGTGAGCACCGTTGATACCTTCTTCGGCAAACATTACTGCTACGTCAGGTCCTGCAACTCCAGAAACATAAGAGTGATAGTTGATTGGTCTACCAACTTCATCTTCAATTAGGTCAAGAGCTTTTCTCTGTGCCCTAACTTGCTTTCTTGTGATAGGTACACCACCGATACCCTGTGGAGTTCCTTCCATCAATCCGTCAATATGAGACTGACCCATGTGTCTGATAACCATTATATGGTCAGCACCGTGCCATGCAGTCATTCTCATTCTTCTAATGTCATCCTCGAAACGACCTGATGCAATCTCTGTTGTAATAACAGGGAGCGGTTGTGGGTCGATGTTATCAAAGAACTTTGCAGGTGGAAGCCCTACATAGTTTTTAAGAGGTTTTGAAACATCCTTGTAAGTAAATTCGTACATTTTGAGATTTGGAGCAGGTTCTCTCCAATGCCAGCCTCTTCTTCTCGGTTCATATTTGTCGAGATCTTTAAGGATTTCTCTGACATTAATCTTCTCATTTCTCTTAAGAATCATATCTGCCATTACTTCTTACCTCCTTTGAAAGCCGCTGCAACGGTATCCCAGCCCTTTCCCTCAGCAAGCATTGTTCCTGCTTCAGGAATTGAGATTCCGAGTTCTTTTGAAAGCTTATAAACGCAGTGTCCGGCACCTTTTCCCATCAGCCCTTTGTCCATGCATCCTTCAACTATCTTCTGAGTTTCAAGGGAAGAAATTCCCATTCTCAAAAGAACAGCTCTCTCAACAGATGGTGTAGTATTCTTTCTTCCCATCTCAAGCAGAGGATCTACAACCTGAGCTGTAAGCTCCCAAAAGCGGTCATATAGCTCTTGGTCGGTAAGATTGGCGATGTGCTTACGCCTTTCTTGAAAATCGTCTTCTCTTTTCATTCTTCTATCTCCTTATAATTAATTTTAGCAAATCCTTATTACAGACCTAATGCTTTCTTTACGAATGCTTCGTCAGTCTTAGTTTCAGCTGCCAGAAATTCAATGTCATCAGCCTTAAGTTGCTTAGGGTCAACGCCAGCCTTCTTAACAGCCTTGTTGATAAGTCTGTTTCTAAAGTGGTTGACGTCAGCTACTTTGTGCTGTACAAAGCTTGGATCCTTAGGTAAAACAATGTTTACACCCGGCTTATCTTCTTCTTGTGGGTTTCCAAATTTGATTTCAATGCCGTTTTCACGAGCAAATGCAAGCTGTGGCTGAATGTGTTTACCAGCACCTGTGTACTCAGTTTCACTGATTACAATTACAGCATCCTCTGGCAATTCTCTAGCTAAAGAAAATGCAGCTGCAAGTGCAGTGTTTCCAGCAGGTCCCCTCTCAATACCTTCAAGGTTTGCAAGAGCTTCTGTCATATACATAACTTCGCCCTGTGTAACTGTTACATATTCATCCATATATCTTAGAGGTCTTGCAGCACTTCTTGGAACATCTGAGTGGTCAGGGTCTGTTGCGTAAGGTACACCAAATCCTGTATGTCCTGTTGTGCATGATTTTTTATTAAATTGTTCGTCTGAAGCCATGTGAAGTCCAGTCAAATCAATAGATGCTGCAACAAGCTTAGTGTCAACAGCGCCTGCCTTGATTAGTCCTCTTGCGGTTCCTGTCATCATTCCGCCACCAGCATTAGTGCAAATTACCATGTCAGGATCCTTGCCAAGGAGTTCACGACACTGAGTTGCTATCTCATATCCTAGTGTTTCAACGCCTGCAATTCCGAATGGAGAATAAAGCGATGCATTGAAGAATTTTGTATCTTCAAGAACAGATAGGAATGTGTAGAAAAGTTCAGGTCCAACTGTTAGCTGGATAACCTCTGCTCCATATGCCTCGCATTTCCTTGCTTTTTCAACGATTTCAGGTTGTCCTATTCCCCTTGAGTCATAGCATTCCTGTACTATTATGCATTCAAGCCCTTGCATAGCAGCCTGAGAAGCAACAGCAGCTCCGTAGTTACCGGAAGTTGCAGCGATTACACCCTTGTAACCTAGCTTCTTTGCGTGTGCAACGGCACAAGCAGCTCTTCTTGCCTTAAAGCTACCTGAAGCATTTGCAGCCTCATCCTTTGCGAAAATTCTTGCCCCGAAGCCTGGTTTAGCATACTTTCTTGTCAGCTTTGAAAGATTTCTAAGCTCGATAAGAGGCGTATTACCAACTGCTGTTCTAGCCTGAATCTTTGCAACCTCATCAAGAGTGTATCCTGTTGATTTCATCAAAGCTTCGTAGTCAAACTTAACTCCGCCCTTTTCAAAATCATTATAGTCAAGACCGAGAGCTTCCTTCATTATATCGTTAGATCTTCCCATTACGGAATCATAGTCTTTAGCTAATGTCATTATTTGTCACCTCCAAAATCCATGATCTCACGTAATTGTTTGTCTATCTGAATAATTTCAGGAACAAATTTTCCGTAGCTATGTGTATAATATGGGTCAACCTCAATTAGCTCCCCATGTTCTTCTCTATTTGATGCAGTAATTACAGTAACCTCGTCTCCGATCTCAGCATCAGCCTGCAAAAATCCCTTTGTCCACATCTCAAGGTCGCATCTCTGCGTATCATCAGGAATCTTGGCAGTTCTATCATCAGCCTTAAGGACAACTCGATGAATCCTCACCCAATCACCTTTTTTTGCCATTTCATTCTCCTTATCTAATCTCTATTGGCTATAACGTACATGTTATTTCAACAAAATATTTTGCACGTCGATACGATTTTTTGAGAGTCTGGACCCTAATCTACGCCCAACACCTAAAAATCGCATCGACAATGCTTAATCACAAAACTATTTTACGAGCTTGCAATCCTCTTCAATCATGTTTCTCATGTCGCCCATGATTGCTCTAGGTACTGGAATATCAAGCATAGTTCTTAGACCTGGTCTAGCGTTGATTACGTGTGGTATGCAGTTCATAATCATTGCCATTGTACCAATTCCGCCCTCGATTTCAGGAGTGTTAGCCATGTTTACAGGAGGGTTGCCCTTGATTTCAACATAGTCACCAGTGTGGATTCCAACCTGTTCAGGTTCGATCTGCTGTGGGTGATCCATTTCAATCTTCATTTCGCCGTCAACATATCCCCAGCCCTTCATTGCAACACCAGCAACTTGACCTTTAGCTGCAAATCCATAAGGAGATTTTCTGTCAACATCTGTAACGATTGGTTCCATGTCCTGCTTGAAATCAGTCAAATTCCATCCAAGAGCTTCAGCAATCATGCCTACAGATTCAGCAAAACCAACGTGTCCTGCCATAGTTCCTTCAGCTTTTCTCTTCTCAAATTCAGCAACTTCCATTCCGATTCCCTGTTCTTCCATTACAGCTGGTCCGAATGGTGACAAGCTATTAACCCTTCTTGATACGATGTGGTCAACTGATTCGCAAGCACCAGTCCAAAGAACTACAAGAAGGTCCATGATTAGGCCTGGGTTAATTCCAGTTCCTAGAACAGAAACGCCATTCTTCTTAGCGCACTCGTCAAGCTTCTTAGCAAGTTCAGGTTCCTGTGCCTGAGGATAAGCCATCTCTTCAGCAGATGTGATAACGTTGATTCCTCTTTCCATTACGAAAACAAGCTTGTCAAACACATCCTTAGTGAATGAGTTAGTGCAAACTACAACAATGTCAGCTGCACCCTTCTTGATAACATCTTCAGGAGTTCCAACGATAACGTCCTCTCTATCGCCTCTTTCTATACCAGGAACTACGTCATAAAGGCTCTTACCAATCTTGTCGCCTATATCAATAGCACCAACAATATCTACGCCTGTTTTCTTGGTGAGCATCTTGCCGATTCCACCACCCATTGCACCGAGTCCCCAAAGAATTACTTTTACATTCTTCATCTTTAAATCTCCTTTTCCTTTTATAGAAATAATTTTAGCAGATACAACACGCCTTAGATTTTTAAAACTAGACGGTCGACTTCCGCACATTAACAGCTTGTCCTTGTCAAAAGACATACTGCATATATTTATAGCAAGTATCATGCCATAAAGCCACAATTATTATATTTATGCAAAACATTAGTTTGAAAATTTTATTTCAATCCTCTTTTGTGATTTTATAACAACATCTACTCCAACAATTGTTTGTTGAAACAAGTTTAATGCTGGTTTCATCACAATAAAGTTATTTAAATGCATTAAGATTTATTTTTTTAAAGCAATTTCGCAAAGCTTCTGCAAATAATTTTGCTATTTATCGCAAAAATATTTGCATATTTAGATATTGCTTTCGCTTTGTTTATATCTTCTGACGAATTTTATCTACACATTAACACTATGAACCGCATGTTGATGCTTGCAATATTATAATGTGGAAAATTTATCTTTGATTCATTTTATACTTCTTGAGCTTGTGCTGTAGAGTCTGCCTCTTGATATGCAGTTTGTCGGCAGCTCTTGTAATCACACCGCCTTCTTCAATCATCGTTCTCCTTATCAATTCTTTTTCGATGTTATCAAGGTATATATCAAGGGGCTCACTGCCGTCCCACTGGCCCGCAACATCGCCTATTTGGCGTATGCTTGCGGGCATATGAAGAAGCTTTCTTGTAAGCACATGCTCATTTCCTGCAAGCGCGACCGATTGCATTATGATGTTTTCTAGTTCCCTGATGTTTCCGGGATAGTTATATGATTTCAGAGTCTTGATGACGTCATCGGAAACCATCCACAGCTCCTTGCCGAAGCGCTTGCAGTGCTTATCAAGAAAGCTGTCGACTAGGAGCGGAATATCATCCTTCCGCTCCCTTAGCGGCGGCAAGTTTATGTTTACAACATTCAATCTGTAATAAAGGTCCTTCCTTAACTTGCCCGCCGCCATAAGCTCCTCTGGGGGCTCGTTCACAGTTGCAATAATATGCACATCGATTGGGATTTCCTCGGTTCCACCTACACGCCTTATATACTCCTCCTGCAAAACTCGGAGCAGCTTACTCTGAAGCTCATACGGCATGGCGCTTATTTCATCAAGCAGAAGCGTGCCACCATTAGCCTGCTCAAAAAGCCCTGCTCTGTCAACCGCCCCCGTAAATCCGCCCTTTGCAGTCCCGAACAAAATTCCTTCAAGTAGCGTCTCAGGCATAGCCGCACAGTTTTGTGCCAAAAATGGCGAATCTCGCCTTGCACCGTCATAGTGTATGCTCTGCGCAAGAAGCTCCTTTCCTGTCCCCGTTTCACCGTAAATAAAGACGGTAGCGCTGTTCTCAGCCGCCCTTTTTGCAAGGCTTATCGTCTGAATGAACTGAGCATTCTGCCCGATTATATCGCTAAAATGATAATGCTTCATTTTCGGCTTAGCTTTTCGACTTTCATCCACACTTCGACCGCCACGCTCCTTTTGTCTAAGGTCCTGAATCGTATTGCTCATCTCCTCAAATTTGGATATATCCTTGGCAATCTCAAGCGCAGCAACTGTTTTGCCGTTGCTAAAAACAGGCATCGTCATATTGTTTGTCGAAACCTTTTTGCCTCTCAAATTGACATAGCTTTGCTGGCTTTTCTTGCTACTTTCCATCTTCTTGAGAGCCCTAAACAGTGTGCTGTCCTTTAGTTCGACGCCAGGGAAAGCATCCTGAAATTCCTTGCCCAAAACGTCGTTAACATGAACATCTTCTATCTTTGCCATAGCCTCATTGTAGAAAAGGCCTTTCCCGTCGCTGTCAACAATATAAACACCCTCATCTACCATTTTAACAAGTGTTTCTATGATGTTTATGTAATCATCTTTTTCCAACTTATCTCTTATTAGTGCAAGTTTTTTTGCACTAATTTTATTTGAGCTCATAAGTGTCTTCCCTCCGAGCATTCTACAGTTTATTTTCGCTTATCCAATCAAAGTATTTATATTTCAATGTTGTAATATATGTTTGCAACAAAATATTTCCGCTTGCGAAAAAACAAATTCACCACGCCATGCAAAATCTATTTTTTATTATTATATCACATTATGTATGTTGCCGCAAAATTTTTGGCACTTAATCTATTTTATTTTTCCAAAACTCCTTGATTATTTTACATTAAAGGCACATAAAAACGGGTAGAGAACCAAAAGATTCTATACCCGCCATTAACCCTAATATGTGACCTAGAAATCTATTTCAGTATCGTAGTAAACCGCTTTTAGTAGCTTCTCCATTTCCTCCTGAGTAGGGATTCTAGGGTTTGAACCTGTGCAAGCATCAGCTATAGCATTCTTTGCTATTTCAGGCAATCTTTCTAGGAATACATCCTCAGGAACAAAGCCTTCTTCAGCAGGAAGTCCATCCTTGCCATAGTGATTGATTGAATGTGGAATATCAAGCTTATCATTCATATCTCGGCAGAATTTAATCAACAAATCCACCTTTTCATCATCGCTATTTCCTCCAAGGTGCATATAGTCAGCAATTACAGCATAGCGTTTTTTTGCCGTTTCATCCTTAGCATTGTATGCGATTACCTTTGGCAAATACATTGCATTTGCTGCACCGTGAACGATATGAGCACCGTAGTCCGCAAACGCCGCTCCTGTTTTGTGCGCCATTGAATGGACAATCCCAAGAAGAGCATTCGAGAAAGCCATTCCAGCAAGACATTGTGCGTCGTGCATTGCGTGTCTTTTCGCCATGTCGCCATTATATGAGTCTACCAAATCGTTTTGTATCATCTCAATAGCGTGTATAGCAAGCGGGTCCGTATATTCGCAGTTTGCAGTAGAAACATAGGCTTCAACGGCGTGAGTAAGCGCATCCATGCCAGTCTGTGCAACGAGTTTTTTTGGCATGGTCTCAGCGAGCTCAGGGTCTACGATAGCAACGTCAGGTGTAATTTCAAAGTCCGCAATCGGATACTTGATTCCGTCATCGTAGTTTGTAATGATTGAAAAAGCAGTAACCTCAGTTGCCGTTCCCGATGTTGATGAAACTGCACAGAAGTGAGCTTTTTTTCTCAGCTTTGGAAGCCCGAAAACCTTGCACATATCCTCAAAAGAAATATCGGGATATTCGTATTTAATCCACATTGCCTTAGCCGCATCGATTGGTGAGCCACCGCCTATAGCGACAATCCAGTCTGGCTCGAATTTCTGCATAGCTTCAGCACCTCTCAGCACTGTTTCAACCGACGGGTCAGGCTCTATGCCCTCAAAAATTTCGACTTCCATTCCTGCCTCTTTCAGATACGCCTCCGCTCTGTCGAGGAAGCCAAATCTCTTCATCGAGCCACCGCCAACGCAAATCATCGCTTTCTTACCTTCAAACGATTTTAGAGCCTCCAAAGCTCCCTTTCCATGGTAAATATCTCTTGGTAATGTAAACCTTGCCATCTTTCCTCCTTTTGGGGCTTTCTCTTGCCCCTTTTGTTTTATAAATTTTTATTGAAAATATTTTAGTTTGATTTTTCCGAAAAATCAATATTTTTTGTATATTTTTTAACAATTTTTTACAAACATTTGCATTGTTACATCTTCTGCATTGTGATATCTTCACTCCGCTTATAGAGGAGAGGAGGAATTGTTGATGTAGGTTAAAGGCAGTAGACCAAAATATTTTTTGATATACTACCTTTTATTTATATACTTCGCTTCTGCTTGCAATGGTTATCGCAATTATGACAAGCTCTTCATCTTTTATTTCTGCAACGATTCTATAATTACCAATCCTGTATCTCCAGTAGCCTTTTTTGTTGCCAGCTAAGGGTTTCCCATGCAGCCTCGGGTTTGATGTGCCTTTTATATTCTTTTGAATCCATGACACAATTACAACTTGCACGGATTTATCTAATTTTGCCAATTCCTTTCTTGCCCTTTTTGACAAAAGAAACGAGTATCTTTTCATATTTTCAGTTCCTCAACTGTCTCATCAAAATCAAACAATTCAAGAGTTCCATCGGCTTTTTCTTTTTCATATTCTTCGATTACCCTTAGATCATATTCTTCCTCGAGTTTTTCAAAAACAAGTTTTTTCATAAGCGAGGATATAGCACAGCCATACAGGGTTGATGCTTTTTTCAGGATTTCTTTTTCCGTCTCATTTACTCTAACACTTATAATATTACTCATAAAATTCACCACCTTTACACCACACAATGGGTCATACATTTGTCATACAATCGATTATATCCGTGGATTTTTTATATGTCAAGCAGTCTTTTAACGTGAACTCTCGTGCTCAGCGGTACATGTCACGTCTGTGCCCAATCGAAATAGTCAAGATAGTAAATTTATCGTCTTTGATTTTGGCTATAAGGCGATAGTCACCAATGCGATATCGACACAATCCAGCGAGATTGCCTGTTAATGCTTTGTCGTAACTGCGCGGATTATCTGTTTTCATAAGGTTTTTAGTAATCCAACCTTTAATGATTAGTTGAGTGTAGTGGTCGAGCTTCTTAAATTCTTTATCAAATACTTTAGTTGTTTCAATATGCCATTTCATAACTCACACTCTTCCCACAATTCATCAATGGGACGAGTTTTATAACCGTCTCTTTTCCAGTCGTTCAGGGCTTCTTGTGCTATCTGTACATCATATTCATCTTCGATGCGTTCGAAGAGTGCTTGCTTGAATGCTTCGCCTAAAGTAATCCCGTGTAATCGCGAATAACTCGTTGCTAGTTTTCGTTCTTTCTCGCTAAGTCTGATTGAAAAAGCCATGCTTTCCGCCTCCTTTATTTTTAGTACATTGTACTATATTTTATGGTTTTTGTCTAGCAAATCCCCTCAACCCCTTGTAACAGATGCCCTGCTGTGCTAAAATATACATATGCTACATGGGGGTGACCCGGGCGTTGAACTGGGGCAGTCCGTTGTAGATTTCCGTATAGATGGTGTCGTA
>USBT01000014.1 GCA_900553025.1 uncultured Eubacteriales bacterium | reverse complement strand
TTTTAAAGCCTCATCAGCTAGATCTCCATCAAGAATATTCTGGTCTGACTTTATGAGAATATAGTTAGCCTGAGATTCAAATACTCTGATGCCTATATCTGATAGAGAATTAGTCAAGAAATCTCTTTGTTCTTTGACATACTGCTTGGTCTTATTAATAAAATCCCTACTTAAAGCGGCACACCCTGCCTCGGAAGCCACGGTTGATACTGCCCACGGTTGTAATGTATTTTCGATTTTCGCAGCAATATCTTTTGACCCAAACAATGCATATCCAAGCCTCAGTCCTGCCATAGCAAAAATCTTTGTGAAGGCTCCTAAAATAATTAAATTATCATATTTTTTTAATAAATTAATTGCAAAATATTCGTCTTCGTCTAGCAAAAAATTTACAAAACATTGATCAAGAACAAGAATGCCTTTATTCTCTTGCAGCTTAATCAAAATGGCTTCGATGATTCTCAAATCGACAGCTCGACCTGTTGGATTATTAGGACTGCATAAGAATACCATATCTGTATCTTTATCAATCGATTCGATAATTTTTAATGTTACATCGAAATTTTCTTGTTCTATCAAAATATGGTTGTGAACTACACCACCAGAGATTTTAGCTGCTTCTTCGTATTCAGAAAATGTCGGAGATGGTATCAAAACCTTTTTCGGTCTTAGTGCAAGACAAATTCTAAAAATCAAATCAGCAGCACCGTTGCCACAGACAATCCTATCTGCATCAAAATTATAAAAAATTGATAGTGCATTTCTAAGCTGCCTAGATGAATAATCTGGATAAGCCTCGTATTTATCTATACCATTTATTATCGCATTTTTTGCGGTATCAGGCATGCCTAGAGGATTGATATTAGCCGAGAAATCCAATATTTTGTTGTCATACTTATATATATCTCCACCGTGTATATATTTAACCATAGTCCTCCGTTATAAATAGCATAACATTCTTATAATCACTAGAAGAATCAGAACAATAATAGAACTTATCCACATTAGCTTAGTTGCTCTTGCAATATCACATGATTCTATAGTTCTTTTCGGATCACCTAAAGAAGCTTTCTTGTACAAAACACCGAAATATGTCGCATCTCCTCCGAGCCTCACTCCCAGAGCACCAGCCGTCGCTCCCTCAGTCCAGCCCCCGTTCGGAGATGCGTGCTTCGCATGGTCCCTCATCATAACACGCCATGCATCCTTCGCAGAAAGCCCCGAAATCAAAGCCGATGCGAAGCACATTGAAATTCCGGTAAGTCTTGCCGGCAAGTAATTTACAACATCGTCTAAGATTGCGGAAGCCTTACCGAAGTAAAAGTATTGTTCACTCCTATATCCAATCATTGAATCCAAGGTATTGACAGCCTTATAGGCAAAACCTAAAGGAGCTCCACCAATAGCAATTGCAATCAGTGGTGAAACAATACCATCCGTAGTATTCTCACTAACTGTTTCAACTACAGCTTTTGTGATATCCTCCTCAGTAAGCTGTGAGGTATCCCGTCCGACAATCATAGAAAGGGCTCGTCTTGCCTCTTTGAGATTGCCGTCATCAAGATATTTTTTAACTTTATATGCCTCTATGCTAAGAGTCCTTGCTGCAAGAATCTGAAATGACCAGAATATCTCAAGAATCAGTCCCAGCCAAAAATTAACTCGGTATAGAATTAAAAGAACTGCAAAAGGAATTAAAAAGCTTATAATAACCGTTAAAATGAATATTAACACTCCCTTTGGCACATCTGTCTTCGTGGAATCAGGTGATAACAGTTTTTCCAGACCTGAAATCAATTTTCCAATATAAACAATTGGATGAGGAATCTTTAAAGGATCCCCAAATATGAAATCCAGCACTGAAGACAATAATAAAATTATGACAACCCTATATATTATTACAAAATTCAATATCATAAAAGCAAATTTATTTTATTTTAATATAGTATTAAAAATCAGCATTTATATAATTTAGCCGTTAAAAGATTTTGCATCTTCACAAGCCTTTATGAAGTTCTCTGCAAATGAGATATTGCTAAGCCAGTGAATACAAGGAAATCCGGCGACTATATTCTTGGTAGCATGTATTGCATCAAATGTTAAGCCACTTTCCTTCTTCGCTTCAAAGGCAGACCCGAAATTATCTGTTGTCATATAATGATGCTCGTGACACTTTGTCTGTTCTCCAGCCTTACAGAGTATATTATCGACCTTAGCTGTCAGTGTTTTGTATCCAAATCTTACAAGAGTATCTGACATAGTGATATTCCCAGGTACTATTCCTACACCGTCATATGTTTGCCCGAAGAATGTAATTGATTCTGCAAGATATGTATAACCGCCACTTTCAGCATATATTGGAATACCTGCGAGATTAGCATTTCTAATAGATTCCTTCATCCTCTCATTATTCATGATGCGGTCAAGATAATTTTCTGGATATCCACCGCCTATTATGATTCCATTTATACCCTCAGGCAGTTTTTCATCATTCATCGGAGAGAAAAATTCAATTTCAGCACCGAGCTTTTCGAGAACATCTAAATTATCCTTGTAAGCGAAGCAAAATGCCTTATCCTTTGCAATTGCAAGCTTAACTGGTTTTTCAGCAATCTTATTAATATGTACTTCCTCATATGCTAGGTTTCCAGCATCAGAAGCAATCTCTAAAATTGCATCCATATCAACAGTCTTTGCAAATGTTTCACCTAGAACCTCTATTTTGTCCTGGAGATTCTCTATTTCCTCTGCGGTGATTAATCCAAGCTGTCTACTACCAATAGATGCTTCCTTAATCTTAGGTAAATAACCTAAGCATGGAGTTGAGAGTTCGCTTTCAATCAGAGGTTTAAATACCTTAAACATTGCTTCTGAACAATTATTAAGAATTACTCCTCTGAGAAGATTTTCATGAAAATCCAGATAACCCTTAAGACTTGCAAGAAGCGACCTGCCCTTGCCTGCTACGTCAGCAACAAGTATCTCTGGAGTTTCCGTAAGCCTAGAAATGTGATTTGCTGAATAACTGTCATCCTTGAAGGATAGTCCATCATACATACCCATAACGCCCTCGATGACAGCTATATCGCTATCCTCTGAATGTCCCAAAATAGTTTCAAGTGCGTCATAGCCTTGCAAATACAAATCTATATTCCTTGATGAAACACCCATTACCTCTGTATGGAACATAGGATCTATGTAATCCGGTCCGCACTTAAAAGAGCTAACCTTCTTACCCATAAGTCCAAGTGCCTTAATCAAAGCAATTGTAGCCGTTGTTTTTCCGCTTCCGCTGCCAGTACCTACCAGCATCACTCTAGGAATTTTAATTCTCTTCATCTCTTTCTCCTTTTACAATGTATATTGGATTTTCACCCATCATCATATTATAATTACCAATTTTTTTGGATTTTGCAATAGTTGCCGAACTAATTTCTGTTTTCAATTTTTTCTTTTTAAAAACATCAATAATCGTTCCTATGGTTTCAAGTGTGATAGCGTTAGCTACTATCGTAGCATTTGGATTCTTCGATAAGACAACATCTAGAATCTGCTCCAGTCTTCCTGTTGTACCTCCAAGGAAAACCTTAGTAGGAGCAGGAAGATTAAGAAGTGCATCCGGTGCACTGCCTGATATAATCTCAACATTATACGTTTTCAAGGCTTTTACATTAGCATTGAGAACTTCTATAGCCTCTTCCTTCATTTCAACTGCATATACCGTCGACTCATGAGCTTTAAGTGCTAGTGCACATGTAACACCACCTGAGCCTGCGCCGACATCCCATACCACATCAGTCGGACACACAGAGAGAGCAGCTACGCTCAAATTTCTAATATGCTCCTTGGTGATTGGAGCCCTTCCTCTGATATAATCCTCATCCTTAAAAAGCTTGTAAGGACAGATATAATGCTCATTTTCTATGAGAATCACAGATAATTTGTCGAACTTCATTCCGACAAGAGCCTTTGGAGTGCCTACAGTAATTCTCTCGCCCTGCATTCCTAGTCTTTCACCAATGTACATTTTTAGATTACCAAGACCTACCCTTGCCAAATCACTTATAATCGCAGGAACATCCCACTTACCCCCTGTAAGGGCAAATGTTTTGTTGTAATAAGAAGCAAATGGTACTATTGACTTATCTAAGCCATGTAGCGATGTCAACCTCCAATCCTCGTAGCCCGTTTTTAGCTTTGCTGCAAAATATTGAAAGCTTGAAATTCCAGGGATTAATTCTATTTCAAAGCCATCATCAAGATGTTTTCTAAGTGTCGTTGCAATACTGTAAAAGCCAACATCACCTGAGGCTAGCACTGCAACATTTAAGTCGGGATTATTAGAATTTTCCTTTAAATAGTCAATTGTATCCATAATACCCATTATCTTAATATTTGAGTTTAAATCAGAAAACTCATCGTTAAGACGCAGGCAGGTAAGCACCACATCGGCAGATTTTATTTCAGAAATCCCAGCACCTGTCAAAAGCTCAATAGAACCTGGGCCACCTCCGACTACATTAATTTTCATAAATTCTCCAAACTATTAATCAATTATTTCGTATAAATTAATCGTTAATTCTATCTGCTAGAATCTCAGCAAGTCTAGGATCTGCGCCGAGAGTATCTCCCATAGTAAGCTTAACATTATCATATCCCTCAAGTGCGGCTTCAAGTTCATTAGGAATATCCTTTTTAATATGCATTCCTCTAAACAAGAAATATGGTACTACCTTTATCTCATCTACACCCATATCTATGAGTTTTTTAAATACGGTTTTAATATCTGGCTGAGAAAGCTCCATATATGCAATTTCTATAGGCATATGCTTGTCATTGATATTATCCTTGGCAAGCTTAACAATCTTTTCAATTGTATCGGTTGTTTCTTTAACACGGCTTCCATGAGCCAATACCATAATTCCCTTCATACCAAAATCCTCCTTATCAATTCACAACATTATTTAAAAATTCATTTGCTGAATTATTTCTCGAATATTTTTCTAAATACAGAAATCGTTTTATCAATATCTTCATCCGTAATCTCTGTTGAAAAGAAAATACTTTCAAACTGAGAAGGTCCCATGTAAATTCCATTATCAAGCAAAATCTTAAAGGCTTTAGCAAAGCTTTCCGTATCTGATTTTAAGGCATCATCGTAGTTTTTGACTCTTCCATTTTGATGAAATACACATGCAAGTGAGCCGATTCCCACTACTTCAAAGTCAGTCAGTTCTCTTAAACTATTCACAAAATATTTGCACTTCGCTGCAAGTTCATCATAAATAGATGGCTCATTCAAAAGCTGTGTAAGCATTGCTATTCCAGCTGCCATAGCAATTGGATTTCCGGAAAGAGTTCCTGCCTGATAAACTGGACCGAGCGGAGAAACAAGACTCATAACATCTTTTCTGCCTCCATATGCGCCAACAGGCATACCCCCTCCTATTATTTTACCATATGTTACAAGGTCAGGGATAACACCAAAATATTCAGCAGCACCGCCAAAGCACAGCCTGAAGCCTGTAATTACCTCATCAAATATCAAAAGAGCTCCATTTTCGTTGCAGATTGTCCGCAGTGATTCTAGGAATCCTTTCTCAGGAAGTACAAGCCCCATGTTGGCAGCTACAGGTTCTACAATTACGCACGCAATCTCACCACGGTTCTCTTTAAATAGCTTATTAACACTTTCAATATCATTATATCTTGCAAGAAGCGTATCCTGAGTAGCCCCCTTGGTTACGCCTCCACTATTAGGCTCACCGAAGGTCATGGCACCTGAACCCGCCTTAACTAGAAGCGCATCACTATGCCCATGATAACAGCCTTCGAACTTGACTATTTTGTTCCGTCCCGTAAAGCCTCTCGCTGCCCTTATGCAGCTCATTACAGCTTCTGTTCCGCTATTTACCATTCTTACCATTTCAACATGTTTAACGTTATCGCAGATAAGCTTGGCAAGCTCAACTTCTAAGTGGTTGCTTGCTCCAAAGCTGAGACCCTTTTCAGCAGTATCAAAAACAGCTTTTTTTACTACTGGATTATTATGTCCTAGAATCATTGGACCCCACGAGCCCACATAATCGATATACTCCCTGCCCTCTATGTCGTAGACTTTGCTACCTTCAGCGCTCTCAACGAAAACCGGTGATAATCCAACGGATTTAAATGCTCGTACAGGGCTATTAACACCACCCGGCATGTATTTTTTCGCTTCTTCAAAAATACTTTCAGATGTTACATTTTCAGGGATTTTCAAAAAATCCATCATCCTATATCTCCCCTCTTTATTGCATCAGCAATTTCCATTGCATAATATGTCAACAAAATGTCTGCTCCGGCTCGATATATCGAAACTGTACTCTCGCACATTGTTTTGTATTCATCCAAAAGTCCAGCTTTGCCTGCATTTTTAATCATTGAATATTCACCGCTCACACTGTATGCAGCAACAGGCAGATTTGTGCGCTCCTTAACGTCTCTGATAATATCCAGATAGGAAAGCGCTGGCTTAACCATAAGTATGTCTGCACCCTCATTCGCATCGAAAAGGGATTCCTTGATTGCTTCTCTCCTATTGTGATAATCCATCTGATAAGCCCTTCTATCTCCAAAAGAAGGCGCTGAGTCGGCAGCATCTCTGAATGGTCCGTAAAATGCTGATGCATATTTTGCTGCATAACTCATGATAGGAATATTATTATATCCGGCTTCATCTAGCGATTTTCTAATCTTGTCGATTCTTCCATCCATCATGTCTGAAGGTGCAACCATATCAGCACCTGCTTCAACGTGAGATAATGCAATTTTTGCAAGGTAAGGCAGCGTCAGGTCATTGTCGACTTCCTTATCATTAAGTATTCCACAGTGGCCGTGGTCTGTATACTCACACATGCAGACATCGGTTACCACGTAAATATCATCACCGTATTCTTCTTTTATTTTTCTGATGCCAGACTGTACTATAGCATCCTCGTCATACGCCTGTGTTCCAACAGAGTCCTTGCTTGCAGGTATACCGAATAGAATAACCTTGTTTATGCCATGCTCAAGACATTCATCTATTATCTCATTTACCCTGTCAGGGCTATATCTATATTGTCCAGGCATCGCATCAATATGTGCTTTGATGTCACTACCTTCTTCCAAAAACAATGGATATATCAAACTGTCTTTCGAAAGTCTTGTTTCTCTAACCATTCTTCTAACATTTTCATTTCTTCGGGTTCTTCTACCTCTATTCATCATGACCTCCTGATAAATCAATAAGCTTATCTAGCATCGAAGCTATAGTTGCTTCATCCGAAACATACGTCTTAAATCCATTTTCTGAAGCTAATTCTTGAGTTTGCCTTCCTATGCAAACAGCCTTTTTATTATTAAGTATATATTTATCTTGTGTTGACAAAAGTCCAGAAACACAGCTTTTGCTTGTAAATGTTATAAAGTCAATATCGTCAATTTTAATAGGATCGTGTTCTACATAATTTGTTCTATAAACTGGATAGTCTATGTAGCGGGCACCCAATTTTTCAAGCTCCTCAATCGTTTCCTCGCTGCCTTTTTCGGCACGAAGAAGCAAAACTCCGTCATCTGGTCTAGCCTTTCCAGATTCTGAAAATTCCTTAATCATGGTCTTCCCGTCAAACTTAGAAGGGACAAAATCTGCAATTACACCATATTTTTTCAGCGCTTCGGCAGTCTGTGAACCTACAGCGATTATTATTTTGTCACATAGACTTCTAGCATCCTTACCTTTATCAAGAAGATCGTCAAAGAAGGATTCAACGCCTACGCTACTTGTGAATGCTAAAACCTTGAAATCGTCAATTGGCGGATTGATTGGCCTTATGTATTTTGTTTCAATCACAGGATATAGAATCGGATTACCACCTGCATCTCTGATTAAAGCTGCTAGCCTTGAAGCCTTTGACTTAGGTTGAGTAACGAGGATGCTTTTGCCAATCAAGGGCAGTTTTGAAAACCAGTCAAAGTCTTTGCTCAGACTGCAAACCCTGCCGACAATAATAAGCGCTGGCGATTTTATGCTATTTTGTTTGACGTCTGAAGCCAAATTTTTAAGAGTAGAAATAACCTTTCTCTGATAGCTTCTAGTGCCATTTTCAACTACGCCACACGGTATTTTCGGATCCATTCCTGCATCAAGAAGCCCATTTGAAATATAATCAATGCTTCCAACTGACATCATGAATATAAGTGTCCCATTGAGGTCGACAAGTGCTGGAAAGTTGATATTAGGATCAGCTCCCCTCTTACCTATTCCTGTTATCATGTGAACCGATGAACAGTAATCTCTATGTGTAACTGGTATTCCCCCATAGGTTGCAGCACCAATAGATGATGTAATCCCTGGAATAACACGAAAATCTATCCCATTGTCTACAAGAAGCTGTAGCTCTTCACCACCACGCCCGAATAAAAATGGATCCCCACCCTTTAGTCTAACAACGTTTTGAAATCTCTTAGCCTCTTCAACTAATATCTCACTGATTCTCTCCTGAGGTACTGGATGATTTCCTACATTTTTACCAACGTTAATGAGCTTAGTACCAGAGGGGATAAGTTCCATTATTTCATCACTAACCAGCCTGTCATAAACCACAACATCAGCAGATTTTATCGCTTTCTCTGCCGCTACTGTTAGCAAATCCCTATCTCCTGGTCCAGCTCCCACCAAATATACTATGCCATTTACTTTTTTACTCATTTCTCATCTCTTTCAATTTTCTCTTCATATTCTGAGCAAGTTGTCTTCCGAGTGCCACGCCGTCCTTCATCGGACCTGTTACTGTCTTCGTCAACTGATTCTCATATTCATCGACATAAAAACCCGTCAACGTAATATTATCATCTTCTACTTCCGCATAAGCGGCAACGGGTGAGCTGCATCCTCCGTCAAGCTCTGTCACAAAAGATCTTTCAGCCATTGCAATTGACTTTGTTTCTTCATCGTTATAATCGCTCAGCAGGCTTACATCAAAATCCTTCCTCGACTGAACAGCAAGTATACCCTGACACGCTGCAGGCACCATTTCTGAGGTTGAAAAAACCTTCGAAACCCTATCTTCAAGTCCGAGTCTTTTAAGTCCTGCATATGCCAAAACTATTGCTGAGAACTCTCCATCATCTAATTTTCTCAGTCTTGTTTGAAGATTTCCTCTGATAGGCTTTACTTCCATATCTGGATAGAGTTTATTAAGGTGAAGCTGTCTTCTCTTTGATGAGCTTCCTATTGGCTTTGATCTATCAAGCTTATCTATGCCCTTTGGGAGTACGAGTACATCTCTTGGATCCTCACGCTTTGAAAAAGCTATAAGTGGTAGCTCTTCTGAAAGCTGCATCGGCATATCCTTTAACGAATGCACTGTCAAATCAGCTCTGCCATCTATTAATGCCTTATCAAGCTCCTTGACAAAAAGTCCCTTCCCACCGATCTTGTCGAGTGTTTTATCGAGAATTTTATCGCCAGTAGTCTTCATAGTTAGCAATTCGACATCGATTTCAGGATGAGATTTTTTCAAAGCGTCTATTACAATATTTGATTGAATAACTGCTAGCTTGCTCTCCCTGCTTCCTACGGTTATTTTCATTTTAGATTACCTCTCAAATTCAGCTGAGCTGTTAATTTCAAGTAAAGCTTGTCAGATTTGCAATTCTAATTATTTTCCAGTAAAGCTCCTATATCATCAGCAATTTTGCGTGTTTTCTTGTGATTGCTTCCATCTCCCGCGATACCGATAACAACCTCATCTTTAGTTCTTACAGCAGGGAAGAAAACATCACATTCATCTTTTGAATCAGCGATAGAGTGAAAAACATTACATTCTTTTGCTCTTTCAGCTATTTTGTTATTTATCTCTCTGCTACTTGTGGCAGCAACGACCAAGAAAGTTTCCTTATTTATCTTTGATATATCAGAAGCATCGATTGGTTTTCTGCAAAATTTTATTTGCTCGGAATTTTCAGGTTCATAAAGCAGCTTTTCAAATTCCATTGTAGGTGTTCTTCCGATAACATCTATTTGAAATTTGAACTTCAAAAGTGTTTTTATACGCCTTGTTGCAATCAGACCGCAGCCATAAACAATTACTTTTTTATCAGTGCTGTCAATAAATAGCGGGAAATTAGTGTGTTTCATAAGTCTTCAATATAATCTCCTTAATTTCAGCCATGGAATATCCTCTCTCATCTGTCGGCCTTTTGATGATAATTACCCTATATCCAAGCTCAGATAATGCTGCCTTGTCCTGGAAGCCTCCTACGGTTCCCGTATCCTTTGTCACTAGAGTTTTGAGGTCGTATTGCCTCATAGTGGCAATATTCATCTCTTTGCTAAAAGGGCCCTGCATCGCTATGATATTTCGCTTTTCTATTCCAGCATCGAGGCATAGATTAATCGATTCAACCGTCGGCAAAACACGGACAATAAGTCTATTTTCTTTATCTATAACATCTCTAAATTTCGCGATTTCTTTTGAGCCAGTTGTCAATAATATTTTTTCGGTAGATAAGTTTAAAATATTCACTGCGTCTTCTATGTTATCTGCAAAGATTAGACCATCCATGTTAGATTCTATTCTCTCTCTATATAATCTCAGATATTCAAACTTATCATTACAAGCTGTTTTGATATTCTCTGTAACCTTAGTCGCATAAGGGTGTGTTGCATCGATTACACATTCGATATGTTCATACCCTAGAATATGATTCATTTCATCAGGGGTGAGCCTTCCCTGCCTCACATCTATATTCACGTGTTCCTTCATCATCTCACCGCCGTAATCTGTAGCAACAAAGAAGATAAAATCATTTTCAATGCCCTTATCTTCAGCCCAATCCGCAAGCTGCCTTCCCTCGCTCGTACCAGAAAAAACAGCAAACCTTTTAGACATCTTTGTATCCCCTTGGAGTTACAATTTTACCATTAATTATTTCTGTCGTGCTATTTCCGATGAAGACTGTCGTAAACATATCAATATCATCATTGTTTTTGAGATCAGTCAATTTGCAAATTTTTGTTATCTCTCCCTCACGACCTATCATCTTAACATAGCCAGAAGGAGTATCTGGTGATCTAAATTCCAAAATTGCATCGACAGCCTTATCTATATAATCCCTTCTTTTTTTACTCTTAGGATTGTACAAAACAATTGACATATCAGCCTCTGCAGCTAATTTTACTCTTTTCATTATCAAATCCCAAGGAGTTAAAAGGTCGCTGAGTGAAATAATACTAAAGTCATGAATAAGAGGTGCACCGAGGAGAGCCGCTCCGCTGCATGCTGCCGTAATCCCAGGTACAATTTCAATATCAACCTCAGGATGCTCTTTTGCAACCTGAATCATAATACCAGCCATACCGTAAACTCCTGCATCTCCGCTACACACGAAAGCAACTGTTTTGTTCTCTAAAGCAGCATCGAGAGCTATTTTGCATCTATCCACTTCTTTTTTCATGGGTGTAGACAGAACTTCCTTGCCTCTTGTCAGCTCTTTTACTAGCTCCACATATACTGTATATCCAACGACTACATCACTTTTCTCAATTGCTGCTTTGGCATAAGGCGTCATATGGTCAAGGCTTCCCGGACCAATACCTACAACGTATATTTTCATTTAATTCCTCCCATAGTCATTTTGTAGTCATACCACCTGTAAAATTCCTGTTCAAATTCGTTAATAATTTCGTTAACCTCAAACATGTGGTCTTCCTTGGATTCCATTACCTCATCTCTGCTTATCATATCGAGGTCATAATACTCAGGTAATTCTCTTAGTTTTCCCGCACCAGCTGATTCTACTATTCGAGGGTCTATATCTCTTGGCATAGCTAAGTCTATGAATACTCTAGGCCATCTTTCGATATTCTTCATATCCTCATAGTGAAGCGTATAGTGTGGGCTCATTGTAGCGCTAATTACAGCATCGAATTTTGATATAACACTGTATCTTTCCGCATAATTAACCGTATCAATTTTTCTTGGCACACTGATAGCACCTGATTTAAACTGTCTTAAAGTCATTGTTGATTCAAACTTATTCGCAACAAGGCTTTCACCCACAAGTCTTCCTATTACACCATTGCCTATTATTAGCACCTTATTAATATTGTCATGTTCCTTTAAAATAGAAACCGCTTTAAGTGCCGTCGAGTTATCGCTGATATTAAAATCTATATTTGTTTTAACCTTCTTTCCTGCGCTTATCGCATTTCTGAACAAAACATTCAATATAGAGTCAGTCGTTTTTTCTTCTCTAGATGTTCTGGCAGCATCCCTTACCTGAGAAATAATTTGAGCATCTCCCCATATCTGAGATTCTGTCCCCGATGCTACGAGCATTAGATGTCTAATCGCATCATGTCCAGATAGTGTCTTCTTAACTCTTGACATCTCATTTGCATCTTGATTTTTTATATCGCATATCAAATCAAATGGATCGTAGAATTCTCCGTCTATCATGGATAGATACAATTCGGTTCGGTTGCATGTAGCTATAAGCACGCCACCGAGTATGTCCTCATATTCCTTAATTCTATTATATAATTGACAGACCTCAGATGACGTAAATGTGAATAATTCTCTTTCAGAAATATTAGCCGCCTTATGGTCTATATAACTCATTATAATGTTCAAAATTTACACTTCCAATCTCTTACGGCAATCGCACATGTCATGCCGTTATGACTTGTCTTTCCTAATATTATTTTGCTATTAGCTGAAAAGTATGCTGCCGACCTTTCGCATACATTATCAACCCCTGTAATGCTTTTAACAAATGAGGATGCGGTGAATTTGCCTTTAATATTCATAAGCTCATCCGCTGTGGCTGTCTTAAATGGTATGCCGTATTTTTTAGAAAAATCCAAAATACATTTTTCATCTTGCTTGATGTCTATCGATGCAAGCATGTCTACCGCATGTATCGATATATTTTGTTCTCTTAGAATATTGAGAATATAATTCTCAAAGCTATCAGAATCGGTATTCTTTCTGCATCCCACTCCAATCACAGCAAGCTTAGGCACTGCATTCAATGTTATATTGAACGGTTTTATATTCTCATCTATGCTTACTGCAATACCGACATTTGGGTTATAATCCGCATAGCTGTCGCATAGCTTAATCTGTTTTGGCAAAATCCCTTCAATTTCAAAATCTGAATAAAGTCCTACATGCTCATCTTTTAACACTGCAGAAGAAACATCTTTGATTTTTGAAATATCAACTATATATTGATTGGTTTTCTTTGTCCAAAGGTCTACTGCAAATTTTGCATTAATATCTGTTGCGGTGGTTATAACAGGCGTAGAACTTAACTTCTCAGCTATCAGACTTGCAAGTTCATTTGCACCCCCAAGATGTCCGGAAAGTAATGGTATAACAAAATCTCCATGTTCATCTAGCACAATTACTGCAGGATCTACATCCTTAGATTTAATATGTGGCGCTATATACCTCACTGCAATACCTGTCGCGCCGACAAAGATAAATGCATCATAGTTGTTGAAATTATCAGCCACATAGGCTTTTTTGTTGCAGTTCTTCTCAAGTAGATTAACAAAATAGTGCTCATTGCCAGAATATGATTTCTCGAAATTTGATTTTTCGAGGGAGTTAGCTGACTCATCAATTAAATACCCTTCAAGGATATTTTTAATTTGCCCCGCAGCCTTTATGCCATTATCAGTGAATGCAATAATGCAGATTTTTTTCATGTTATTCTGACTCCTGCTTGCCTTCTCTAAAGAGATGTGTAAATTCAGGATGATAGAGCTTAGATCTGTCGTAATTATCTCCAAGGAAGTTGCCAACACAAATAAGAGCCATCTTGTTAATGCCCTCTTTTTCAGCATCGACAGCAATGTTTTCAACCGTTGTCCTTATAACCTTTTGATCCGGCCAAGTGGCCTTATATACTATTGCAGCTGGAGTGTCAGGTGAATATCCTCCTTCGATCAAGCGGTTAGAGAGTTCTTTTAACATAGTCGAGGTCAAAAATATTATCATCGTTGCCTGATGTGCTGCCAAAGACTCAATCTCTTCTTTTTCTGGCACTGGTGTTCTTCCTGCCATCCTTGTCAAAATAACGGTCTGGCTTACATTAGGCAATGTGTACTCTGCCTTAAGTGCAGATGCTGCTCCGATAAATGAGCTAACTCCAGGTACATACTCATATTCCATACCCTTACTATCTAGAACATCCATTTGCTCTCTTATTGCCCCATATATACATGGATCGCCTGTGTGAAGTCTAACTATTATTTTGTTTGGGGCATCGTCATTTTCCATTACGGAGATTACTTCTTCCAGAGTCATCTTGGCACTATCGTGAATTGAGCAATCATCTTTTGCATATTTTAACAGCCCAGGGTTTACAAGAGAGCCCGCATAAATTATCGTATCGGCCTTTTTTAGGAGTTCTACACCTCTAACGGTTATTAGATCTTCTGCTCCGGGCCCCGCTCCTACTATATATATCATTTTTTCACCTGTCTTTCTTTTGAATGCAAAACAACTAACGAGAAATATGAACTTGGCTTTTTTAAACCATTTAGATTCTTATAAATTTTTTCATCTGGCATGGTTGCCCTTTCAACCATCATCGCACCTTCCTCTGATAGTTTTTCCTTAACATTCATGATTGTTTTACCGGATTTCATGAGCACCTTAGTACCCTCATATTCCTCAATTTTGTCTAAATCTGCAAATGTAGCTGGTATAATGTGCAGCATTTCATCCTTCTCACAAAGGCTAACATTAAGGCTTGCAGCGGCAGCACAAAATGAGGTAATACCCGGTACAATTTCTGTGGGGTAACCTCTTTTGTCTAATATCCTATGAACATACATTACAGTGCTATAAACGGTAGGATCACCCAAGGTTAAAAAAGCGACATCCTTACCTTCGTCAAGAAGCTTTCCGATTATGTCAGCAGATTCATTGTGATAGTTTTCTATCTCCTCCCAATTATGTGTAGCTAATTCTTTTGACATGGGCATGTGACACGAAACTATAGACTTATCTTTAACATAATCTTTTGCTATATTCATTGCTGTATTATTACCAGTTTCAGTAGTTGGAACTACAATAACATCAGCATTCTCAATAGTTTTAATTGACTTTACCGTCATCAGTTCTGGATCTCCTGGCCCTACTCCGACGGCAAAAAACCTTCCTCTTTCCAATATCTATCTCCCTTCATTATCGTCCTTTTCTATAGTCTTAAAACTTTTCAAAAAAGTTCTAAAATTTGAGCTTTCCATTGTATGCCTTTTATCAGTTGTAAACATGATAAATTCAATTTCGGCCTTGCCTTTGAGACGGAAGTTTAGATGATATTTCACTCTCTCTGCTAATTTCTTCTTTAATGAAGAATAGTATTCTTTTTCTTTGATAATATCCATTGCCTGATCTGTCGTCACACAGTTCAAAATATTATCAACAGTTTCGCTATCTGCACCCAGCAAAGCCGAGTATGCACTTATAATTTCCATTCTGCAATCACCATATGATGAATGCGTATTCATTATGCCTCCCGCAACCTTTACAAGCTTACCTGTGTGCCCTACAAGAAGCACCCTCTTAAAGCCCTTATATGCTATGTAGTCGAGGGAATCTCCTAGGAAATTACTAATCTTAACTGCTTCGTTTATATCTATACCCAGATTATTCTGACAATAATCCTGTCCATAATTCCCTGGAGAGATAATTACATATTCGGGATTATCAGCATACTTTCTGTCAAGCTCCACCTTTATGGTATCAATTAAGGCTTTCTCACTCATAGGCCATACAATACCCGTTGTTCCAAGAATGGAAATTCCGCCCACAATTCCTAGCCTCGGATTGTATGTCTGTTTTGCTAAAGCCTCTCCATCAGGAACACTTATAGTTACAGAAAATCCACCTCTATATTCCAATTCCTTAGCTAAATTATTAAGGTTTTCTATAATCATCTTGCGTGGAACTGGATTAATGGCAGCTTCACCCTTTGGACAACGCATTCCTTCGGTCGTAACAGTACCAACTCCCTTTCCGCCTCTTATCTCAATGCCCTCAGATATTAGCTTTACCGTAGCATGTATCTCAGTACCATGAGTAATATCAGGATCATCTCCACCATCTTTTAAAACGATAGCTGTGCAGCAAGTTTCATGTATACAGCAGTTTTTGACCTCAAGCAGAGCCTCTTCGCCTTGAGGCAGACTCACTCTTGCCTCATATATTGCCTCACCGGTGAGAAGCATCTTCGCCGCAGCAACGGTAGCAACAGTCGCAGTAGTTCCTGTAGTATATCCCGTCCTCAGCCTCTCTCCATTTTTCACAACATATCTATCCAAGAAATAATTCTCCTTCAAGACTGAATGTTTTGGCATTAGTTATCTTCACATCGACAATCTTTCCAATCAAATCACTTGCATCAGAATCCACTCTAAAGTTTACCAGCTTAAAGCCATCCGTTCTACCTGACAAAACAGATGCATCCGTTTTGCTGTATCCATCCACAAGAACCTTATATACATTCCCGACATATTTTTCGTTTTTTTCCGCACTAATATTATTGACAAGCTCAACAAGCCTATTGAACCTCTCGTGCTTTACAGCTTCATCGACCTGCTCAGTATATTTCTCCGCAGGCGTATCTTTTCTCACTGAATAAAGAAATGTAAATGCGGAATCATATCTTACAGCTTCAACGAGTTTTAGAGTTTCCAAAAAGTCATCCTCTGTTTCTCCTGGAAATCCAACGATAATATCCGTTGATATCGTAATATCAGGGACTTCCACTCTGAGTTTATTTATCAACGTAATATAATCCTCAGACTTATATCTTCGATTCATCCTTCTAAGCACATTATTGCTACCAGATTGAACAGGCAGGTGCACATATTTTGATAATTTATCTAGCCTTCCATATGCTTTGATAAGCTCATCCGACATGTCCTTAGGATGAGATGTCATGAACCTTATCCTCTGCAAGCCCTCTATTTTGTTTATTTCTTCAAGAAGCCTTGGGAACTTCCAAGCTTCGCCATCGCACTCTCCTTTGTATGAGTTTACATTTTGTCCGAGGAGCATGATTTCAACGACACCATCAGACACGAGATTTTCAATTTCCTTCAAAATGTGCTTAGGATTTCTGCTTCTTTCTCTTCCCCTTGTATATGGTACTATGCAGTATGTACAGAAATTATTGCAACCGAACATTATATTGACTAGTGCTTTATGCTTAAACAATCTCTCTGATGGCAAATCCTCTATAATCTCCTTTGCTTCAGGTAAGATTTCAATCTGCCTTTTCTTTTCATCTATCAAATTGTCTAGCAGCTTAGGAAGCTTGTCTATATTGTGTGTTCCAACAATGACATCAACCCATGGATAGCTTGATTTTAATTTATCTATTATGTGCTGCTGCTGCATCATGCATCCACATACGCATGTAACAAAGGATGGGTTATTTTCCTTGATTTTTTTTAGCTGACCAAGGGTTCCAAAAAATCTCTTATCTGCATTTTCACGCACACTACATGTGTTTAAAATTGCAACATCAGCGGCTTGTCTTTCATCAATCTGTCTATATCCTCTTTCGGATAGTAGCCCCATCAGTATTTCTGAGTCGTGCTCATTCATCTGGCATCCGAAGGTTGTTATAGAAACCCTAGGTTCTCTGCCATTATCATTTTTAAATTCTTCTACAAAAATATTCTTCATTCTACCTTTCCATCTCTACCCATAAGGATATCGACAGCTTCAAGAGCATTGATTTTACCTTCTATAACCTTATATATCGCTTCCGTAATTGGCATCTCAATATTGAGCTTGCTTGCAAGCCCATAGGTTGCTTCAGTTGTTGTAATTCCTTCTACAACCATTCCAACCTCTTCAATAGCTTCAGAAACCTTCATGCCCTCACCAATGAGTATTCCACATTTTCTATTTCTCGAATGGTTGCTGTCACAGGTTACAATCAAATCACCAAGTCCAGTAAGCCCAGAAAAAGTCTCACTCTTAGCTCCCATTGCAGTTCCAATTCTCGTCATTTCAACAAGTCCTCTTGTCATAAGAGCTGCCCTTGCATTATCTCCAAAGCCGATGCCGTCAGAAATTCCTGCCCCGAGAGCAATTATATTTTTAAGCGCACCACCAAGCTCCACACCCTTCAAATCATCATTTGCATATATTCTGAATCTACTCGTCATCAGTTCATTTTGAAGCTCTTTCGATAACTCTATATCATCTGATGCTATAGCAACAGTAGTTGGTTTAAACCTCCCAACCTCTTCGGCATGTGAAGGACCAGAAAGTACTGCATATCTACTGTCAGCTCTGACATCTTTTGCTACGCTTGAAAGAAGTAAGTGAGTCTTTTTTTCTATTCCCTTAGCTACATTCAAAATAACAGGATTTTGATTTTTATTAACCAAAATATCTGAAACTTCCTCATAAACGCTCCTGAAGGTCTGAGTAGGTACAGCCATAAGTACTATATCTTTATCAGCGACAGTATCATTTAGAGATTTTGAAATAATAATATTTTCTACTAAATTGACACCCTTGAGATACTTTTTGTTTTCTCTTGTAATCTTAAGTTCCTCACGGTGCTTGCTTCTTCTTGCGTATAAATGTACTTGGTGCCCGTTACAGGCAAATGTTTGTGCCAGTGCGGTTCCCCAGCTTCCAGCGCCTACTATACCTATTACCATAATTTATTCTCCTGTCTTTTAATAATACGCATTATATTGCTCCTGTGCATATAAATTATTAGAATGGCAGGAAAAATTACATATGGCAGAAATTCAGGTTCAAATAAAAATGCAAATATTGGTGCAGAAGCCGCAGCCATTATCGAGCCAAGAGATACCATTCTAAATAATAAAACAAAAACTATGACTACAAGCAATGCACTAACTGCAATAAGCGGATTTACAGCAAGAAGGGCACCAAAAGAAACTGCCACACCCTTACCGCCTTTAAAATTATACCATATGGGGAATATGTGCCCTAAGATAACAAAAATACAGGCTATATATGAATGTAAATCTCCAAATAAACATCCTGCTAAATATACGGCAATCACGCCCTTTGATATATCAATCAAAAGCGTGATTATTGCAGCTTTTTTTCCAAGAACTCGCAGTGTGTTTGTCGCACCTGCATTACCGCTGCCTTCTTTTTTTATGTCAATACCCGCGAGCTTACCCATAATTATAGATGGAGAAATGCTACCGAGTGCATATGCAATAATTATAGTTAAAGCAAAGCTCATACTTCCTTATCTCCTTTGTCCCTAAACACAAATTTAATCGAAGTTCCCTCAAAGCCATAGTTTTCTCTGATTCGATTTTCTATGTATCTTGAATATGAGAAATGCATTAACTCTCTATTGTTGACCTGAAAAGAGAAAAGCGGAGGTTTTACTCCAACCTGAGTAACATAGTATATTTTCAGACGCTTGCCCTTATCAGACGGTGGTTGCTTCATCATTGTAGCTTCAACCACTAAACTATTAAGCTGACCTGTAGGTATCCTCATAGAACGCTTTTGGGCAACCATTTCTACAGCTTGCATCACATAATTTATTCTCTGTCTTTCAAGAACCGAAATAAACAAAATAGGTGCATAATTCATAAATGTCAATTCGCTTTGAATTTTTCGTTTGAATAGACTCATAGTATTGGTTTCTTTTTGAACAAGATCCCATTTATTCACAACTATTATAACACCTTTTCCTGCCTCATGAGCTATACCAGCAATTTTCTTATCCTGCTCTGTAACACCCTCAGTTGCATCTATCATTAATAGACACACATCTGATCTTTCAATAGCAGCAATAGCTCTGATAACACTGTATTTTTCAACATATTCGTTAATGCGGCTCTGCCTCCTTATGCCAGCGGTATCTATAAGCGTATAGTCGCTGTCATGCCATCTAAAGGGTGTATCAATAGAATCTCTAGTTGTTCCAGCAATGTCTGAAACAATTACTCTATCTTCATTTAATAATGTGTTAATGAGTGAGGATTTCCCGACATTTGGTTTCCCAATAACTGCAACAGCTGTTGCTTCTTCATCCTCGGCTTCCGAGGATTTAGGGAATTTCTCAACTATAAGATCAAGCACATCTCCTAGGTTAAGCATATTTGCAGATGAAATAGGAATAGGTTCTCCAATGCCAAGCTCATAAAAATCGTAGAAATGGTCGGGTAGCTTTTTCGGTGCATCTATTTTGTTAACAAGCAGTATGACCTCTTTTCCAGTTCGTCTTAGCATATCAGCAACCTCAATATCGGCAGCCGTGGCACCTGCTTTTCCATCAACCATAAATACAATTACATTAGCTGTATCCATAGCAGTCTGTGCTTGTTCTCTCATTTGAGACAAAATAACATCCTCAGAATCTGGTTCAATGCCACCTGTATCAATCATAGCAAAATCAACACCATTCCATGATGTTTCTCCATATATCCTATCTCTTGTAATACCAGGAGTGTCTTCGACTATCGCGATTCTTTTGCCCATGAGAGCGTTAAAAAATGTTGACTTGCCGACATTTGGTCTGCCAACAATTGCAACCACAGGTTTACTCATCAAATACCTCCTCTGCAAAAGTTTTTGCATTAAACGGTTCTAAATCTTCCTTCTTTTCACCGATGCCAAGAAATTTAATAGGCATGTCGTACTCATCAGCAATAGTTACGGCAATACCACCCTTTGCTGTGCCGTCCATTTTTGTTAAAATAATGCCTGTGATGTCTGTAACCTCTTTAAATTCTTCAACCTGTGAAATCGCATTTTTACCAGTTGTAGCATCTAATATCAGTATCGTTTCTTTTGTTGCTTCAGGGTATTGCTTGTCTATTGTTTTGTTCATTTTCTCAAGCTCAGCCATGAGGTTTTTCTTATTTTGCAGTCTACCTGCGGTATCGCAGATGAGAACATCAACATTTCGAGATTTCGCTGCCTGTATGCTATCATATATGACAGCCGAAGGGTCTGCGCCCTCTCCGTGAGTTATCGTTTTGATTCCGAGAGTATCTCCCCAGTGCTCAAGCTGAGCTGATGCGGCAGCTCTGAACGTATCTGCGGCTGCAAGTAAAACCATTTTACCCTCTTTCTGGAGCATGTATGCAAGCTTAGCAATCGTTGTTGTTTTGCCACCACCATTTATTCCAATTAGCAAAATAATCTGAGGATATGAATTGGGAAGCTTATGCCTATCTCCCTTGTCGACTAGTTTTGCTATTATATTTGACAGTGAATTTTTAACTTCTTCAGGCTGCGACAATCTTCCGACACGAATGTCCTTTCTGAGTTCCTCCATTATCCTCATTGTCGTATTCATCCCCATATCGCTAGTGATAAGGATTTCCTCAAGTTCATCGAGAAGCTCTTCATCGATCTCAGGTCTCATCAATATTGTATCAGCAATTTTCTGGCTCATCTTGCTGAAAAAGCCTTTTTTCTCCCCAAATAATGCCATTCGGACTCCTTTCAGTCTAACCACATTTAGTACGTGAATTAAATACTGTATTGTGTCGTAATTAACTCACAGGTTAATACAAATATTTTGTTAATATCTAAATTTCAAAATGATCCCCAAGCTTAAGGGACAAAAGATTAGAAACACCCTGCTCTGCCATTGTAACTCCATATAGTACATCGGCATGTTCCATAGTTGCCTTTTGATGTGTTACAAGAACAAATTGTATGTTCTCAAATTTCTTTAAATACTGCGAGAATCTGTCGATATTGCTATCGTCGAGCGCTGCCTCAACCTCATCGAGTATACAAAATGGCGTAGGTTTTGCTTTTAGTACAGCAAACATGAGTGCAATTGCAGTCATAGTTTTTTCACCGCCCGACATCAAATTAATGTTCTGAAGCTTCTTGCCTGGAGGCTGTGCGACTATTTCTATTCCCGAATTTAAAGGGTCATCTTCATTTTCAAGTGTTAATTCTGCATATCCGCCCCCAAATAATTCAACAAAGATATCCTCAAAATTGGTGACAATTTGATTAAAGCTGTCCTTGAACTTTCTCTTTATCGTAGTGCTCATATCAGAAATAATAGATTTAAGCTCATTCATTGCATCCAAGATGTCTTCTCTCTGTTCCTTTAAGAACTCATATCGCTTGCTAACCTCCTCATATTCTTTGATAGCGCCGATATTCACATCTCCAAGCTCTCTAAGTCGTTTCCTTGTTTCGCGACCTATTTTGATACCAGTAGCCATAACAAAGTTCGGGTCTTTCATATCTGTGGCCTGTGCTATCGACATTTCAAATTCATCCCAGAGCCTCTGTGTAAGATTTTCAACCTGAGTCTGATTCTTTGCGAGCTTAATTTCTTCAAGAACTTTCTGACTTTGTAGTTTTTCAATGCTTTCTCTTATCGAAGTTATCTCTTTTGTTGCTTTAGATAACTTAGATGCTACCTCCTCTTTATTTCTTGAAATTAAGATAAGCGCATCATCAAGAGCATTCCTATCCTCTTGTAGCTTTGTAATATCTGGCAGAACATGCCCCTCATTTATATCATGTTTTTCTGCTATAACATTGCTAAGCCTGTCGTTACGACTTTTAATCCCAGATTTGAGATTCTCAATTTCAGCTTCCATTCGCTCTGTCATAGTCTCAAGATTTTCTATTTTAGATTTGATGCTATTGTACTCAATTGTTTTTGACAGCTTTATTTCGTTTAATTCTTTTAGATTCGACTCAACCGCATTATTTGTATCAATTAGCTTCTCGAGTTCTTTCTCTAATTTTATGAGCTCATTTTTCAAGTCTTTTCCACTTGCATTTAGTTTTTCAAAAATATCAGAGGAGCTGCTTCTATCTTCACTAATGTTGTTTAGTTGTTGTTCAAGCTTTTCTTTTTTTATAGACACGCTGTCCAGTGAGTCCCTATACATTGACAGCTTTGACTGTAGTGATGATGACAAAATTTTATTCTTATTTAACCTTGATGACATTTCCTCGATTGTATCTTTGGTATCAGATAGAAAAACCTTTAGATTTTGCAGTGACTGCTCATTTAATTTAGTGTCTTCAGAAAGGAGTCTTATTTCATTTTCAAGCTTTGCAATTTCCGCTCTTCTTGAAAGTAAATTTGCACTCTTGTTCTTATATCTTCCTCCTGTTATCGCACCACTGCTATTTATAATCTCTCCGCCACGGGTTACAATTCTCAATCCGCCCTTGATTCCCTTAGATAGTCTAATCGCAGAATCCATTGTTTCGACAATAACTATTCTCCCCAAAAGGTAGCGAAAAATTTCATCATATTCGTGGTCATATGAAATCATATCTGAGGCAATGCCAACAAATTCTTTATCTGATTTTATTGATGAGGGCACATCAGCTTTACCAGCACGTATGCTAGAAATTGGTAGAAATGTAAGTCGTCCCGCATTATTTTGTTTTAAAATATTAATGGACTTCTTAGCTTCACTATCGGAATCACAGATTATATTCTGTAAATTTCCTCCAAGTGCAGTTTCAATTGCAGTTTCAAGACCTTCAGGTACAAGCATGAGTTCTCCAACAACGCCTCGGATACCATTAATTCGTGACTTCATTATGTATTTGACGCCGTAGTTATAGCCCTCATAATTTGCTTCCATTTCTTCTATCGTTTTTTTACGTGATAAAAGCTGCTCCGACTTCAATTTGTCAGCACCGATTTGGTCTTCTTGAATTCTTATTTTTTCAATTTGTGATTCCGCACTCTTTTGCTTAGCGACAAGGTCCGATTGAATTAATTGAGATTCCTTTTGAATTTCTTGTTCTCGCGATTCTTCATCTAAAAAGCTCTGGTTTATTTTGTCATAACTTTCTTTTGTTTGGCTTAGTTCTTCAAGAACTTCGTTATAACGCGTTTCTAAAAGTGAATTCATGCTGGATATTTCTGACTTTTCATTTTCGCTCTTTGAAATATCTCTTGAGATTCTAAGAATCTGCTCTTTTAGATTGTCAATTTCCTCTGAATTGTGAATTTTATCGTCTTCAGCCTTATTGTATTCAGATAAGCTCTTATCCAGTTCAAGCTGTGATGCTTGTGCCGTCTGAATCAATTGATTTAGTTCATTATTGTTATCTTCAAATTGCTTTTCATGCACACCCAGTTTTTCGGAAAATGATTCAAGCTCTTGTTTTAATCTAAGTTCTTCTGAGGATAAAAAATCGTATTTTTGCGATTGAATTTTCTTTTTGTTTTCGTGGTCGTTAATATCTTGAATTACTTGCAATAGCTGCCTGTTAGTATAATCTGATTTTTCGTTTAACTCCTTAATGTCATTTTCCGCAGATTCTAATATTTTCTCGACCTCTTCACGCTCCGTGCTCTTAACAGATATTTCGTTACCCAATCGAAAAATGTCATCATCCATCTTCTCAGATTTGTCCTGTATGCTTTCTATATTTCTTAAAATTACATTGACTTCAGAGGACTCATACTGTGATTTTAACGACAGATATTCCTTCGCTTTCTCACTATCGTCTCTTAGTTCATCAATTCTTGATTCAATTTCATTTATAATGTCATTTGCTCTCAATAAGTTTGTGTTAGTAGTTTCAAGGCGCCTCTCGGCATCCTGCTTTCTAGTTTTGTAGGAAACAACACCAGCAGCTTCTTCAAAAATTTCCCGTCTGCTTTCAGGCTTATTGCTAACAATATCTGCAATTCTACCTTGACCGATTATTGAGTAGCCATCAACGCCAATACCAGTATCCATAATAAGTTCTCTGATATCCCTGAGCCTGCAAGGAGCATTATTAATCAAATATTCACTTTCACCAGATCTATACATTCGTCTTGTTATAGAGACTTCAGAATAGTCGATATCAAGAGTCCCATTCGTATTATCAATAACAAGGGTTACTTCTGCCATTCCCCTCAGTTTTCGCGATGCTGAACCAGCAAAAATAACCTCTTCCATCTTTCCGCCACGCAAAGTCTTTGGACTTTGTTCACCAAGCACCCATCTAATTGCATCGCTTATATTGCTTTTCCCGCTTCCATTTGGACCAACAACACATGTAATTCCCTCATGAAACTCTATTACCACTGGATCTGCAAAGGATTTAAATCCGTGCATCTCAAGTCTTTTAAAATACATATTTTATATTCCTTTCAACATAGCGTCTTTAGCAGCTTCCTGCTGAGCAATTTTCTTAGACTTACCACAACCCATTCCGAGCTCTTTAGAGCCACAAAACACTTTAACGAAAAAAATTTTTTGGTGGGCAGGTCCCTCTTCCTTATAAGTTACATACTTGATATCAACTGAGCCATCTCTCTGTAATTTTTCTTGTAATATCGATTTATAATCATGGTTTAGCATTCCATTTTCAGCCTGTACAATCATAGCTTCAAAGAGATTCATCACAAAGTCATAGCATGTATAATAATCGCTATCTAAATAAACAGCTCCAATTATCGCCTCAACTGCATCAGCAAGTATTGAGGATTTTTCGCGTCCACCCGATTTTATCTCACCTCGTCCAAGAATTATTGACTGACCTAGGTTTAAATTCTCAGCAAGCTTAGCAAGAGACTCTTCGCATACTATGCCTGCCCTAATTTTGGAAAGATTACCTTCCTTTTCATCGGGCATATTTTTAAACAAAATATCTCCGATAACAAGGTCCAGTATTGCATCTCCTAAAAACTCAAGACGCTCGTTATCGTTAGACAAATCGCCATCATCATACACCTCGTTCTCTCTTTTGAAAGAACTATGCGTAAGTGCCTGCCTTAAAAGAGCTGGATTTTTAAACTTATAAAGTCTAGCAAGCCTACAATTTGAAATTTTCGAATTATGTGAACAGGGAGAATTATTCATCAGCAGCATCCTCAAATTTTATTCTATTTATAGATGAGGATATCAAGCTTACAACGTCCTCTTCAACATATGGAATCGATTTCATTATTGTTTTCATCACAGCATATGCATCCGATGAACCGTGCATTTTTAACAAAGCCTTTTTTAGTCCCAAAATAGGAGCTCCCCCATACTCTGTATAATCAACATCCTGCTTGAGACTGTATAGCTTGCTCTTAAGCATTGCTGCACCAAGTTTAGCAACGCCTGAGGATGTAAATCTGTATTTTAACTCTCTCATAAGGGTCATAGCAAGACCTTCAGATAATTTTAGAACTACGTTTCCTGTGAATCCATCCGTAACAATAACATCTGCAATTCCTAGCGGAATATCCCTAGCTTCAATGTTACCCATAAAGTTTACAGATGTTTTGTCGATTAACTTATACGCATCCTTAGTCAGTTGATTGCCTTTTCCAGCTTCCACGCCGTTGCTTACAAGCCCAACTACAGGATTGCTTCGTCCTATTACTTCTTCCATATATAGACTTCCCATAATGGCAAATTGCATAAGAAAATGAGGCTTGCATTCGGTGTTTGCTCCCGCATCAAGTAAGAGTGCAGGCTCTTTGCCCAAAATAGGATAGACAGTTGCAAGTGCAGGTCTTTCGATGCCATCAATACAGCCTATGATTAAATGACCGCCAGCTAGCAATGCCCCCGTGCTTCCAGCAGATAT
>USBT01000013.1 GCA_900553025.1 uncultured Eubacteriales bacterium | reverse complement strand
CACATCTTCTCAATATTAACTTCGTCACGACAAAAATTGTGTATGGCTAATTTTAAATCCTTAGATATATTTGGAAATGGATAAAGAAATTGTGGAATTACATGATCATTGCGTTTAAATGTAATCCCGTCTATAACAGAACATATTTCACTAATCATATTGCTATTTATAAACACTGCGTTAGTAAATGGGTTTATAACAATACCATTTATTTTAGGAAACATTTCTGTGAAAAATCCAATTAATTGATCAAAAGAATAGTTGACAATCTCTTTCATTTCAAAATCTCTACTGTTTGTTTTCTTTAGTTCTTCTTCGCTTGAGAATGCAACAATATAACTTTCTTTTTCTTTATTAACTGAAACTACTCCAATACCCCCATCTCTTTGGCATGGTACCAAAAAATTTGATTCTTTAAGTTCTTTATAGTATTTTTTCTTGTCTTCTAGTCTTAAATCGGATTTCATTCTATTGTACCTTATAACCTTATTCACACATTAATTATCTTGTTCGACCTAAACGATAACATCGGTCATACGAATATATACGACCGATATTATCTCTGACTTACTCTATCTTCACTTTCTATTCTCTTGTCTTATACACAAGATTCCCATTGTAGCAATTGCTAAAATTATATATACAATATACTGATTTGGATTTACAGCATCTCCCGTTGAGGTTCTTTTTTCTTGAATTGCAGTCTTTTCGTTCTCTGTTTTCTGAGCTTTTTCAACATCTAATGCTGCTTTCTCCTCTTTCAACTGTGCATCAGTCTTAATTGTATCTAGTTCTTCTTTAGACTTCTTTAAAGCCTCCGCTACTTCCTCTTTCGATACAGCCTCATTTATTGCCTTTATGCCTGCTTCGATTTTATTTGACAGCTCATTTTTTTGTTCTTCTCTGTACAATGACAGGTCTTTGTATTCTTTAAGAGTTTTTATAGCCGATTCTTTGTTGGTTTCCAAGTCTTTTAATTCTTTAAGTTTACTTTCTGCATTTATCAAATCCTGAATATTATCCACGGAATCTCTAAGCTTGTCATCCAGCTTTTCGTACTCTGCTCTCAGTGTCTCTATTTTTTCACGGTCAGACTCCACAATATCTTCTGGCTTTGGAAGTAACATAATTTTCCCTTGTACTATATCAGCATAGTCAACTTTCATATCTGCGTTAATATCAGCATTAAGAATACCTTCTTCACTTATAGTTTTGAAGTCTAAAACCTCACCATCGATAATCTTTTGAATTAACTTGATATCATCATAGTCAAAACCACCAGATTTATTCACGTCCCCATCATGGTTAATAATTATCGGTTTGTTTTTATCTGTCAAAGGTACTTCTTTAAACTTTCCGAGTGCAATTAGTTGAGAAAGATAAAATGTAGGTGACTTATCAAAATGCAATGTAGCATAACCTCCATGTTTTGCCGAGACATATGTAGGCTTGTTTTTATAGGTAAATGTGTTGCCATCATTTACAGGTTTAAATGGTAAAGTGAATATCCATAAATATTTTTTATTTTTTAATTGCCCTGTCACTAAATTAGTCTTCATCAATTGACCATATGGCTTCATTTTTTTATTTGTAGTAATGACTATATCTCCATCTGTTTTCTGTTTCACAGTTGTTTCAAAGGATGAACTTACATATGTAATACCTTGTGAAGGATGTTCCCCAACCTTGATATCAGCTTCATAAATGAAACGATCATCATGGTTTATCTTAAAGCTATAATTTTCGCCCTCTTTTGATCTCGAACTACCAATAAAATCTTCAGAACCTGGCCCTTTAAAGGTAACATTATAATATTTCACAGGATCGGTGTCTTCCGCTTCAAGCCATTTGGAGAAATATGTCCCATCTCCTAACGATGGAAATCCTGAACCTCCTAACTTATCCCAATCATGAACTTCGTATGCATAATCATTCACATAATGCAAAACAATGCTATCATTATCCTTGACATGTTGTACCTTAATACCATCTGTGTGTTCCCCGTTAAGAGTGTACATCCATCCAGAACGCTCTCCATTGCTTCTTTCACTAAGCTCGTATCCTCCAAGCACTTCAGGTGCCTTAATCATACTGATGTATCCCGTATCCAAGCCTCTGCTCTTAATTTTGTTTTCATCAAATACTTTTTCTATTACATCTGCAACTACCGCGTTTTCCTTAACTGTCACCTCTCTAGTCTTTAACCATGTCTGATACTCTGCCCCTTTGTAGTTTTTATCTTTCAAATCTATATCGCTATTCGCTTGAGTAGAACCAATTAGTCTGAAGCTTACCTTGATATCGTCTTTAGATTTTTCAGCTTCCTTTTTCCATTTTGCTTTTAAAGATATCTTTTTTAAGCCTTTTTTTTCTATAACTTTTTTTAATTCCTCTGAGTAATTCTTGTAAACTTTTCCTTCAAACTCCCAACCCTGGAATGTATATTTGAAAAGCTTATATTCATTATCCAACTCATCTTCATGCTCAGCTTCTGGCAGATGTACGCCTATTGAACTATCTGGATAAAAAGCAGTCATTTCAGACTTTCCTGAGTCCAACGGAGAAGTTAAGTCATGATTTACATCTGTTATCTTTCCACCATTTCCATTGAATACAAAATCCACGCCTTTTTCAGGAGTATTTTTCTCTTTTAGCTTTATATATAAAATTATAGGTTCTTTCCTGCCTTCTTGTATTATTACCCTGACTATTTTGTGTTTTGGCATTGTATAAAAGACATTCTTATGCTTTCCTACTACATTTATATATACATTAGTGGTTTTAGGTGCATCTACCGAAACCTCAAATACTCCTGAAACTTCAGCTGAATAAATATTTTGTCCTTTTTTTAGAGGTATTTTGTTGCCTGCTACAGTTATAGAACTAGGCATTTCCGTCTTGCCAACTTCTATAGCGTCTTCAGCGGCTCTCCTCACCATATGAATTTCAGTTGATTTCTCGCCAATACCCTCATTATTACAAAAATCGGCAGTTTGTACTCTTACATAGTGAAATTTCATATTAGATACATCTACAGGCATTCCATTATCATCTACTGCCCATGACAAATCCATTGGGTCACCGTTTTCGCTGTATCCTTCATAAGGATTTACGGAATGATTATCTGTTCCCATAGCTCCAACATCCACATATCCAAATCGGGTAGGCATCGGTATAACATTTCCATATGCATTCTTCCCTTTAGCCGATTGAATAAGGACACCCCTGCCTGTTAATTCCGATATTTCTCCTTCTGGAAATTTATGCAACGGATAATTTTCCTTCTTAGGAAATTTGAAAATAAGTGCGCTACTTCCACTAGCTCCGTCAGAGGTTTCGTAAGTATAATTATTCTTATACTTTACAGAATAATCCCAAATACAATGATCCTCAAAGTGATTTGAGCCAGCAAGAGCATACCATTTGCTTCCATCCTCAGAGACATATACCTGCCCTGGTTCATCAAATCCATTAGGATTTACAGGATTCCCAAAAGCAATGAAGTCGATGCCATAGGGATTCCTAGGATCATCAACAAGTGGGTCTTTGTAATAGTATGTTATATATCCACCAAAATTTCCCAAGGAACAAGGCCCCGTCATTACATTTTTGGAGCAAGTGTGAGTTTCTTTAGTCCCTCTAATGGTTCCAATTGGATTTCTTCCGTAAGGTCCCATCAAACTATTATTTGTGTACTGTGATCCAAGGCATAAATAGTCGACTACCCTGTCAGGTAAGCCTGAAAAGGTCTGACTGTAGCATGTGAATACATATTCTTGCGAATGTTTTTTGCCTCCGTCTATATTTGCCACCTTTATAACGGTCTTTTGGTTTCCAAAGATAAATTCATCCTTTTCCCAAATCCCATCTCCGTTGGCTGGTGCTTCAAACTTTACTGTTCCATCATTTTGCGGTGTGAGTTTTCTACCATCCTGGAAAACCTCAATGTTCTCCGTATCATTTAATTTGAAGCTGAATTTCCCAGTCGTGTCTCCATATGCAGATACAGCCTCATAGGTATTTTTCTTGAATTTGATAGTATTAAAGTCATAATAAATACCTGGTTGTGATAACTGTCCGTTAGATATTTCTATATCTGATATTCCAGTATCTCCCCAAACTTTGATATCTGCCTCGGCTGTTTTCCCACCGTACTTTAGTGTAATTTTCTTTGTACTTGTCGTTAATACGCCTGGCTCAATTTTATATCCATTTACTTCCTGCTCACTGCCATCTTTTAGCACAGCGATAACCTTCAGTTGATTCTTATCAAAGCTCTGTCCGCTGACGCCTTCAAGATTTTCAGATTTCTTTTCAATTTTTAATTTTTCAACCGCGTCGGGGGCTGGATCATCTTTGCTACTTGCTTCTGCACGCTTGAAATTTATATGATACTTCTCGAAGTACCCATTATAATATTTAACATAAAACTCCACACGACCTTTGCCATCATTTAAATTTGCTTCTATACCGTGTTTTCTAATCTCGATTGAATCATATCTACTATATGGCATCATCGTGTTGTAGCAAGGCGATGGATAAGCACTTCTACTGGTATTAGGTGCCAATTTTAACTCTGCATTTGGATCGGTATCCCTCGGTAATGTAACATCAATTTCAAAATTTTGAATATATTGTGAATGACTATTTTCTTCATATTTGCCCTTCTTAATTTTGTAATCATCTATATCAGATCCTAATACCGAAAACCCATATAGAATGCACTTACTCCCATCTTTATTTGACTTTTGATTACCAATGCTTATATAATTTCGTGGAGACTCTTTATATATGTCCAGCCCTATTGATTTTGACTCCATAATTGACTTGCCATCAGCATAGAAAACGGCTTTAAATTCGTGCTTTCCTAGTACATTAGCCTTATAATCTACTTCTAGGTCTATCTCTTCTGTGGAATGCTCATCACTGAATTTTATGTCCTTTTTCTTAGAGGTAAAGATTTTCTTTTCTTCACCATTGAACTTATCATAAATTACTACATGAAAGTTTTTAAATGATTTATAATGCCAATGGTCTTTAACAACATCAAAACCATAGATAATAGCTTTCATTGTTATTATTCCATCATCATTTACTACAAGAAAATGTGGCGTAACCACAGTAGCATCTTTTGGGTCATTAGGTAAGATAGTAAAATTCTTGATTTTACTTAGATCTTCTGCCTTTGTATCTTCAGCATAAACCAGATTTCGATATGATATTACAATAGAAAATAACATCAAAAATCCAATCAATACTAAAAGAGTTATATTTCTAAAAGTCTTTCGATTCATATATTATTACTTCCCTTTATTAATTAAACAGATATTATGATTAAATATATTTAATCATAATATCTGTTTTATATAATCTAAAAAATTTAATTAATTTCAATCAGATGGAATGCACCAGGTGCACTCATAAACACCCCACTATACTCTGGAAATGTATCTTCATCCTCATCAAAATATAGCCGTTGTTGTTCTGTACTAAAAGTATATGTGCCTTTAGGAACATCGGTAAATGTTGCCATGCCTGTAACGTCCATTTTTCCACTATATACAGTGCCATCAGAAGCAGTGAGTTTAGGCGCAACGCCCATAATATTCAATTGACTTGCAAAAACGGCAGTATTGTTTGCCATATTGCTTGCTGTTATATCAAAATAGTTGTACACATTCATAATCGGGTCCTTAGGATTTGATTGATCAATCCATGTCCTATGTCCTTGAAGCTGTATCTTAGTTTTATTTCCTTGTCTACCCTTGAATACGCCTCTTAAATTATATGCTCCTATATTATCATCAGCAGGTGTGAATTGAGCAGGGAAATCATAGAAAAAATGCACGATATCTCCATCATGAAGCACAGTCTGATCTACGGAAGTCCCTTCATATCCCTTGTTATCCGATGTCCTTTGAATAGGGAATTTATCATTCACACGAAATACCCATCCACCAAAGCCCAAAACACCAGGTTTCCAAAGAAGATTGTTTTTTTCGATGGAATACAAATAATAAGGCTTTCCTGGATTTGGATCATTATAATTTATTTTCAATCCGTCATTGTTTACACTATCCAACAAATCTTTGACTGTTACACCCTTTGAATTATTCCTTGAAATAGTTTTTGTAAATACTTGTTTGAAGTGACTTCCGGGAGTTACATTGTCACTCCATTTCTCTGGGTCGCAATTGTCCCCAGCTTCAATAATTAATTTAACTGTTACATTTTTATCACCTGTCGCCGAGTTAACATAAGCCGCTGCATCAGATCCTGACATATTCGTTATAGCATCTCCATATAGATACTTGCCATTCTGACCTTCTGCTGCAAATACACTACACGTCATCACAAGTATCAAAATAAGTGTAAAAATACTTGTAAGAGACATTTTTTTAATTGTGTTCATAAATACCATCCTTTCTTGAACTTTTAAGCTTACAATAAAAAAATCACGATGCTTCTGCACGCGATTTCAATTGCTGACAACACATATGCTCAAAATTAAAGGCTGTCTATGAATTGCAACTGGTGGAGGCAGAAGCAACATTTGATTCTCAGCGTATCTGACTTATCTCATTTGGAGCATCACAGTGACCTACTCGCAAGGATTCTCACCTTATTCCGTTGTCATAAATGACCGAATCAAATATATGTTTATTTTTTATTGACTTAACTGTAACAATTTCTATGAGTTAATTATATATTAGTAACAATTAGGTGTCAATATTTTCAGTTATACAGTTCTTTGCAAGTCTCTTGTTCCAAAACATGTTTTTCACTCTATATTTTGCACCTGTTCCCTTATTTTTTCAATCTCAGCTTTAGCCTTGAGCACGAGATTAGTAAGCTCAAGATTATTTGACTTTGAGCCAATTGTGTTAGCTTCTCTATTAAGCTCCTGTGCAAGAAAATCCAGTTTTTTGCCAACGCTCCCATCAGCAGAGCTGCCTGTTGTTGTTAAATTAGTTATCTGTAATATGTGGCTTTTCAGTCTTGTTAGTTCTTCATCGACGTTAACTTTGTCAGCAAAGATTGCAACCTCTGTCGCGAGCCTCTCTTCCGATAAATATGTATCACCAATCCCATTTTTCTCAAGTAGCTTATTAATTCGCTCCGAAAGCTTTTCTCTATATATTTCTGGAGTTTCTTCTGCTAAAGGCACCATTTCCTGAACTATCTTTTTTAAGTTTGCCGCTCTTAGGTTCAAATCCTCAGCCAACACCCTACCTTCCTTTATTCTCATATCATCGAGCTGTTTTGTTGCATCTTGAGTCGCCTCAATAATTGCAGATAGGAGCTCCTCCTGATTTGCTTCAAGTGGCATTGCAGTAATAACATCCGGCAGCTTGGTAATTAGATCAATTCCAGGTCCTTCTTTGATGTCGCAAGCCTCACACATTGTCCCTATTTTTTCAATATACTCCTTTGCCAGCTTGGTATTTACACGAACTTCAAACTCCTTATCGGATAGATTTTCGACAGTCATCATCACATCAACCTTGCCTCTATGCAATTTCTGCCTGATAGCTTTTCTCATTTTATCTTCTGCAAATGCAAAATACTTTGGCATTCTGAAGGTAAAGTCATTATACTTGTGGTTTACGCTCTTAAGCTCTACCAATATATGATAATCTTGAGTTTTAATCTCTCCACGGCCATATCCCGTCATACTTTTTATCATTTTGATTCCTCCTGACATTAACTACCTTTAATTATAACTAATCTTATGATAAAATTCCAATTGTGTTTATCTGTTTAAGCAATTTTTAGGGCCACGTAATAACCAAAGCTTTAGGAGGATGTATAATGGCATTTGACGGTATCATGACTTGGGCAATTTCAGAAGAATTATCAAAAAAGCTAACTCTCGGTAAGATTGAAAAAATTTATCAACCAGAAAGTGATAGCCTTGTTTTTGTTATTCACACCAAAAATGGACGCTTCAGACTTTACTCGTCTGCCTCAGGTAATGCTCCCCACATCTGTATTACGCAAAGAGAATTCGAAAATCCAAAGCAGCCGCCTATATTTTGTATGATTTTGAGGAAGCACATTCAGGGAGGGCGAATCAGCCGTATTGCACAAAATAATTCCGAGAGAATCATTGAAATGGATTTTCAAGTTCTCGATGACCTCGGGTTTACGGTTTCAAAAAGGCTAATTTTTGAAATTATGGGAAAACACAGCAATATTGTGTTGATTAATCTAAAGGATGGACGAATTATCGACAGCATCAAAAGAGTTTCGATAGACGTAAACAGGGCAAGGCAGCTTCTCCCATGGCTTGTGTACACTTATCCTCCGTCACAGTGCAAAACAGGCTTTAAGGAGTTTCTGGAAATATCGTCTTCAGACGAAAGCTCTAGCTACAATGAAGTCAATCATCTTGACTATGCTAACTCTATCTCTGTTAATTGGCATGATGCAAATGACATAATGACTAAGGTTGGCGGTATTTCACCGAGAGTTGCAGACTGTATCAGTCACTCAGGATTTGATCTGCTTAAAGGTCTTGCATGCCAGATAGAATCCATGAATGTAGAAGCTAAAATTTATTCAAATGGCAGTAAGATGACAGATTTTCACATTATTTCCATGGACAGAATGCTTTCTCAGGTAAAATCCTTTGATTCGCCGAGTAAAGCCGTAGATTATTTCTTTGAGCACAAAAAAGAAACAAACACTCTACAGCAGTCAAAGTTCAACATTCTTAAAAAGATTAATTCGATTAGAGAAAAGCTTGGTCTGAAGCTTCAAAGGATGCAAGAAGATGTCTTGAAAGCAAAACAATCTGATCATTTAAGATTATATGGAGAACTATTGACTGCTAACCTTCACGATATAAAAAAAGGTGATACAATAGCAAATATTGTCAACTATTATGACAATTCTATGGTTAACATTAAACTTGATCCAAAACTTTCTCCTAGTGAAAATGCTCAAGCTTATTTTAAAAAATATGGGAAGGCTATGAACACTATCAAGGAGAAGCAGCCTATGATAGATAGCGTAAATGATGAAATCCTATATATTGATACGGTTATTGACCACTTGAATAGAGCAACCGAAATGCGTCAAATTGAAGATATTAAAGAGGAGCTTATCGGTGAAGGATATTTTAGAATAAGATTAAGTAAAAATAAAACACGCAGGTCAAAAGCCTCAAAATCTTCAGTTTCAAACGGCAAAATTAATAATCCACTTGTATTTAACCTTGATTCCGGGAGAAAGATAATCGTGGGCAGAAATAACAAGGAAAACGATGTTTTGTCGCTTAAAATGTCTGCTAAATCTGATATATGGTTCCATACAAAAGATATTCCTGGTTCCCATGTAGTTCTTCAAACACATGGACTTAAGCTGGCTGAAATTGAAAAGAATTTCCCTGAAGAAATAAAAACTGCAGCAAGCATTGCAGCCTACCACAGCAAAGGAAAATCATCTGAAAATGTTCCGGTAGATTATACCGAAATTAAGTATGTAAGGAAACCAAACGGCACAAAGCCCGGTATGGTGATTTTCAAAAATAACAAAACAATATGGGTTACTCCACATGTTCCAAATCATCCTTAAGTGCTTCTCTTATTTTCTGCATTCTAAGGTCTGTATTTGCAATAGTATCAGCACAATCTTTAAGATCCCTTCCAATCTTTTCAGCTTCTTTTACATTGTGCTTATACTTAATCTGATGCTCAAGGCTTGCCCAAAAGTTCATAGCAACAGTCCTTATTTGCACTTCAACTCGCATCGGTCGTTTTTCATTTGAGAAGAAAACCGGAATTTCCACAATCATGTGATAACTCCTATAGCCGTTAGATTTTGGCTTCTTTATATAATCCTTTATCATTACAACTTTGATATCATCCTGACGTGCAAGCATTCTAGCAACTCTGTATATATCATCAACAAAGGAGCAGATTACCCTAATTCCAGCGACATCATTTAGATTCTCCTCTATTGATTTAAGAGAAATCTCATTCCCCTGCCTAACTAATTTTTCAAAAATACTAGAATCCTTCTTTCGCCTTGACTGAATCGACGATATTGGACTTTCGTCTCTGACAAGCGACAATTCGCTATTTAAAATTTCAAGCTTGGTTGCAACTTCCCTAATAGCTGAATCATATCTCATCATAAGGATTTCATATTCCTTTGATGATTTGAGATTATCAAATTCAATAGTTTTTCTATCTTCAAGCATAATATTCCTCAAAAATTATCATATAAAATACTCGCCAAGTAAATTATGTTATTTAATCGTAAATTAAATGTCTTATAGCAATATTGTCAACTAGTTCTTTATCACATTTTGGACAATAAAGTTACCAATTTTTTCTATAACTTCTTCTCCTGTTTCCACCATATTCCCATTATGAATTTCATGATAATAACCCGGCCATTCTACATATTCAAATTCAGGCTTGCCATTATTTTGTTGCGCCAACGCCCTCGCACCATTAACATCACATAGCTTATCTTCTGTTCCCTGCATGAGTAGGAAGGGCTTGCCGGCGCTTTTTCCATAATCCACCCATGTGCCATTTTCAATGGCTGTTCCAATTTCAAAGCCCTCATACGCACATCTCATTGTAATATAAGCGTGGACCAACGGATTGCTTGCATATGGCTTGACATATATTAGATTGCCCAAAACCTTTTCATCACACTCAGACTTTATTCTTGCTTTTGGAATAAGCTTTGAACCAGCTTTGATAGCTAGGTACAAAGGCTTTGACACAGGTCTTACAAGTCTAATCCAAGGTGCTGAAATAATAAATGCTGACGGGATGTCTGACAGGCTTCCACGATATTTGTAATCTAATGCAATATTTCCGCCCATGCTATGTCCATATAGTACTATAGGCTTATCAGGGAATTTCTCTTTAGCAAAATTTATGAGCTTATCTATGCAATATAAAACCTCAATTCTAGGTGCAGCATCGCCCCTTACACCGCCAGAAATCCCATGTCCTGGCAAATCCATAGAATATACCTTGATATGTTTTTCAGAAAGGGACTTAGACATTCTGCTATATCGTCCTGCATATTCTCCTATTCCATGAATAATAAGCATAACAGCATCAGGATTCTCACAAGGAAAATCATAGCCTGCAACTTTTACTGGATTATTTGTTAGAACAAAATTTTCAAACATGATATCGATATTACCTCCTCATATCAATACTTTACATCAAAATACTCAAAATGTACAATTTCAGCATTGTCCATTGTTTATATTTGTACAAAACATTATCATTTAACTACCGGAATAAATCTAAAAAGGAGGAAGTATGAAAAATAGCTGTGAAATTTGTAATAGTTCTGAAAAATTAAAATTTTTTAAAAAGCGATACATTTGTGCAAGCTGTATCAGTCACATCAAAAAAATATAATTATTAAAAGTTCTTATCAAAGAATTAATTTTAATTACAAAATCCGGCTATCCTGCATTTAACTCGTAGCACCGGTAAAATTAGAGGCTCATGCCTCTTTTTTTATCTTTTTGAACGATTTATTATTTTCGATAGCTTTGATTGGAAGTCCTCAGGTGGAGAAACTGCAAATTCAAGATATTCTTTTCGAATTGGATGAATAAAGCCCAGCAATTGTGCATGAAGCATTTGACCATCCTCCCTCCACGGGGTTTTCTTAAATCCATAAAGAGGATCACCTACTATTGGATGTCCAATGGAAGCCATATGCACTCTAATTTGATGAGTACGTCCAGTTTTTAACCTACATCGTACTAGAGAATACTCCTTGAAGTTAGATACAACTTCATAACTCGTGTAAGCTTCTCTGGCACCTATACTTTTTAAAAAATTCGAGTTGCCTTGAATACTTTTCTCATTTTCATTTCTGTACTTTAGTATATACTGCTCTTTGTTTCTATCAACAGCCATTTTTTTTATGCGATTCTTTGGATCTCTCATGATAGGAAAATGTATATATCCTGATTCGCAATTAAAGCTTCCATGAACCAAGGCTAAATAGACCCTGCTGATTGAATGAGTGCTTAGTTGTTGTTTTAAGGCTTCATGGACACTATTTGTCTTCGCTATCATCAAAAGTCCACTCGTATCTTTATCGATTCTATGAACAATTCCCGGTCTATCATGTCCTCCAATATCCGAAAGCTTATCTCCACAGTGATGCAAAAGTCCGCTCACAAGAGTGGGTTCAGAGGTGCCAGCCCCTGGATGAACAACAAGGCCTCTAGGTTTGTTGACAACCATAAGGTACTCATCTTCATATATTATATCTAGATTTAAATCAAATGGCGCCGGTAATTTAACTTCATTATTCGAAGCTTTGGCAACATTTTCGTCTAACAAAATAATCTTGTCTGAGTCGGATATTTTTAGTTTTCTATCTTTATCTGTTGTCGGACAACCATTTACGCTTACGACACCCTCCGAAATGAGCTTCTGGCATTTATTTCTTGATATCGCTGGAAACATTTGAGCAAGTTTAACATCAAGTCTCATTAAATTGTCCTCATCACTTTCCCTTAGAAGAATCAAAGATTGCGATGTATATTATTAATATTATACATCCAAGAGTAACAGATATATCCGCCACGTTAAAAACTGGAGAAAAAAATGAAAAACTAATCATATCCGTTACAAAACCAAAAGAAATTCTGTCTATAAGATTCCCAACTCCTCCAGCAATTACCATTGAAACCGCTAAAGAAACTATTTTGTTATTTCTGTAAAGTCTAGTTATCGCAAAAATTCCAAGTAATATTGCTATAGATGAAATAAGAATCAAGGCTCCCCTATACCCGCTAAGCATACTAAATGCAGCACCCTCATTTTTTACATATATTAATTTGAGCAAATTTGGAATAACTGTAACGCCCTCAATGTATCTTGCATCATTTCTTACTATGTATTTTGTATAAAAATCAACCAATAAAACAAATATACTTAAAGCAATTGTAAATATATGATTTTTCCCTGAAAATGATTTATTAGTTGTTTCTTTCATTGTATTTTAATTCCTAAAATTATCCCATGTATCAAGAGTAATACTGCTTATTACTTTTCCAATTTAATGCTATGACAGAAACAAATAACGGGGAAGCCCCCGTTATTTCAAAGTATCTTAGTTTCTTTATTGTCGTTTAACGGTGAAAAGTCAATTTGATTTTTCACCTTTGATTTTGGGGCATTACCTTGCACAAGTTTTTTTGTCGATGTTTCCGCATTTGTATCATTATCATATTTTGGCAATTCTTCGACGGACATTGATGCAGGTATAAAAGCCTTATCGATTTCATTAACAAAAATCATGCTTTCTTCTTGGAAGCTGCTCAGCTCATCTTGAAGCATTTTTTTGTATCGTTCTCTAAAATGCTTTATTTGGCTTCTAAGCATTTCCATTTCTTTGGTGCTATTTGCAACAGAAAGCTTAGCATCACTTACGATTGTATTAGCTTCAGTTTCTGCGCTTTTCAAGATTAATGCCGCTCGTTTTTCGGCGCTATCAGAGATATCAGCTAGCAGACTTTTTGCTGAAGCTAGAGTTTCAGTCAAGCTTGACTGCTGTTTATGGTATTCCGATATCTCTTGCCTCAACAACTCCTGTTCAGATTGAAGCTTAGCAATCGTTTTTTGATACTCCTCAATATCCATAATGATATGATTAAGGAAGTTATCAACCTCATCTTTGTTATATCCATTTAAAGATTTGCTAAAATCTTTCTTTTCAATATCAATAGGTGCTATCATTAAAATCCTCTAAACTCTACAATAATGCGAGATTTCCCCAGCTTCCAATTAATATAATTGCAATTATCCGATATACTATTCTAAGAGCAATATAGGCAACCAAAATAGAAAAGTCAAACGGTCCCGTTCTAACTCCGAGTTTATACAAAAGCTCTCGACAAGGTGATACGATAATCTCTGTAACCTGAACCAAAAATTGATATATTTTGGTAATAGGACTGTCATAATCAGCAGGTATAAAGCTCATAAGTGCTCTGCCTATAAGTGCCCAGTAAAATAATCTATATATCCAAGTGACAATAATAAGTGCTAAAGTCAATATGTATCTCCTAACCTATCCCCACGGATTCTTATCTTTAGGTTCAAATCCGAAATCAACATCTCCCGATGGTTCTTCTCCATTTATGTCTACATTTGAAGGGGTAAAAATGAAAATACTATTTGTAACTTTTCTAACATTTCCCTTAAGGGCATATGTAGCACCATTGAGAAAATCAAATATCTTTCTTCCAAGCTCTTGATCTAATTTTTCAAGATTTACAATAATAGGTCTCTTGCTCATCAGACTGTCAACAAGCCTAGGGCATTCATCAAATGATTTAGGCTCGATTACAACAAGCTTAAATGCACTTGTATTTGCAGTCGAGAATCTTTTACTATTATTTTTATATGGATTAGTTGTTGATATTGTTTCTGAAAAAGACTTCCTCTCTATTCCATCCTTTTTTTTGCTTAAAAGAATATCTTCCTTAGCTGCTGCAACTTCATCCTCAGGCACAAAAACTTCATCTTCTTCAATGCCTATAAATTTTTTAATCGAATCTGAAAAACCCATAATTCTTTCTCCTTAACTCCTGTTTATTTTATTTTGTGAAAATAAGCTTCTATCTGTAGTCCCTTGCGCCAAAAATAGCTGTACCAATTCTTACATGAGTTGCACCTTCAGAGATAGCCTGCTTGAAATCTCCTGACATACCCATGGATAATGTAGCGAAATTAACCCTATCTCTCTCATCACACTTATATGTGTCAAACAAAGATTTCACAGTTTTAAAACAAGGTCGTGCATCCTCAGGATTATCATAAAATGGCGCAATAGCCATAAGTCCACATATTTCAATATTATCACATTTTTCATGAACCTCTGAAATCAAATCGTCAAGCTCACTTGGTTTAATTCCAAATTTACTTTCCTCGCCTTCCGCATTGACCTGAATCAGTATTTTCATCATAATGCCATGTTGTCCCGCTCTTTTGTTGATTTCTTCAGCAAGTTTAAGCGAGTCAACCGAATGAATCATATAAACTTTATCTATGATATATTTTACCTTATTTCTCTGTAAATGTCCAATTAAATGCCAATTTACCTTATCAACCTTGTCATATTTCTCTTGTATTTCCTGCACCTTATTTTCGCCGATATCAGTAACTCCACATTTAATTGCCTCGTTTATTTCTTCTGGACTGTGTAGTTTGGTAACCGCAATGAGTTTAACATCACTTGCCGATCTTTGCGACTCTTCTGCAAACTTAGAAATATCTTCATTAATCATTTGAATATTTTTTCGTATACTCATTCCATAACCTCCTGTATCCCTCGGTTTATATTTATTGACATTTCTATGGTCTGGTCAAAATAATATCATAGGTCACGATGGTATCTACGGGGTCCCCTTTTTTATCAAAGAACACCTTATTGGCAACAACTGAATTTTCACCATCTGTCACTATTACAGATATGGGTTTAAAAACAAAATCTCCGACTTTGTTTTTAACCATAACACCCTTTTGACCCTTTTTATTACTTATTATACTAGAATTTTTAATGATGAGGCCCTTATTAACACTGTCTATCAAATTAACTTTAACCTTCCTATCAGATGTCATGCCGTTATAATATCTATCTGATACGAGAACAAGTTTAGTTTTTCCCGTTTTTTTATTTTTAGTAACCGAATCAACGACCATAAGAACAGATGATTTACCTTCTACACCTGCAATGCCAACTCTGATTCCCTTACCTTCAGTATACTCTATATTAGGATTGTTTTTTAAGAAGCACACTAATTTCCACTTTGATCTATTCACAATCTTGAAAACAGGTTCTTTTGCAGCAATATTCCTTCGTTTTAGCTTAACAGCTGGTAAATCATCAAGGCTTTTAATCGTGGTCTCAGAAACTTTATCAATGTTTTCAGGTCGAAATTTAGATTCATATCCATCGCAACAATAAGCCACAAGACCGTCATACTGCGCAGTATAATCACCAGTAGGAAGGGCAACAGCTTTAACCTTCTTAGATAGTTTTAGGAGATCCTCATCTGCTTCTTTCTTGCCGCCTTCAATATCGACAATCTTAGTCCCTACTCTAACAAGGTCATCATCACTAATTAGGTAATTGGATTTACCACTTGATGCAGCGGTATAAATATTTTCATCCCTTACAATAAGTCCGTTTGCATTTTGAGACACCTCAATTTCTCCATATTGAACAGCGTAACTGGATTTAAGGCTTCCAATAATATTTGGCAAGACATATATAATCAAATACAAAAAAATCAAAAGAAAAACATATATAATTATTATATTTTTTTTTCTACTCATCTCAATCTCCCCATTGTTACAACCATTTTATAACAATTGAAGATATTTTTCCATCACTTTCTTCTCCGCTTTAGAACGTGATTCCCAATTATTCTCATCCTGCAAAAACTTTTTTAATAACTCTGGCCTTCTTTCTAAAGTTATCTTCATAGATTCTTCAAGCTTCCAAAGTTTAATGAGAGCATGATTTCCTCCATACAAAACTTCAGGAACGCTTGCTTCTTCATATTCCCTTGGTTGAGTGTATTGATCATACTCCAAAAGTCCGGAATATATACTTTCTTCTAAAGCTGAATCCTCGCCCGACAATACACCTGGTATCATCCTCGAAACTGCATCAACCAACACCATAGCAGCAAGCTCTCCTCCAGTCAAGATATAATTTCCAATGGAAATTTCCTCAATATTAAATTCATCAATCACCCTTTGATCTACACCCTCGTAATGCCCGCACAAAACAGTAGCCTCCGTAAGGGACGAGATTTCTCTAATTTTATCATAATTTAAAATTGCACCACGAGGTGACATATAATAAATTTTAGAATTCTGTAGTGAATTTTGCCTTATACAATCAAATAAAGGTTGTGGCATCATCACCATCCCCTGACCACCGCCGAATGGATAATCATCGACTTTTTTGTGCTTATCCCTTGAATAATCTCTAGGATTAATAAGATTAATATTTAGTAAACCATTTTCTGAGGCGCGTCCTATCATGCTCGTTTTCAAAGGAACAAACATTTCAGGAAAAAGTGTTAATATATTAAATTTCATCATCTATCAGCCCCGGTATTGTTTCGATTGTGATGCCTTTTTGCAAGTTCACAGCTTTAATAAATTCTTTCACAGCAGGTATATATGCCATTTTTCCGTTATTCATCTTAATTTCGTATGTGTCTGATGGACCATATTGTAGCACATCTGTGATTTTCCCTATTGAGATAGACCCTTCCCTGAATACATCAAGTCCTATCAAGTCGCGAATCAAATATTCGTCTTCTTTAAGTTCATCCACATATTTTTCGTCCATAAATATATCTTTACCTCGAAAGGATTCTGCCGAGTTTCTGTCGTCAATTCCACATATTTTTAAAATTACCATGTTCTTAACATAGTTTATACTCTCTATATCAAAAACTTTTTTATCGATAATTATTTCTGAAATATCTTCAAAGCGATCTCTTCGAGAATAATTGTACACTTTTACTTGGCCTTTTATTCCATGAGGCGATACAATCTTACCAATTTTTATGAGTTTATCCATATTATTCCAATATTATGAAATAGAGCCTAGGTGATTTATTGCAATATCGACCCGGCCCCTCTAATTCATTTTACATTATAACTTAATCTTCTATTGAATCTATTTCTACAGTAACTTTTTCGTTTCTGCGAATAGCTGCTGCCTTTACAACGGTCCTCAGAGCTTTTGCAATTCTGCCCTGTTTGCCGATAACCTTTCCCATATCATTTGGTGCTACCTTTAGCTTGATGATATTTCCGCGGGAAGTTTCTTCCTGACTTACAGATACTCTCTTTGGCTCGTCGACTAAGGATTTAGCAATTGCTTCTACTAAATTAGTCATTTAAAGCACCACTTTCTTATTGAATAACACCGGATTTTTTCATTAGGCTCTTCACAATCTCTGTCGGTTGTGCTCCGGTTGAAATCCACTTCTGTGCTTTTTCAGCATCAATCTTAATCTCAGCAGGCTCAGTCATAGGATTATAATATCCTATTTCTTCAATAAATTTCCCATTTCTTGATCTTCTTGAATCAGCAACCACAACTCTGTAAAATGGCTTTTTCTTTGCTCCCATTCTCTTAAGTCTAATCTTTACCATAACTTCTCCTTCCATATAGTTATATTCTTTAAATTTTATATCCCAATGAGTCTTTAGATTTAAACCAAACCTCGGAACATCTTGTTTCTTTTAAGTGCAGACGGGTTCTGAAATTGCTTAAGCATTTTCTTTGCATCATTGTACTTCTTAATCAATTGATTAATTTCCGTGACACTTCTTCCTGACCCAGCAGCAATCCTTCTCCTTCGACTTGCATTAAGAAGGCTTGGATCCCGTCGTTCCTTAATCGTCATTGATTGAATAATTGCTTCCATTGCGTGAAATTCTTTTTCACTTTCTTCTATGTTAATCCCTTGCATCTGTGATTTGTTCATGCCTGGAAGCATATCCAAAATCTTGGAAATGCCGCCCATTTTTTTGACCTGTCCCATCTGTTCTAGGAAATCTTCAAGAGTAAATTGATTCTTCTTGAGTTTTTCTTCCATCTTGGCGGCTTGCTTATCGTCAAAGGTTTTCTCTGCTTCTTCAATAAGAGAGAGCATATCCCCCATGCCAAGAATCCTACTTGCCATTCTCTCAGGATGAAAAACCTGAAGTGCATCCTGCTTTTCTCCTGTACCGATAAACTTAATTGGCTTTCCTGTTACCTTTTTAGTTGAAAGTGCAGCACCACCTCTTGAGTCACCATCCATTTTCGTCATTATGATGCCATCTACGCCTAATGTTTTGTTGAATCCGTCAGCAACATTAACCGCATCCTGCCCTGTTAAAGCATCTACAACTAGAAGGATTTCATGAGGTTTAATCGTGCTCTTTATATGAACAAGCTCATCCATGAGTTCCTCGTCAATTTGAAGACGACCTGCGGTATCAACAATTAGCACGTTGCATCCCTTTCGCTGGGCTTCCTCTTTAGCAGATAATGCTATCTTTGCAGGATCTCGGCTTTCTCTATCAACAAATACAGGGGTATTCACGTTCTTACCGACAATTTCGAGTTGGTCAATTGCAGCAGGTCTATAAATATCACATGCACAAAGCATTGGCTTCTTGCCACTTTGTTTCAGAAAATTTGCAAGCTTCCCTGCTGTTGTCGTTTTACCAGTTCCCTGAAGTCCGACTAGCATATATGTGCTGAAGCCTGATGGCGAATATGTCAATTTGCTAGCTGTACCACCAAGAAGCTGTACAAGCTCGGCATCAACAATTTTGATTATCTGTTGAGAGGGTGTCAAGCTTTGCATTACCTCAGAGCCCATAGCCTTCTCTTTCACAGCTGCTACAAAGTCCTTTACAACCTTGAAGTTTACATCGGCTTCAAGCAGAGCAAGTTTAACTTCTCTCATTGCATCATTTATGTCTTTTTCAGTTATTACTCCCTTGCCCTTGAGTTTATCAAAAGCACTCTGCAACTTATCCGATAGACTTTCAAATGCCATCTAGTTCTCCTTTGTATTAAAAGCTTCTAACTTGTCCAAGCAGATTATTCTATTCTATCTTCTCAAGCTTTGCCAAAGCTTCTTCTATAGCAGGCTTGATATTTCCCCCCAGCAATTCAGAATCACAAGCATATATGCTGCTAAGGTCTGAATGAATCTCATCTATAATTTTCAAATTCTTTACCCAACGCTTCAAAAGCCCAAGCTTATTTTCGTATTCATTAAGGGATTTCTCAGCATTTTTAAGGGAAATATGAACAGCCTGTCTTGAAACCTTATTTGTTTCGGCAATCTCAGCTAAAGAGAAGTCCTCATCATAATATAGGCTCATTACATTTCTCTGATTTTCTGTCAAAAGATTCCCATAAAAATCAAACAAAAGACTGGTCTCGGTAACCTTGTCAAGCATTCATATACCTCCAGTGTCAAGTAATATGACTTAACACTATGCTATTCTACCAAAACCAGTTTATATCTGTCAATAGTTTTTAATAAATGTTACAAATTATTTTGATTGCTCAATCATTTTCATAAAATAAACGATGCGGAAATCATACAGTTATTATTAGTGTTTTTCTATAGGTGCAAGATAAGAAATTCTGAATTTGCTGCTGCCTTCTATGAGTTCTTTTGCAACACCATCTATCGAAGCTTCTTTTTTATCAAAAATTTTGCTTGTCAGCAAATCAAGAAATGTTTCTTCTCTTTCAAATACAATATCCTGAATGGTTACGTTCTTATCATGAACTAAGCTGAGAAAATATGCATCAGCATCTTCTTCGGTCATTATCTTATCTATAAGGCCATTTTCAAGAGCCTGTTTGGCGGTATATATACGCCCATCAGCAAGTTTTTTAACAGTTTGAATATCAATGCCTCTGCCCTCGGAAACTATTGTAGTAAACTGTTCATACGCTTCGTCTACTAGACTTTGAAAAATATCCTCTTGTTCCTTTGTCAAGCCGCTGAGTGGATCACCCATTGCCTTATTGGGTCCTGAAGTGATCGCCTTAGCTCTTATGCCAAGCTTGTTTAGGAGTTCCGTTGCATCATACATATTACCCACTGTTACACCTATTGATCCAGTCCAACAGTTACGATTTGCTATTATTTTGTCAGCACATGCGGAAATATAATATCCGCCAGAGGCTGCCATATCATCAAAATAAGCTACAACAGGCCTTTTGCCTCCCGTTTTTTCTTTATATTCCTTAATTTTCAGATACAGCTCATCACTAGTGCTGACACTACCTCCTGGAGAATTCACATATATATACAGTCCCTTATTATTTTCATCAGTGATCATTTGATCAATAGCATTTATAGTCTCTGCGTGAAAATATGCACTATTGTCATCAAAGACACCGCCTTCACCTTCTCCAATCTCGCCTTCAACGTATAACCTGCCTATATACTTGCCTTCTACATCAATCTTAGGGAACTCATCAGAGGAGTTAAATGAGTTGTTTTTGGCATGCTTTCCTGTAGAAATAAAATTCAACAACAAAACAATCAAAATTAGCAATACCACTACTGCAAAAAATATGATTGGTCCCTTATTCCGTTTCTTCTTATTTTGTATTTGTATTGTCTCCATTTATTCTCTAAAGTATCAGTTTATTCTTCTGCTAGATATCCTTGTTTAAAACTTCTCTCGTTAGTTTTTGACAAAGTTCGTCAACCTTCATTGCTCCGAGTTCACCAATTTTTGCAGACCTCACGGTAACTGTATTTGCCTCTTCTTCCCTTTCTCCTATTATCAGAATATAGTTTACACGCTGATTCCTGGCTTCCCTAAGTTTATATCCTATTTTTTCATTTCTTAAATCTGTTTCTACCCTTAATCCTGCTTCCTCAAGTTTTTTAGCTACATCTTCTGCATAACCCGTGAACGCCTCCGCTACTGTCAGTATCTTAACCTGAACAGGCGCAAGCCAAAGAGGAAATTTACCTGCAAAATGTTCTATTATTATACCTATAAATCTTTCTATAGATCCAAATATAACCCTGTGGATCATCACAGGCCTATGCTTTTTGTTATCACTACCAACATATGTCAAATCAAATCTTTGAGGCATCTGCATATCTAGCTGTATGGTGCCACACTGCCACGTTCTACCAAGTGAATCCTCAAGATGAAAATCAAGCTTAGGACCATAAAAAGCTCCATCACCTTCATTTATCAAATATGGTATCCCCTTAGCTTCAATGGCCTCTTTAAGCGCAGTTTCTGACATATTCCATTCTTCATCCGTTCCCATAGAATCTTCAGGCCTAGTAGAGAGTTCAACATGATACTTAAATCCAAACAGAGTATAAACATCATCTATAAAATTAACTACTCCAAGGATTTCATCTTTTACCTGCTCAGGCAACATGAAAATATGTGCATCATCCTGCGTAAAGGTTCTAACTCTCATTAGGCCATGCAGTGCACCTGATAATTCATGTCGATGCACCTGTCCCATTTCTGCAAGTCTTATTGGTAAATCTCTATATGAGTGCATCTTCCTTTTATAAGCAAGCATAGAACCTGGACAATTCATAGGTTTAATAGCATAGTCGTCATCATCAATCTTTGTGAAATACATATTATCCTTATAGTGATCCCAGTGTCCAGATGTTCTCCATAGCTGTTCATTTAGAATAAGCGGTGTTTTGATCTCTTCGTATCCACGCTTTGCATGTTCCTCTCTCCAGAAGTTTTCCAACTGGTTTCTTAAGGTCATACCCTTAGGCATAAAAAATGGAAAGCCAGGTCCTTCGTCATATAGAGCGAATAAATCCATCTCCTTGCCTATCTTTCTATGGTCTCTTTTTTTCGCTTCTTCTATTTTCGCTAAATATTCATCAAGCTCTGCCTGACTTGGAAAAGATGTGCCATAAATTCTTTGTAACATCTTGTTTTTTTCATTACCTCTCCAGTATGCTCCTGCAACTGAAGTTAACTTAATTGCTCTAATCTGTCCAGTTGAATCCATATGTGGACCTGCGCACAAGTCAACAAAATCCCCCTGTCTATAGAAGGAAATTACTTCTCCCTCTGGTAAATCTTCTATAAGTTCAACTTTATAGTCCTCTCCAGATTTTTTTTCAAATTCAATCGCCTCTTTTCTAGGCAGTTCAAATCTCTCAATAGGATAATTAGCTTGGATAATTTTCTTCATTTCCTTTTGGATTTTAAGAAGATCCTGCTCTGTTATCCTATGTTCCATATCTATATCATAATAAAATCCATTGTCAATAGCTGGTCCAATTGCAAGTTTTGCTTCTGGCCAGATCTTCTTAACGGCCTGTGCCAATATGTGAGAAGATGTATGCCTATATCTATGTCTGACATCATCTGAAGAAAAATCAATCTTCGTTTTTGCCATTTTTTAACCTCCAAAATATTATAAAACTAAATTTGTTAAAAACAAAATATCTTTAAGCTAAAAACAGATTATATAATCCCATTATCACTGCTGAATTGTAGTTGCACTCTAACCCGCAGGATTTGAAGGACTATCCCCCGGTGATGGAGTAGGCGGTTTTTCTGGTGGCTTCTCTGGCTCAGGCTCCGGAGAAGGCTGTGGCTGTGGCTGAGGTTCAGGCTTCTGGTCTGGCGGTGTGTTCGGCTTCGTGACATCAGGGTTAGGCTGTGGATTTTCATTTTGAACATTATCCTTTTCCTGTTCTTCATCCTTAGGAGGAACAACACTAGGATCCACCTGGTAATTACTACCGCTTGAAATGTTTTCGATTTTTTGACTAATCTGTCTGACGTTCTGCGACGGCTGATACTCCTTCTGTCCAAAAACTTTTTTGTGCAATTCTACAACGCTTTCTCTCAAAGTATTTGGTATAAGATAATAAACCCCATCTATCATTCCGCCAGTATAATTGTATGGGAAGCTAGCACTTTTAGTAACCTTAAACTTAGGCACTCTAGTGGCAAGCGAGAATATATCCCCTTTGCTTATATTAGTTTTAATAAGTGGCATAGTAGTTTTCAAAACCTTATCTATTTTCTTAGGAGATGATTTCTTTAACTTGTTCAGGAGGGACTCTATTACTATTCTCATTCTTTCAGTTCTTTTAATATCGTCTCCGACGCCATACCTCATACGACCATAACCGACAGCTTGACATCCGTCAACCGTTTGCTTTCCCGGGCTTGTAACAAGTTTTAAATTTTTATTTCCAACAACCGCAGCAGTTTCTTCGGTACAACCGTTCATCTCTTCTATTTCGTAATCTTCAATATCAAGGGTAACTCCCCCCGCTGCATCTACCATGTCGACAACAGTCTTCCAATTGATTACTACAAACTTATCTATATCTATATCCAATGACTGGTTAATTGATTTAACCGTATTTGCAGGTCCACCATTAGCAAAAGCATGGGTAATCTTATCATATTGTTCTGTATTACCCATCTTTAGCATGGTATCTCTATATATGGAAGTTAGCTTGACTTTATTTGTCTTTTCTTCAAGGCTCACAAGTATCAGAGCATCTGTTCTGCTACCCTTGAAGTCGTTCATATCTCTACTATCAACACCCATTATCAAGAAGTTGACATATCCGTCAACATCTACAATACCTAATTTATCTTTATCAACGTCAACCTTATCTAGGTTGTCAAGCATATTATTAACATAAACATAAGCACCCACACCGGCACCTACAACTAGTACCAGAAGTGCAATTATGATTTTATGCCAAATTCTCAAACCTTTATGAGTTCTCACCATGTTATTTTCTCCATTACATTATTTTGTTCGCATTTAAACCATAGAATTAGTTTAACACAAACGACCATTTTTTACCAACATTTTCTCGATACACTTAAACAAAATCATATAACCTCATTGAGCCATACGCCTGATTTGAATCTTTTTCGAACAATAATAATTCTCAGTATTTCACCAATGGCACTAAGAGAGATTACTCCAGGCAAACTTAACCTTAATACCACGACACCAAAAAACGCCATAGGAACCTGCAAAAATAGCGTAAAGATTATTTCAAGTTTCATACAAAATAATGTGTCGCCACCAGCTCTTAAAATTCCCACGATATACATATACGCTATCATCTTTGGAGCCATTACTACAGCCATAACAGTAATTGTCTTAATAATAAGAGTATTTGTTTCAGGGTTAAAATCATAAAAGCCTGTAATAGGCTTCGCTATTATTATTAGTACTACTCCTAAAATTACATTTAAAATCCATGTAAGTCGTAACGATTTATAACCACTCTCATAGGCGGAGTCAAGCTCCTTCTTGCCGACATGCTCGCCTATAATCATCGCGGTGCTATTACCTACCCCAAAATAAAAGCATTGCAGCATCTCAGTTGCAACATTTGCTATCTGTGCCGTAGCCAGGGCAACTGTTCCTATCATTCCATATGCTGCAAAAATAAGAGCCATTGAGCCTGACCATACTGACTCTGTTATCATAACAGGAATCGACATCTTCATTACTTTTATAAACAAATTCTTATTAAAAGAGAAATATTGATTAAAACTGCCCTTAAGCCAGTGTTTATCCTTAGTTTGTATGAAAACCCAAATTGCCAAAGACTCCAATACTCTTGCAATCAAGGTCGCGATTGCCGCTCCAGAAACATCTAATTCTGGAAATCCTATTTTACCGAAAATTAAAATATAATTTAATACCGCATTTACACATAAAGCTAAAAAATTAATTATAGTTACACCGTTCAAATCCTGTACTGCCCTCGAATTATAGCTGAAAACCATTGAAAATGCACAAAATAAATAACTAAAACACGCAATGCGCAAATATTTTGTACCGAAATGAATAACACTTACGCTCCTAGAAAATAGACTGAGTATCTCGGGCGCAAATACAAAGGCAATTAGTAAGCTTACGACTGCAAGTATTAGAGACGACAAAAGAGAAATTCCAAGCATTTTTCGAACGCCCTCTCTGCTGCCTGCACCATAGTACTGGGTGGTATAAACTGCTGAGCCACTCAGGAATCCAAATAGCGAAACCGAGAATATGAAATAGACCTGATTTGAAGCTCCTATTGCAGCAAGCTGCTCTTCTCCAAGTTTACCAATCATTATAGTATCAATAAGATTAAGCCCTATAACTATAAAATTTTGAAATACAACAGGTATTCCAATTTTTAAAAGTTTACTAAAATATGTTTTGTTATCAATTGTTACGGCTTGATTCATCACAGATTATCCTCTCTTAACATGCTACAGTATTATATCAAATTCTAGTATATTCTGCAAAATAAAACTGAGCTCATCCAGTTGGAAAAGCCCAGTTTACAATCGATATTAATCAGAAGATTGATGTGACTTAAAGCACTAAGCTTCCTCTACATCCATCTCTTCAAGTTTATCCCATTCCTTCATGATTTCAGGGATTACTTTATATAGGTCACCAACGATACCGTAGTCAGCAACTTCAAAGATTGGAGAATCTCCGTCCTTGTTGATAGCAATGATAATGTCAGAATTCTGCATTCCAGCAAGGTGCTGAATAGCTCCTGAGATACCGCATGCAAAGTAGATTTTTGGCTTAACTGTAGTACCAGTCTGTCCAACCTGATGAGAGTGGTCAATCCAACCAGCATCAACAGCTGCTCTTGAAGAGCCTACTACTCCGCCTACCTTATCAGCGAACTCCTGAAGTAGTTTAAATCCGCTTGCATCACCAAGTCCTCTACCGCCTGAAACAATGATATCAGCGTCAGTTAGGGAAACAAGCTCGTGTGCAGCCTTAACTACTTCAACTACATCAACCTTAATATCATCCTTAGTAAGATTGTGTTTAACTTCTATAACTTCACCTTCAAAGCCTTCTCTCTTCTCAATCTTAGACATTACACCAGGTCTAACTGTAGACATCTGAGGTCTTGTGTTAGGGCAGATGATTGTTGCCATAAGGTTTCCACCAAATGCTGGACGAGTCATCTTAAGTCCCTTATCAGGATCGTCAGGATTCAATGTTGCTGTGTTAAGAGTTGTGTTCTCTTCAGCAAACTTAATGTAGTGAGCTACACTAACATCTAGGTGAGTACAGTCAGCTGTCAAACCTGTGTTCAGTCTTCCTGCAACTCTTGGAGCCAAATCTCTTCCTATATGTGTTGCACCATATAGGAAAATTTCAGGCTTATATTCATTTACTGCATCAGTAATTACCTTAGTATATGCATCTGTAGTGTAATTCTTGAGTAGAGGATCATTGATTAGATAAACCCTATCTGCACCATACTCAAAGCATTCTTTTTCAAGACCCTGAACACCATCGCCTACCAGAAGTGCTCCAACCTTAGTGTCGTCGCCTATCTGAGCTGCCAATCTATGAGCTTCTCCAAGGAGTTCCAGGGCAACATTCATAAGCTTTCCCTGTCGCTGCTCAACGAACACCCAAATATGTTTGTAATCATCAAATTTATTTGCCATGATTATACTTCCTCCTTAAACAATGTGCTTCTTCTTCATATCTGCAAGCAGATTCTTAGCAATGTCAGCCTCTGAATCACCTTCAACTGTAATACCTTTTCCCTTTGGCTTTGGAGTAAAGGAACACGGTG
>USBT01000012.1 GCA_900553025.1 uncultured Eubacteriales bacterium | reverse complement strand
CCCACAACAGCCATGTTTGTGAATAGACCAAGTGCAAAAATTGATTCCTTTCCTCTGCTGTTAAATCCATGCCAAAGCCTTGCAAGACAAAGCGTTGCAAATGCCATAGTCATGGCTCCGTAATGGCCTTCATTACCGAGACCTATGTAAAAAGCTCCGAGAGTGGCACTACCGATAAGGGCACCCTGAAGAATAATTTGGATAAAATTAGCCCTTGTGATTACATTTTCTTTTCGTGAACGAGGAGCTTCGTTAATCAGCCCCTTGTTCATCGGCTCCATATTTATCGCAAGAGCTGGAAGTGAGTCAGTCAAGAGATTTATAAACAAAAGATGTACGGCGGTAAAAGGTGTCGGAAGAGCAAGCAATGCTGTCGCCAAAACAACGAAGATGCCAGCCATATTGCCTGATAGAAGGAACAAAATAGAATTCTTAATATTAGCATATATATTTCTTCCGTTAAGCACTGATTTTACAATCGTCGCAAAGTTGTCATCTGTCAGAATCATGCTTGCAGCATCCTTTGAAACGTCAGTTCCAGTTATACCCATAGCGACACCGACATCGGCGCTTTTAAGAGCAGGAGCGTCATTCACGCCATCACCAGTCATTGCTACAATATGACCGAGTGATTGCCAAGCCTTAACAATTCTAATTTTATTGCTAGGTGATACCCTCGCGTATAGCGAAATTTTCTCAAGCTTACCCATGAGTTCATCTTGGCTCATTTCATCTAGTTCAGGACCTGTAACAGCAATATCTCCGTCTTCCATAATTCCGATTCTTTTTGCAATTGCGGAGGCAGTAATTTTGTGGTCACCAGTTATCATTATCGGTTTGATACCTGCACGCCTACATTCTGCAACAGCTTCAAATGATTCCTCTCGTGGTGGATCCATCTCAGCCATGAGCCCCAGAAACTCAAGGTCATTCTCATATGAAAGATCTAGCACTGCTTCGGTGCTCTTGACAAGCCCCTCAATCCTCTTCTTAGCAAACGCAAGCACACGCAGACCCTGCGATGACCATTTTTGATTGAGGGCCTCAATCGCCTTTCTTTCATCCTCAGAGAGATTGATGGTCCTGCTGAGCAGTACGTCAAGAGCACCCTTGGTGAACAGAACAGCTTCTCCGTCTATATCGTGATATGTTGACATCAGCTTACGGTTAGAATCGAAGGGAATCTCTGCAAAACGCGGATATTTTGTTCGGATTTCGTCATAATTTCCGCCTTCCTTGATGAAGTATTCTACAAGTGCAGTTTCTGTTGGGTCGCCTAAGAAGCCTTCACCAGTTACTGTAGTATCGTTGCAAAGAACTGACGCTAGCTTGAACATTTTTTCAGACGCAGAGGGCAAGATATAAGTATCCTCAACAGTCATTTTGTTTTGAGTTAATGTCCCAGTTTTGTCAGAGCATATAATGGAAACCGAGCCTAAACCTTCGACGGCTGATAATTCCTTGATAATTGCATTTTCTTCAGCCATGCGCTTGGTGCCTATGGCAAGAGAAATGGTAATGATGGATGATAAAGCCTCAGGAATTGCAGCTACCGCAAGGGCAACAGCAAATAGGAGCGAATCCAAAATGGGCATATTCCTGTAAATATTCAGTGCGAAAACTAGAATACATAGAATAATTATACCTATGGAAAGCTTTTTTGAAAAATTATCCATGGTAACCTGAAGAGGTGTCTTTTTTTCCTCAGCATTGCTTATCATGTCGGCAATTAGACCGAGCTGTGCTTTCGATCCAACCGCAGTACATACTACGGTTGCTCTTCCATATGTAATCAAAGAGCCTGAGAATACCATGTTAACCTGATCGCCGAGCGCAACCTTTTCGTCGGGATTATCTGGATTATTTGTGCTTAAGGTGTCTGACTGTTTTTCAACACTTTCCGATTCGCCTGTAAGTGCACTCTCATTTACTTTTAATGAATAGTTTTCTATTATACGTCCATCTCCAGGAACGATGTCACCTGCTTCGAGAGTGAAAATGTCGCCAACAACAAGATCCTCTGCGGGGACTTCTATTTTGTGCCCATTTCTTATGACCTTAGCATTTGGGGAGGACATACTTTTAAGACTTTTTAGAGATTGCTCAGCCTTTATATATTGAACGGTACCAAGTACAGCGTTTAATATTAGAACAGAGATAATTACGGCAGTACTTTCGTAGCTTCCTGTTATCATAGAAATGATTGCAGCAATTATAAGTATGATAACGAGAAGATCCTTGAATTGATCGATGAATATTTCGAATACGGATTTCTTTTTCTTTTCTTCAATTTTATGGGAGCCATATTTTTTGCGGTTAATGCTAACTTGGCTTTCTGAAAGACCATTTAAATCTGTAGAAAGCTCCGTCATAACTTCTCTTGCATCTTTTTTGTAATACATAATCTCTCCTTGGTGTAAATATCTTCTTCATTTTCTATAAATTATAACATAAGGATGCAGCTTATAGTTTGTCAATCTTAAAGAAAACAGTTGTCGCAACTGAAATAAAGTAACTACGTCTAAAAGGCGTATTTGCATCTTATATTTTGTGTTATTGGTAAAATAAAAAACGATGGGAGACACTCCATCGTTTATATGCTCATTGCATGTGTATTTAACTTATACACAGGTGGGGACGGGTGAGACTTATTTTGCAGCCTTTGCTGCGTTGAATTTTTTTGTAAGTCTTGAAACCTTTCTTGAAGCAGCTTTTTTGTTAAGAGTTCCCTTTGAAGCAGCCTGCATCAATTTCTTTTCGCAGACTCCAAGCTTTTCAGCTGCCTGATCCAAATCCTTTGACTCCATTGCAACCTCAAACGCCTTGATAGCTTCTTTCACGTGGCTCTTAACACGCTTATTTCTAGCGGTTTTCTTATCGATTACTCTGATTCTTTTCTTTGCGGATTTAATATTTGCCATTAATTTTCACCCCACTTTTCTTAAATTTAACAATTTGCTTAAATTCGCACTTGCCATTATATAACAAAAGAACAGAGATTGCAACGATTTTATCTTTTTTTCAAAAACTCCACAATTATTTGACACTAACATCTTTTTTCCTGCTTCTGCCCTCAAGTATTGACAAACATATGTGACAAAAGCACTCTGGAAATGTCGCAATATTTTCAAATAAATGCAACATAGGTCATTACAATTCAAGCTATAATGTCCGACTTTTTCCCTTAGAGCGAAAAAACACGATGCTCACAAAGGTCAGAGTGATAAACTCTGAAACAGGTAGTGCAAACCATAGATAGACGATGTTTCCAAGCTGAGCTAAAATTGCGATTGTAGGTACCAGCAAGAGAAGTCCACGGCTCACGGTAATCAAAAGCGACTTAATTGCAGCTTCTTGGGCGTTCATGGACGCGGCGATTACTATGTTAAGACCCGCAAAGAAATAACCGACAAAATAGCACCTTATCCCCAAAGCACCCATGGCATTCAGCTCGGGGTCACTTGTTTTGTTGAATATATCCGAAAACGGTGTCGCAAAGATATATAGTATAATATACAAAACAATAGCCATAGAAAAGGCTGTTATAATACCAAGGCGGATGACCTGCGTCTTGGAATGATTATCGCCTCTACCATGGTACTTGCTTATGAGTGGCTGCATACCTTGACCTATTCCATTAAAGAGCGCATTTACTACAAATGCTATATTAGCAACTATTGAATATGCAGAAACACCGAGATTACCTGCGATTGACCAAGAGGCAATGTTGAATGAAACTATTGAAAGTCCTGACGACATTTCAATGATAAAGCTTGAAAGTCCCAGTACAACAATATTTTTAAATACCCAGAAAATCCTATTATTACGATGCCTGTAATCGCGATGATTATTACCCTTAACGTGAATAAATTTAAAAGGATTAAGTAAAACAAACGAATTCATATGTTTTAGGAAATAAATTGAAAGTACGAGAAGTCCTATAATAGGGGATATTCCCGTCGCTAGAGCCGCACCTTTCATTCCCATTTTGCAAGGATAAATAAAAATCCAGTCCATTATACAGTTTGATAAATTGCTTGCAAGAAGCGATGCTGTAGCGAATTTCGGCGCATTGTCATTTCTAATGAATGCGACAATTATATTGTTGAGCATAAAAGGCACAGAAAATGTTGAAACGACCCGTATATAGGTAGAAGCATAAGGCACAGTTACCTCGTCACCACCGAAAACAAAGGCCAAATTCTCCGAAAAAATACGTCCTAAAATTAAAAAAACAAAGCCAAGAACAGCCGCGATAGAAACAGCGAAGGTAAATATTTTGTTGCCAAGCTCATGGTCACCTCTGGCTTTAATAACAGCAAAAAACGTCGATCCTCCAACGGAAATTAGCATTCCGATTCCGAGGATGATGCTGTAAATTGGTAAAGCTATGTTGAGCCCTGCAAGAGCCATTGTGCCGATGCCATTTGCAACAAAATATGTGTCAGCCAGAATGTATGCCGAAAAACCGATCATAGCGAGAACACTTTGGCTGACATATAATGCAAAAGCTTTTCGAATCTTAGACTTGTCAATATTTAAATTTACGGATTTTTCTATTGTATTCATGGCTATCATTTTATACTAATCGCAATTAAAATGCTAGTGTTGTATCAATAGATATGATATTATTAAAGCAGTAAAAACAAAAATGAGGAGTTGTTTAATGGACCAGAAATATATAAGGAACTTTAGCATAATAGCACACATTGACCATGGAAAGAGTACGCTCGCAGATAGAATTATCGAAAATACTGGCTTGGTCGCAACAAGGGATATGAAAGAGCAATTTCTCGACAATATGGATATTGAGAGAGAACGTGGAATAACCATTAAACTGCAAACGAGTAGGCTCGTATTTAAGTCAAAGGATGGCAATGAATATATATTCAACCTGATTGACACTCCAGGACATGTTGACTTCAACTACGAAGTGTCGAGAAGCCTCGCTGCCTGCGAGGGAGCGGTTCTTGTAGTGGATGCGACACAGGGAGTAGAAGCACAGACTATGGCAAATGTTTATTTGGCACTGGATGAAGACCTTGAGATTTTACCGTGTCTTAACAAAATTGACCTTGCGAGTGCGAGAGTTGATGAGGTTAAGGAAGAAATCGAGGATATGATAGGCATTGATACCGAAGATGCACCCCTTGTTTCAGCAAAAGAGGGGATTGGAATTGAAGAACTATTAGAGGCGGTAGTGACTCACATTCCGCAGCCGAGCGGAGATCCCGACGCACCCCTTAAGGCATTGATATTTGATTCGGTTTATGACAACTATAGAGGTGTCGTTATTTATACACGAATATTCGATGGTGAGGTTAGACCTGGCGATGAAATTCTTCTTATGAATAGCAAGAAAAAATATGAGGTTACAGAAGTAGGTGTCATGGCACCATCGCATAATGCTACAAAACAGTTGTCTGCCGGGGATGTTGGATATATAGTTGCCTCAATTAAGCAGGTTAAGGATGCCAGAGTAGGTGATACGATTACACTTGCGAGCAATCCTACCACATCGGTATTGCCGGGATATAAGAAAGTGCAATCTATGGTTTACTGTGGAATTTACCCTGCAGAAGGTGAAAAATATGAGGGAGTAAAGGACGCACTGGAAAAGCTACAGGTAAATGATGCTGCTTTTTTGTTCGAGCCTGAGACTTCAAACGCACTTGGATTCGGATTTAGATGTGGATTTCTAGGACTGCTTCACATGGAAATTATAGTTGAAAGACTTGAGAGAGAATTTGACCTTGCGGTAATAACCACAGCTCCAAGCGTTGTATACAAGATTGTAAAAAACGACGGTAGTATCGAAATGATTCAAAACCCTACGAATCTTCCTCCTCTGACTGAGATAGACCACATTGAGGAACCAATGGTTAAAACTAATATCATTATTCCCAAGGAATATGTCGGCTCAATAATGGAGATGTGTCAGGAAAGACGTGGCACCATGCTCCACATGGAATATATTGCAGGTGACAGGGTGGATTTACACTATGATCTGCCACTAAATGAAGTAATATATGACTTTTTCGATGCACTTAAATCCAAAACAAGAGGATATGGTTCTCTTGATTATGAGTTTGACAGATATGAGAAAAGTCAGTTAGTTAAACTTGATGTGTTACTAAACAAGAGCATTGTAGACGCCTTTTCAATGATAGTCCACGAATCGAGAGCCTATGCTAGGGGTAAGTTTGTGTGCGAAAAGCTCAAGGAAGTTATACCAATGCATCAATTCGAAGTTCCTATTCAAGCAGCTATAGGTCAGAAAATAATCGCTAGAACAACGGTGAGAGCATACAGAAAAGATGTAATCGCAAAATGCTACGGTGGAGATATTTCAAGGAAGAAGAAGCTGCTCGAAAAGCAGAAGGCCGGTAAGAAAAGAATGAGGCAATTTGGTAAGGTAGAGGTTCCTCAGGAAGCCTTTACAGCCGTTCTAAAATACGATGAAGGCAAATAAAAATGACAGATAAGGCTACACATTTACGTAGACTACCCCTAGGAATATATATACACGTACCATTCTGTCTTAGCAAATGTGGGTATTGTGGGTTTTATTCTATTCCATTAAGAGAGGAAGCTTTAGCAGAATATACAAAAGCAATCGAAAGTCAAATATTGAACCAATCTTTTGTTCCAAGAGAAATTGGTGATTTTGACGTTAATAGATATTTTGTTGACAGCATTTTCTTAGGTGGAGGCACACCATCTTTGTTATCCTCAGAGTCGATGCAGCGGATACTCGGTGCGGTTGATTCAGTTTTTTGTATTGATAAAGATGCAGAGATTACAGTAGAGTCTAACCCAGGAAGTCTTAGTCTTGAAAAACTGATGGCATATAAATCGGCAGGTATTAACAGAATAAGTATAGGAATTCAAAGCCTTGACGATAGCGAGCTTCTACAGATAGGAAGAATTCACGATGTCGATACTGCGCTAAAAACAGTTGAAGCTTCTAGAAAAGCTGGCTTTGACAACCTAAATCTTGACTTGATTTTTTCGTTACCTAATCAGACTTTAAAAAGATGGGAGAAAAATTTGAAAGCGGCTATAAATCTCTCTCCTGAGCATCTTTCAATATATGGACTACAGCTAGAAGAGGGTACTGAATTTTTTGAGCGTTTTAAAAACGGAGAGTTTGACGAAACGAGCGATGAACTGGACAGACAGATGTACCACCAAACATGTGATATGTTGAAAGATAGCGGATTTGCGCATTACGAAATATCAAATTGGTCAAAGCCCAGATATGAGTGCAGGCATAATCTAAAGTACTGGCAGTTTATTGACTATCTGGGTATAGGTCCGTCGGCGGCCTCTTTTCTTAATGGATTTAGGTTTGAGGTTGTTTCATCTTTGACAGATTTCATGTTAGCTCACAAAATTAATAGAGATGTATACAGACCAGATGAGATTTATACGAATATATTTTCAGAAGTGCATCAAAACACCTTGAAGGATTCCGCAGGAGAATTTGCGTTTACAGCACTGAGAACCGTGGATGGTATTTCTTTTGATAAATTCAAATCAGAGTTTGGAGTAGATTTCATGAAATTTTATGAGAGTGAAAAATCTGAGCTTGAGGATTATATAGAATTAGGATATTTGAATATCGACGAAAACGGCATTAGGCTTACAAGAAGTGGGATAGATATATCAAACAGTATAATGTCTTTGTTTGTATAAATTTTTTAAGAAAATTCACAGAGAAATTTGATAGGAGGCATTGATAAAATGGAAAAGTATATACTAGCACTTGATCAAGGCACTACGAGCTGTCGAGCGATCATTTACAATAAAAAAGGAGAGCCTATTATTACGGCTCAAAAAGAATTTCAACAGTTTTTTCCAAAATCGGGCTGGGTAGAGCAGGACGCTATGGAGATTTGGACAACGCAGATGAATGTCGCACAGGAAGCCTTGCTCAAACTGAACGGAGATTATGAAAATATAGAAGCCATAGGCATTACAAATCAGAGGGAAACCACAATAGTATGGAACAAAAATACTGGCAAACCCATATATAACGCTATAGTTTGGCAATGCAGAAGAACCTCGGACTATTGCGACACTCTCAAAGCTAGTGGGCTTGAATCAAAGATTAAGAGCAAAACTGGTCTAATAATTGATAGCTATTTCAGTGCGACTAAATTAAGATGGATTTTAGAGAACGTAGAAGGTGCTCGCGAAGAAGCTGAAAAAGGGAATTTATTGTTTGGTACCGTTGAAACCTGGCTTATCTGGAAGATGACAAATGGAAAAGTACATGTAACGGATTATTCAAACGCTTCGAGGACTATGATGTTCAATATTAAAGACTTGAAATGGGACGATGAAATTCTTGAAATTTTAGATATTCCGTCGAACATGTTGCCTGAACCTGTTCCTTCTTCACAAATCTATGGCGAAACTATAACTACAATTTTTGGAGGACCGATTAAAATAGCTGGTGCAGCGGGCGATCAACAGTGTGCATTATTTGGACAAACTTGCTTTGAGGAAGGAGAAACCAAATCCACATATGGAACTGGTAATTTCCTTCTAATGAATACTGGCGACAAACCTGTGTTTATGGATAACGGTTTATTGACAACCATTGCATGGGGAATAGGAGATGAGCTAAAATACGCGATTGAAGGTTCAGTCTTTGTATGTGGTGCTGCTGTGCAATGGCTTCGAGATCAGCTTCGGATTGTTGAAAGTGCTGCATCCACGGAATTAGCTTCGAAAACCATTACTGATAACGAAGGTGTATATTTTGTACCTGCGTTCGTCGGCATGGGTGCGCCATATTGGGACGCAGATGCTAGAGGCACATTAGTTGGACTCACCAGGGGCACAAGTCGTGAACATATTATCAGAGCCACACTTGAATCGATGGCATATCAGTGCAAGGACCTTTACGATGTGATGAAAGACAGCACCAACAAAACAGACTCTTCGGATGAAACTATCGAGGGTCTAAAGGTTGACGGTGGAGCTTGTGCTAATGACTTTTTGATGCAATTTCAGTCGGATATTTTAAATGAGAAGCTTATCAGACCAAGGGTTATTGAAACTACATCTCTTGGAGCGGCGTATCTTGCCGGGCTTGCGGTTGGATACTGGAGGGACAAGGACGATATAAAGAAAAATTGGCAGGTAGGCAAGGTTTTTGAGCCAAAAATGTCAGATGACCACAGGAATCGGCTGCTAAGGGGCTGGAGTAGAGCTGTTAAAACAGTTCAATTCTGGAGTAGCTTGGAAGACGAAAAGTAAAGCATTATTATAGGGCGCGACAGAGCGCGACGAGGACTCGGACTATGGTACCAAAGCTAGATGATTTAGGTCATAAAAGTTAGACAATTTACCTCACGAAAACTAGATTGTTTATGTCATAAAAGTTAAACAATTTACGTCACGAAAACTAAATTGTTTACGTCATGAAAACTAGTTGATTTACGTCACAAAAATAAATAAACGGGTTGACATTAAATCAAAATAATAAGATAATAGTTAGGTATTTTAAAAAAGGAGATTCTTATGAGAAAATCAAATCTTTATTACCTAACTATTTCTGCTATGTTTACAGCCCTCATTGCTGTAGGGGCTTTCATCAAGGTTCCTATGCCACTTTTGCCTTTCACCATGCAAACATTTTTTACTATGCTTGCATGTTTTCTTTTGCCAAAAAAATACAGCTCACTATCAGCGGTGCTTTATCTGATTTTGGGTCTTATAGGTGTTCCGATATTTACTTCAGGTGGTGGTCTTGGATATGTACTCACACCTGGATTTGGCTATCTAATTGGGTTTGTCGTTGCAAACTATGTAGCAGGAGGATTATTCAACAGCTATTGCTCAAAGAAAATGCCGTTGAAGATGGTTGATTTTTTTAGGTTCGGCATTGTGAACATATCTATCGTGTATATATGTGGCTTATTTTATTGGTATTTGCTTGCAAATATTTTTATGTCAAACTCGATAGGGTTATGGCCACTAATAATGAATGGCTTCTTACTAACTTTACCTGGCGACATAGTTAAATTGGCAGTTGCTGTTCCCGTTGCATTGAAGCTAAGAAAATATTTATAGAGCTACCATATATTTAAGAGTTCTCACCATTTGGCTTACATAGCTCATTTCATTATCGTACCAAGCAACAATCCTAACTTCATAAATATGCGTTCCACATTTTTGAGCAAGTGTTTCTGTTGCATCAAATAAGGAACCGTATGACATACCGATAACGTCAGATGAAACGATTTCTTCCTCATTATATCCGAAAGATTCGTTAGCAGCAGACTTCATTGCTTCGTTGATGCCCTCTACACTTACTGTATCAGTTTCATCCTTTAGTGTTGCGTCAAGTATTGTCAGCGAGCCTGATGGAACGGGTACGCGTTGTGCTGAACCTATTAGTTTACCGTCAAGCTCTGGAATAACAAGCCCAATGGCTGATGCGGCTCCTGAGCTTGTTGGCACGATATTTATAGCGCCTGCACGTGCTCTCCTCAAATCTCCCTTTCGATGAGGTCCGTCAAGCAACATCTGGTCTCCGGTGTATGCGTGGATTGTCGTCATAAAGCCTGTGCGAAGCTCTCTGTACTCGTTAAGTGCCTTTGCCATAGGAGCGAGGCAATTTGTCGTGCAGCTTGCAGCGGATACAATTTTATCATCAGAAGTAAGCATGTTATGGTTTACATTGAAGACAATCGTGGGTAAATCGTCGCCGGCAGGAGCTGAGATTAGAACCTTCTTTGCACCTGCATCAATGTGTGCCTGCGATTTCGCTTTACTTGTGTAAAAGCCTGTGCATTCAAGGACAATATCCACTTCCAATTTCTCCCACGGCAGCTTGCTTGCATCTGACTCTGAGTATACGGGAATTTCATTCCCGTCAACAATAATTGATGAATCTTTATTTTCTATTCTATGACCGCCGAAGGCTCCCTGAACACTATCGTATTTCAGGAGATGTGCTAACATTTTCGGATTTGTTAAATCGTTGATAGCTACAATTTCAAGTTCACCCTCTTCAAATATTTTTCTAAATGCCAATCTGCCTATTCTACCGAATCCGTTTATTGCAATTTTTTTTCTTTTCATACTTGTCACTCCATTCCAGATATGTTAAAATAACTCAATTTCGTATACCATTGTTTTGGTATATCGCTAATATACCCGACTTTTATTCGATTTTAACATAGAGGAGATAATTTACAAAATGAAAAATAATTACTTATCAGAGAAAGGACGGCAGATGTTATTTAAAAAATTTGAAAACAAGAGAAAGATTTTTGCCATTTGCTTGATTGTGAGCATGATATTTGGTCAGGCGAGCATGAGTTATGCATTCGATTCATCAGATACGGATCTTAATGCACAAAATAATGCAGATGAAGCTCAGAAGCAAATCGAAGAATCCGAACTGAAAAACGCAGCACCAGCTGAGGATACTAAAAACGATAGCAGTATAAATAAAGATGTTGATTTAGGAGACTTGGAAGGCGCTACAAAAAATCATGATTTAGAAGCAAAGGCTTTAAAGAAAACTCCTGATATGGCTACAGAAAATCAGACTGAATTAAAAGACGCTAAGGAGCCACTTCCGGATGAGATTAAAAAAATAGAATTTATGGATAGTGAATTATTGGATACTCTTGGTATTAGAGTGGGTACGGAGTATGTAATAAAAGCTATAAATCTTGCCAAAGCGGATGGAAAGGCTTGGAAAGATTTAACAAACGAAGAAAAAGAAGCTTACTACAATAAAGCTAAAGCTATTATCTTAAAAGAAACAATCGAAAATAATATTTACCTGAGTAAATTTAATGAGATAAAAAATGATGTTATACCATACCTCGACGAATTACATGTAAGTCCGAAATCAGAGGATTTTGTACGAAAGAACAAGCATCATTTCGTAATGGGACTTGCCTATTTGGAAAAGTTATATAATGTTCCGGTTGATAATACAGGTAAAACTCTTAAAGAAAAATTATATGATAATTTGACAGAACACGACAGGTTGCAGGCGGTAATCAACTTAGGAAAACAAAGTAGCACTGCTTTAGATTACAGGCAGATTTCTACTTTATATAATAATGTTATTTCGGTAAATTTCAAAAAAGACTCTGACTTTAAGACCTTTTTGATAAATTCTGTGGGTGAGGGCAATAAAGATGCTTGGTTTGAAAACAATATCAAACCCTTAAAATACATAGACAAAGATATGAAAAAGGGTTTGTTTGACAGATTTGCTGATTACCCAAGAACATTGAATCATATCTTGCCACTTTTGAATCTACCAAAAGAATCGATATATCTTATCGTAAATGACGCAAGTATAACATACGGATTATACGACACTTATGTATATAAGAATAATGCTTCAGATGAGGAAGCACTTGTTAATAAACTAAATGAAGTTGGTGAGGCTCAGAAAAATCATATTAAAATATGGGAAAGCCTATCTAACAACTTAATTCCAAACAGAAATACTGTTGTAAAGGATGCGCTCAGAACAAAAAAAGCCGAAGACGAAAAGGTATATGAAGTGGATAGCAGATACACTTCAAAAAATACATGGGCAGGACAATATGAAACAATTGGACTAAGAGAGTTTTTTACTCCTCTTAATATGTACAGTCCGTTTATCAATGCAGGAGCAGTAGCTGAAAATCCAAGCGATATCAGAATGCTCATAAATAGAGCGTTGGATTTCAGAGGTTTGTCTGCATATTCGCACGAGCTCATTCATTTGTATAACAAAGAACATCTTCAGGGAAATGAGCGTAGACTTGATACACAACCGGAGCTTTACCCTAGGGGGCTTCTCGAGTCCTTTGAAAATGACGCCCCTATATTTGGCCTTAATTTAATATACGAAAACAGAAATTGGATGAACTCAAGTTATAAGCAGTTCACGGAAACTCCAAATATAGAAGATAATATTAAAAACTATATGCACAATCAGCTTGACCTTATTTACTCGCTTGAAATAATCGAGGCAAACGAGCTTATCAAGAGAGATGACAAGGCTGATTATCTGAAAAAACTAACACAAGCAAATGGACCTAAAACTCAGGCGATTGATACATTCTCAAGTGTATCAAATTTAGAATTAAAATCTGTAGATGATTTTGTAGACAATGATTTAGTCGTAAAAAGATACGATTATTCAAAGAGAACGCCAGATCAAAGTCATGCAGAAAACAATGATTATCACACAATCCCTCTATTTTCATCTTTCTACGCAGGATCTGAAAATCCGAACGGTAGCGTAGGCGATGTTTCGCTGAGAAGATTATCTTTTGAACTCTTAGGAGAATTCGGATATACAAACGGGCTCGTGCCTTACATGTCTAATAAGTATATAAAAGACGGAGCTTTGACTGATAGCGATATATTACCGAAAATATTTAATGGTAAATATACATCGATGAAAGCATTCAAAAAAGAGATGTATAACCAAAGAATTAAAAAATTGGATAAAATCAAAGATGTCAGCTTTGAATATGGTGGCAAAACTTATAAAAAAGCAGATATCGAAGGATTGATGAAAGAAGCAATCGAAAAAGACAAGAATTTGAATGGACAAAATCCTACAAATTATACATTCAGCTCAAATGTTGAGAAGCTAAAAAAATCCATATATAGTGCCTACAAGAAAGAAACACGAGATTTTAGAGATAATATTTACAATGCAGAAAAACCTAAGGCAAACAAGAGCGAGCTTGAAAAAGCATTAAAGTCCGCCGAGGATGCTAAGAAAGATATAAAGACCAGTACTGACGGAAAAGATATAGAGCCAACAGATAAGTGGGCTACAGCTGAGGCAATGAAAGCACTCGATGAAGCGATTGCTGAAGCAAAGAAAGTCAACGAAGATGAGAACGCTAAGCAGGAGGCTGTTGACGCTCAAAAAGAAAAACTAGACAAAGCGATTGAAAAGTTCCAAAAGAGCGTAAAAGCAGGCTTGAAAGTTAACGAACCATCTGAAACGAATCCAAATCCAGATGTTAAAAACCCTAGCGAAACAAATCCTGATAAAGCGCAGAATGACAAAAACAAAGATAGTGCCAATTCAGTAAAGAATAAACCTTTAAAGCCTAACAACGGTATTAAAACTGGCGACACAGCGAATGCTATGGGTTACATCGGACTAGGTATCGTTGCATTGGGTGCGGTATACATCATAGCGAGAAAAAAACGAAGCTTATAAGCATATTATATATATGATGATGCAATCAGTTTCATATTAGTTAAAATATTACATGAAGCACATAAGCAAAACCCCTTTAGCAATTTATTTGTTGAGGGGGTTTAATATTTTGTTTAGGGTGAGTTAATACTTTGTACACGAAAGCTACGACTAGTTAATCATCACTAAGATGCAATGTCATTTCATACATAATCACCATTCCATACACATCTAACTTTCACTCACACTGTCACTTCGCCTGTAACCACAAAAAACATACACAGGCAATTCCGAAGTTAGTGTAAAATAATTGTGTAAGGTTTTTGAAAAAATATGACATATGGCACTGGCAATAAAGTGATTTAGTTGATATAATACACTTGTATAATTAGATGAAAAGAGTTGACATGTAATGAAAAATATGTACACAATTTTTAGACAGACAGACAGACAGACAGACAGACAGACAGACAGACAGACCTATAAATCTGTCCTTTTGTGATGTAGATTCTTATAGTTGGCAAGAATATTTACCTGATGGATAGGTATGTACTTTTGCCAATTTTTTTATAATCTTTTTCAAATACAAAGGAGGATAATAGCAATGAAAAAAATAATTAAAAAATCTATGGGCTTAATAATGGTTCTACTAATGATGTTTGGCATATTTGCCGGAACAACAAGTGTATTTGCTGCGAGTAATAATGTGCCAAGTCACTATGAACAAGGAAGTAACTTAATTACTGGCACGATTGATTTATCCAAAACTGTTAAAGCAGAGGGTAAAGAAGCTACAAAAGAAGGCAAACTTTATTATGAAGGAACAGTTTCTGGAAGCGTTGAAGCGAGTGATTTGTTTGAAGGTGCATATGATAAATATATTGCAGATATTAAAGGACATTCAACAGGTGGTAAACAGTGGGATCGTTTAGTAATGTTTAGTCAAGGACAAAAATTTCCTAATGCCAAATACACAGTGTATTTTCCAAGTAATTTTAAAGTAAATATAGACGATATTACTTTTTCAGAAAATACTGTCACAATCAGTAAAATAGAGAAAGCATATAATAAAGATAATAATTCTGTAACATTCACATTTGATTTGGGTAACTGGAATGACTATGAAGGATTCTTCAAATTATATGAAAAAGAAAAAGGCACTACAGGTCATGAGATAAAAGTTAACATACCATATTCCGTAGAAATTAATGATCCTTCGGTAAGTAATTTAGGAAATATATCTTCTGACGGAAAGTGTGAACTTTATAAAAAAGTTTTGTTTTGGGAACATAAAATTGTCGACATTACTGCTACCAAAACAAGTTTAAATATTATTCGTTAGAGGTGACAAAATATGAAGAAAATTTTTAGTACGGTCTTAGTTGCTGTTCTACTTACAATTTCATCATTTGGAACAGTATTTGCAGAAAATAATTTTGATGGAATGCCTGATTCAATAAAAAATCTTGTAAAGGATAATTATTGGGCAGAAGTTCAATATAAAAGCAATAATCCAATTCCAAAATATTTAATGACGCCGGATAAAAGTTCGCTTAATGGTATAGCGTTCTCAACAAATGATGATAAATCACTTTATCCGAATACAGGAATTAGAACTGACAGAACAGGACTGCTTGATGTTGCTGGAGATGATTATCTTGGCAATTTTTTAATCCCAGCATATAAAATGATGGCAGATAATCCAGCATTGATGCAAACACCAGAAGTATTGCAACAATTTAATATGGATTTATATAATGCATTTAAAATGGATGTAAAAACAAATATGCCTATAGATAATGACTTATATGTTTACGGAGATATTTCAGTAGCGGGCAACACGCAACATGATGATATTGCAAAATTATCTAAAAAAGAAGGGATAAATCTTAAGTTTAGCTTAGATACTTCAAGAATGAAAAAAGCATTAAATGCTACATTGCTTTGGACTCATAGCGCTAATAACGGTGGAACCCCTCAGCAATCATGGGATACACATATGAATTCCGCGTGGAAGAAAGATTTTGCTGATTCTGATTCAGAACTTGTGTTTGTATTAGATTTACCGAATGGAGTTGCTGTTGATTCAAATACTAAATATTCTATTTCTGGAATTAGTGGTTTTAATATTACTCCTGAAGTTGAAGGGCAACGTTTAGTAGTTCATGTTCGTAAAGATAATAGTAAATCAGAAAAATCGCTTTTAAAAACATTTGAGTTAATTAGCAAATTAAATAATATTTCACTTGAAATTACAAATCTAAAGATTAACGATAATGTAGAAGTAGATAAAGAACTGAAAATTACAGGATATTCATATGGGGCATTTGATTTGGCTTATGGTACTAATGAAGAAGTGATAAAAAATAGGGATATGAGTAAAAAGGGTGCAGATGATTATATTTATAGAACATACTATATGATGGCTGCAAAACAAAATGAAGATGGTCGTGATAGTACATCACCAGCTGATAAACCAAATCTAATATCATATACCTTTAAAGTAAATAAGCCAGCAAACAATACCGTTACATTCATAAATAAGGATGAGGAATACGCCAAGGTAAAAGTAGAAAATGGCAAGACTATTGATAATGATGGTTTAACTGATGAATCAATGCCAGAAAATCCAACTAAGAGTGGATATACTTTCAAAGAGTGGAATACTCAAAAAGACGGTAAAGGAACTGCATTTACAGGTACTACCGCAGTAAATCAAGATATAACGGTCTATGCGATTTACAGTAAGAATAACAAGCCACAGATACAAAATAATAAGACATCGCCAAAGACAGGCGACAGCTCTAATCTAGCGTTATATGGTACATTGATGGGATTATCAGGACTACTGCTTATTGCTGTAGGAATTAGAAAGAGAATAAAAGAGAGTTAATATTAACTTCAACTAAAATATATCGGCCTTTGTGATTAGCTGTTACTGATTTCAAAGGTCGGTTTTTCATAGTGGGTGCATTTGAAATTTCTATCGTGTAATTGTAAGTAGGGTGCATATTTTAACGATAGCATTTTAGAAAAGGAGTTGACTATGAGGAAGAATAATCGAACATTGAAAGTATATGGAATGAGCAACAATAATAGATATCATGATAAGGAAAATGAACATATTGACTTTATACATTTATAATGATAATATATTCATGAAATTATTCAGTAGGTACATAAAGTTTAAAAGAGAAGGAAGTAAAAGCTTCCACGGTCCCGCCGCTGTGAAGATGGAGGACGTTTAAAACTGCCACTGAAAGACATTGTAGATAGCATCGCGATATAGAATGATATTGTGAAATAGCAATATCGCAGGTTGCTAATTCATATAATAAGTCTTTTGGGAAGGCTAAACGCCCTATGATATCGAAGTCAGAAGAACTGCCACTGAATTGATGCGGAATGTTACGAGAGATGACAGGCATTGGTTTGTGTTTTAAATTGAGTGCCCTGTTGGGCATTTTTTATGGGACATATAAGCTCCGACTCATGCACTAGCGTATGGGACAAATAAAACCATCCGTTTTACGGGTGGCTTTGCTTAAACACGCATGCCATAGTTTACATGCAATTTATATGCAATTTATATGCAATCGTAAGATTGCACGGCTATAGCCTTGACGTCCCGACATTTCCAAGTATCATAATTTCTTATTGTTTTAAGTGTTTTTTTATTTACAAAAGGAGGTCATCATGACTAAAAGAGAGAAAACTCTCCTTTCTTTGAGCACGGCTTTTGCACTCATTTTCGGAATTGTGCCCGTATCACACGGCATGCACATCATGGAAGGGTATTTGCCACTTACGCACTGCTTAATTTGGGGGGCTGTTTCGATTCCATTCGTTGTAGCAGGTATTATCAAAATTAAAAAACTAACTGAAGAGAATAGAAGGACGATGGTTCTGGTTGCTATGGCTGGAGCGTTTGTGTTCGTGCTTTCATCTCTCAAGATACCATCCGTTACTGGAAGCTGTTCACACATGACAGGAACTGGGCTTGGTGCTGTTTTGTTCGGTCCAGCAGCAACGAGTGTACTTGGAATTATTGTTCTACTTTTCCAGGCAATTCTCCTTGCACACGGTGGACTTACAACTCTAGGCTCCAATACATTTTCAATGGCTATCGGAGGGCCTATACTCACCTGGATTTTGTGGAAGGGGCTTAAGGGAACAAATATAAACAAACCTTTTGCTGTATTCCTTGCAACAGCCCTTGGAGATTTGTTTACTTATTGCATCACAAGTTTCCAACTTGCATTTGCATATCCGTCAGAAACGGGCGGAGTTATGGCGTCAGTTGCTAAGTTCTTAGGAATCTTTGCTGCAACTCAGGTGCCACTTGCAATTATCGAAGGTATACTGTCCGCACTTGTTTACATGGCTCTTATCAATTATGCTAAACCTGAAATGAGAGCTATCGGTCTTGCACCGCAGAAATAGGAGGTGTAAAATGAATAAGAAAGGTAGTTCAAAACTAGCTGTTTTGTTGATAATAATCTGTGTGCTACTTGCCATTGTCCCTCTATTTGCATTAAAGGACGCTGAATTTGGTGGCTCTGACGATGCTGGTAGCGGAGCAATCAGCGATATTGTCAAAGAACAAAAGGGAATTACGGATGAGGACTATGAGTATGAGCCTTGGGCTGAGCCTATCCTTGAGAAAATGCTCGGCGGAGAGCTTCCAGGGGAAGTTGAATCACTAATTTTCTGCGTTCAAACAGGTATTGGTGTAGGTGTAGTAGCATTTATTCTCGGTAAGCTTACACAGCGTGCTAAGGACAGGAAAAAATACGGTATTCCTGAGGATGCCGACGAAGACTAAGACTAAGTCTAATATTATTAAATCTGAGTGTATTTACTGTATAATACAAGAGTTATACACTAGAGATATATTTATGTCGGCTGGATATTCGGCCGACATATTTTTAAGGGATTAAAATGCTTATTATAGATAAATTGTGCTATTACTCAAAACTTAGATATGTGAACCCGAGCGAAAAGGTACTCTATTGTATTTTGACGCTCATCCTTCTAATTGCGAGCAGATCTGTTTTTCTCGCCATAGGTATTTTGCTTCTGAATTATTATTTGAATGTCGTTAAGGGCGGATTAAATGGCAAAAGATATAGAATATTACTAACGTGGCCACTTTCATTTCTAATCTTTGGGACCATCGCACTTTTTGTCAATATATCAAGGACGACATTGGATTTTTACGCTATTCCAATAGGGAACTATTATCTAACTGGAAGCAAAATCGGAATGTGGAAAGGCTTTCAGCTCATAATGACAGCACTGGCATCAGTATCAAGCCTATATTTTCTATCGCTAAACACAACGATGCCGGATATAATTTCCGTACTTAAACGCTGGCATCTTCCGAAAATTTTCGTCGAACTTATGATGTTAATTTATCGATTTATTTTTATTTTGTTGAATGTTGCAGTAAACATTACAACCTCCCAAAAGTCAAGGCTCGGATATCGCAATTACAGTACATCAATCAAGTCATTTGGAGCTATGCTGTCAGCACTTTTCATAAATTCTCTCAAGCGGTCAGGAAGCTTATTCGACGCCATGGAAGCGCGTGGTTATGATGGGGAGCTTAAGATGATTGAGGAGCATTATGAACAAAATAGTCAAACGATGATACTTATCGGCTGTCTCGGGGCGTTCATGCTTGCGGTGACGATATGGATAAAAGCTTGTAATATAGTCTACATTTAGCATCTATTAGAGGTAGTAATATGCAGGAAGAAAGAATGAATGATAATTTAAGTGAAAAAGAAAAACCGAATTGTAGCCAAAAGTCTAGCGAGACCACAAAACAGGATATAATTGTTAGAGCCGAAAATCTCTATTTCTCATATGATGATGAGCAGACATATTCACTTGATGGGTTTTCGCTCGAAATAAAAAGAGGACGAAAGATAGCATTTTTAGGTGCAAATGGAGCAGGCAAGTCGACCTTTTTCCTGACGTTAAATGGAATTCACAAAATAATCAAGGGCAGACTTGAAGTCGATGGAAAAGAAGTTGCCTACGATAAAAAATCGCTTCTGGAGCTTAGATCAAAGGTCGGGATTGTTTTTCAAGATCCAGACAATCAGCTATTTTCTGCAAGTGTAAAGCAGGAAATCTCATTTGGTGCAATGAACATGGGTATGAGTGCAGAGGAAGCAGAAGAGGCAGTTAACAAAGTAGTTGACAGGCTTTTGATAGGACCATTCGTGCACAAAGCTACGCATGCTCTGTCAGGAGGGCAGAAGAAGCAGGTATCCATTGCGGATGTTTTGGTTATGATGCCAAAGATTGTAATTTTAGATGAACCAGCATCATCCCTTGACCCTAAGCACACATATATAGTAAACAACATAATAGAAATGATGGTAAATGAAGGGATTACAGTGCTTGTGTCTACTCATGATGTAAATTATGCTTATGGTTGGGCAGATGAGGTCGTTGTAATTGATGCTGGAAAGGTTCTGATGCATGATGAACCACGGACTGTATTTCACGACACAGACGTGCTGAAAAAAGCTAACCTTGAGAAGCCTATGATATTAGATTTCTACGACAGATTGGTTGAAAAAGGTGTAATTTCAAGGGTTGAAAACACACCTAGGACCATAGAGGAACTAGACAATTTGATAAAAAAATAGTGCCGGTAAAATCGAAGCGAAATGCCAGGGTTTACCGGTATTTTGTTGCAAATAACAAAAAAGTATTTAAAATTGTGATTTTAGATGTGAAGTAATAACTATTTGTGGTATAATCCCAATATGACTTTAGAAGAAATTAGAGAACGTATTAAGAGTTTAGACTTTTTAGATAACGGTGATCAAATAATTCTCGCTTTGTCAGGAGGACCTGATTCAGCTTGTCTTTTTTATGCTCTCAATCAGATGAAGTCTGAGTTTGATTTATCAATAAACTGCGTCCACGTTAACCATGGGCTTCGTGGGAAGGCAAGCGATGCTGACGAATATTTTGTGCGTTCGATTTGCAAAAAATATAATTGTAATCTAAGGGTTGTTTCTGCTGATATTAAGAAGGTTGCAAGTGAGCGTAAACTTTCAACGGAGGAAGCAGGTCGCATAGTCAGATATCAATCGTTTTATGAGGAAGCCGAAAAAGTTTTTAAACATACCGGGAAATCACCTAAAATTCTGATAGCTCACAATATGGATGACCAAGCGGAAACGATTTTGTTTAGGATAATAAGGGGGACTGGCATCACGGGGATTAAAGCAATGCAAAAGGTCGAGATGACGGCTGCTGGATTTAAAATTATAAGACCTCTTTTGGATGTTTCTAAACGCGACATACTTAAAGCGTTGGATACTGAAAATTTCAGTTACTGCAAAGACAATACAAATGAGCTACCCATATACGCGAGAAATAAGATTAGGCTTGATATAATTCCTGCAATGGAAAGCATTAATCCAGCTTTGAAAGAGGCCGTTATAAGACTTGGGGATATCGCAAGAGAGCAGGAGGACTTCCTTGATAGAAAGGCGTATGAATGCATAGAAGCATTGAAATCCGAGTACAAAATAATATTGACGCAATATATGTCGATTATTTCTGCAGATGTGCTGAGAACCTATCATGTTGCAATACAAAAGAGAGTATTCTCTATTATACTTAAGCAGATGGGAATATTGGATAATATTAGTTATAAGCATATGGAATCCTTAGTTGAGCTTCTAGACTCGGAGAATCCATCAATGGAAATCAATCTGCCTTATGGTTTTAAAGCATGCAGAATATATGGGGATATTGGCATTTTCGCAGATGAGTTTTTTTTAATGGAGAACTCGTTTGATATGAAAATTTCAACGGTAGATAATCTACCAGAGAATATGCGCGAGAGGGAGCATATTAAATGTAAGGATACTGATAAGGCTGCTCAAGGTGCATATCGAAGCACGTGTCAAAGCACATATCGAAGCACATTTAACAGCACATATCATCAATTCGAAAATAGTGATATGCACTTTGATGTATTCATTGCAAAGTCAGTATTTGAGAAAAAATATGGCAAATCGAAGAAACCTGTTTTGCGCTATCGAAATCCAGGGGATTATATGGTTTTAAAAGATGGCAAAAAAAAGAAAATTAAGAATATTTTAGTGGATGATAAGATACCCAGAATTCTTAGAAATCGCATACCGCTTATTGCGGTTGGCTCAGAAGTTATATGGATGGGAGATTTGACAGGGCGTTCTAATGGACGTTTGTCAGTAGAATTTCAAATAGATAGCAATAAGGTTTTAAATAATAGTAATGGAAACGGCGCTGAGGGCTGGTTTCATATTGAGATTTTAAGGGAAATGTGATATCATATTAGGGCTGTTTGCAGCAAGTTAGGAGGACTATAATTTGAAGAAATTCGGCAAGAATTTAGTTGTATATCTGATAATATGTGCTATAATCCTTGGGATGGCATCTTATTTTAAAGGTAGTAATTATACTGAAAAGCAAGTTCCTTTTTCGACGATGATTAAATATTTAGAAAAGGGAGAGGTTGTTAAGATTGATATTTCTGAGCGTAAAATTCGTGCTCAGATAATGACTGCTAAAGAGCGAAAAGAGGCTGAAGCGGCAGATAAGAAAAGGAAGCAAGATCGAGCAGAAATCAAAAAATCCAGCAATAGCAATGATCCTGACAAACAGAAAGAGGCACTCGAAAAGTCTATTAATTCAATCCTTGGGGATAATGAAAATGGAAAAAAGAAAAGGTATGTCGTTGCCTATGCTCCATATTTAAATGAAATAGCTTGGCTTGAAGAAACCTATGTTTTTCCTCAACTGAAAGATGGGACAATAAAGGAATTCACAACGAAGCCACCTTCTATGATGGAGGGGTTTGTTAACTTTCTACCCACGCTTGTAATGGTTGGGATTGCCGTATTTTTATTTATTATGATGTCTAAGGGCGGACAGGGTAAAGCATTTAATTTCGGCAAAAGCAAGGCAAAGATGTATAAGGGAGATGGAAAGAAAATCACCTTTAACGATGTTGCGGGGCTTCACGAGGAAAAAGAGGAACTTAGAGAGATTGTTGACTTTCTAAAGGATCCTTTTAAATACCAGCATTTGGGTGCACGTATACCAAAGGGAGTGTTGCTTGTTGGCCCTCCCGGAACTGGAAAAACCTATGTTTCAAGGGCAACTGCAGGTGAAGCTGGCGTCCCTTTCTTTACGATAAGTGGTTCTGACTTTGTCGAGATGTTTGTAGGAGTCGGTGCTTCAAGGGTTAGAGATTTATTCGATCAAGCTAAGAAGAATGCTCCTTGTATCGTGTTCATAGATGAGATAGATGCTGTTGGTCGAAAAAGAGGTGCTGGTCTTGGCGGAGGCAATGACGAGAGAGAGCAAACACTTAACCAACTCCTTGTTGAGATGGATGGATTTGGAGAAAATTCGGGCGTCATAATAATGGCTGCGACTAACAGACCTGACGTGTTGGATCCCGCTATATTAAGACCAGGTAGATTTGACAGACAGATTGTTATTGGAATCCCAGATGTAAAGGGAAGAGAAGAGATAATTAAGGTTCATTCAAAGAATAAGCCAATGGATGAGAAGGTTTCTCCTAGTATTCTTGCAAGGAGAACACCAGGATTTACGCCTGCTGATATTGAGAACCTACTTAACGAGGCTGCCTTGCTTGCGGCTAGAAGAAATGGCACGAGAATAAGGATGAACGACATAGAAGAAGCCACGACAAAGGTGATAGCAGGACCCGCAAAGAAAAGCAGGGTTATCTCTGAGGCTGAGAGAAAACTGACTGCTTACCATGAAGCTGGTCACGCAATTGTTATGAGGTCTATTCCAGATTCCGATCCTGTTCACCAGGTAACGATTGTGCCTAGGGGAATGGCTGGTGGATTTACTATGTCACTGCCTAAGGATGAGAGATTCTTTAAGACCAGAAAAGGTATGTTTAATGATATTCTCCATCTTCTCGGAGGTCGAGTTGCTGAGCACCTGACACTAGAAGATATTAGTACTGGCGCATCTAATGATATTCAGCGTGCAACGGATATTGCAAGAGATATGGTAACCAAATATGGATTTAGTGAAAAACTTGGTCCTGTCAATTACAGTGGTTCAGATGAAGTTTTCCTAGGGAAAGATTTCTCAACAAGACAAAACCATTCAGAAAACACTGCTTCTGAGATTGATGAAGAAGTTAGAAGAATTATTGAAAAAGCATTTGAAGAAACAAAGAGAATTCTTGAAGCGAATATGGACAAGCTAGTTAGAGTAGCTGAAGCACTTCTTAAAGTCGAAACCATTGACGGCAAGCAATTCGAAGCTCTTTTCAACAATGAAATAGATGCTGAAACCTTATCAGAGCAGATTGCGGAAGAAGAAAGAATAATTAAAGAGGAAAATGCAAAGGACGCTGCTGAAAGAGATAAAATGATAGCGGAAGCAAGGTCAAAAGCTAATGGATTATCCGCAGATGATAAGTCAAAGGTAGTAGCAGTAGCAGGTATGATTCCGGGTAATCCTCATTTTGGCACCAAAAATAAGATGGTAGTAATCCGCGAAAATATCGATAATGACAATGAGAAAAACAAAGACAGGGATGATGCCGAGAAAAATAAAGTCCCAGACGATTCCGAGAAAAATAGGGACACAGATGATTCCGATCACATTAGGGATGACAAAATAAATGTTCGTACAACTGATTCAAAGAGAACCAAACTAGACGACCATCAAAGCCCAGATGATAATAGAGATATAGAAGACGTAGGAGAAGAAGATTCTCATGATACTGAGGAGGAATAAACATGAAGGTAACAATCGATGATTGCCTTGAAATAGACTCACTCAGCAAATCTCAAGTGCTTTCTGGAGCATCACAAGGATATAGAAGGGTTACAAGTGTCTCGGTGATGGATGGAAACACGTTGGAAAGCATTCTTGCAGAAAATGGCAAGCCCAATCAACTAGTTTTAACATCTTTCCAAGGAAATGATGGCAAGCCTATGCAAGAGGAACTCCAAATCAAAGTTGTAAAATCACTCGCTTCGGCAAAAATTGCAGGCATTGCTGTTTTCTGGAGAAATGGAGATCTGTTTTTAAAGGACAAAACAGTTGAGATAGCTAGAGAACTTGACTTGCCTTTGCTTTGCATTAAGGACAACAACGGTGAAGATATAAGATATTCGGATGTCATAGAAGGCGTTATGGATAAAATTTTGTATGGAGATAATTTTAAAAATGATTTAATTACTAAAACCATCTTCCATCTACTGAATTTTGAAAAATACTCGAATTTTCAGACTGCTCTCAAAGAAGCAGCGATTAGCAATGACTTTCAGGTTATTTTGTTGAGTAAGGATTTTAATCCAATATTAACAGTAGAAACTCGTCACCAGACAACGATTGAGGAAGCCATTAGACTAGGGAAAGAACGTGATGTAGAGAAATCTGGCATTTACACCTTTATTAATGTAAATGGAGTTCTAACATATTGGGGTCCAATTCTAATTGATGGGCAGAAGCATTTTATTTTTATCGTAGACAATGACGATAATTATTCTGCGGGTGAAATCACTAAACTTGCCGAGATCATCGAAATTGCAATGGGTATGTGGAAGTTTACACCAGAGCGGGATGCTAAAGCAGACTTTATTAAAGCTCTAATGCGAGGAAATTTGAGCCTTGCATCTTCGCTTAGAAATGAACTTGAGATTATTGATGAAAATATGCTTAGCGTATTTCAATGTAAAGGTATAGATTTGACTCATGCAAATAAGCTCATCTATGAAATGGAATCCAAGCATAATTTTGAAATATTAAGGCTAGCATCAGAGGGTGAGATATATGGAATAATCCTAAAAGGTGAGAGTCAGGATGCAGATGATGAAAATGCATCTTGCAGGTCACTATGCCTTAACTTTTTCTCAAAACTAAAAGAAGGGTCAAAGTCTGTCAGAATTTTTCATTCGACCGGAATAAATGGAATTGAAGGTGCCGCATCAGGATATCGACTGATCAATGAAAACTGGATGTTTGTTGAATACGTATTCCCGTATAAGAGGGTTTTTACGGTATATGATATGACGCTGGTTAGTAATTGCACCAATATCAGAATGCAGAATAGTAGCCTTAAAGAAACTTTTATGAACTTGCTAGATCCGTTCAATAGAGAACTTGGTAGTAACAAAGCCAAACAGCTTCTTGATACACTTGAAACTTTTGTGCTTGATGCAGGTCTAAATAGTTCAAAGACTGCAAAGTTTATGGGAATTCACACTAATACTGTGCAATATAGGTTAAAGAGAATAAATGATGTATTAGGTGCTGAGATTACAGGAAATAGAGTTATACCTGCGTTGACAATAGCACTTGCCCTAAAAAGACTTGAAATTGCAGAAGGATAAACATAGCGGAAGGAAACACATAGATGTTATTAGCTTTTGATATTGGTAACACCAACATTGTGCTTGGAGTGTTTAAAGACAAAGAGCTTATTACAAGCTGGAGAATTAAAACGGATGCTCAAAAGAGTACAGATGAATATGGCATGATAGTGAGTCAGTTGTTTGAATATGAAGGACTAAGGATGCAGGATATTGACGATATAATAATATCTACAGTTGTTCCTTCAGTACTTTTCACCATTCAGCATCTCTCTCAAAGATATTTTGGAATTAACTCAATTGTGGTTGCATCTGGAGTAAAGACAGGACTTAAGATAAAGTATGATAATCCAAAACAGGTAGGTGCTGATAGGATTGTGAATGCAGTTGCCGCCTATGAAAAATTTGGCGGACCTCTAATTATAATTGATTTTGGAACAGCAACAACCTTTTGCGCAATCTCTAAGCACGCGGAGTATCTTGGCGGTACGATTGCTCCCGGAGTAAAAATCTCTGCTGATTCGCTGTTTGAAAAAACTTCTAAGCTGCCTAAGGTTGAACTTGAGAATCCGGACCATGCTATTTGCAGGAATACCATTCAAAGTATGCAGGCAGGTCTTTTGTACAGCCATATGGGGATGGTAGAGTATGTGGTCGATATGATGAAAAGAGAGCTTGCTGAGTATGATCCGGAGGCTCCAGAAGCAAAAGTTATTGCAACTGGCGGGCTTGCGAGTATGATTGAGGCTGGTGTAGATTGCATTGACACTATTGAGAGAATGTTGACACTTGAGGGATTACAGTTAATATATGACAAAAATAAAAACCAATACAAAAATCGAAAATTTACCCCCAATAGGTAGTTTTAAGCCTAAAAACCCCTTTTTTATGGCGCCTCTAGCTGGGGTGACTGATGCACCAACTCGGCTTATCTATTCTGAGATGGGTGCAGGAATTGTTTACTCTGAGATGGTTTCAGCTAAGGGGATGCACTATGGAGATAGAAAAAGTGCCCAGCTTTTGGATATTTTGTATCCTGATGATAATGAACATTCGCATTTAAGCGGTGTTGCCTATCAGATTTTTGGGAGCGATCCTGAAATAATGGCGGAAGCCGCTGAAAACCTAGACACAAAGGAAAATGATTTAATAGATGTGAATATGGGATGTCCTGTTCCTAAGGTATTTAAAAATGGGAATGGATCAGCTCTATTAAAAAATCCTGTGCTTTGCGAAAAAATTATTTCATCGATGAAATCTAAAACTGAAAAGCCAGTGACAGCGAAGATAAGGCTTGGCATAGACAACTCAAGTATAAACTGTATTGAGGTTGCGAAGGCTCTCGAAGAGGGTGGAGCTGATGCAATTTGTGTGCACGGCAGGACTAGAGAGGCATATTACTCGGGCAGTGTTGATTATAGAAGAATTGCAGAGGTTAAAGAAGCAGTTAGTATTCCTGTTATAGGTAATGGAGATATTTTTGATATTGACAGCTGTAATAGGATGTTTGAGGAAACGGGCGTTGATTTTGTAATGGTTGCGAGGGGAGCCATTGGGAATCCGTGGATTTTTAGAGAGCTTAATGCTTGGTGGCATGGTGATAATGTTCCAGCACGTCCGACCAGACAAGATCTCAAAGAGATGATGATTTATCATACAGAACTTCTTTTAGAGTACAAAGGTGAAAAAAGAGCCACAAACGAAATGAAAAAGCACCTTTCGTGGTACACAAAGGGTTTGGTAGGCAGCAATGAATTTCGCAGGAAGATAAACAATATCAATTCTATCAAAGAAATCATGGAGGCAATTTCAAATTTTTGATATTTTTATGTATTGTTTAATTTGGGTACTAAATAAACAAAGGAATTTAAAGTTTGAAAATTTTTGAAATATTTTTGATTAGTATCTTAGTTTTTCCTTGACAATATAGGGTGAAATGTTGTATAATCTTCATTGTCGCTGAAAAGTGATAACTATTCCGAGGTAGCTCAATGGTGGAGCAACCGGCTGTTAACCGGTAGGCTGTGGGTTCGAGC
>USBT01000011.1 GCA_900553025.1 uncultured Eubacteriales bacterium | reverse complement strand
ACTGAAATTTCAATCTCCACAGCGATTTTTACCAACTCTTTTTGTCCTATAAGCCACAAAATACTATTTTGTTGTAACTGAATTTTGCTATTGAGCATTAACCTACTTTTATTTTCTTTTAATGCGAACATCAGGCTCTTTAGGAAGACCGAATAGAGGCACAAATCTGTCAGCACCTGTAAGTGTTAAGATTAGAAGTGACAATACAGCAATCATCGCCATAAAGTTATACTGAATAAAGTTTACAGCGCTGAATTTGAACAGAGGATATACATTTGCAGCAATACCTACATAAAATGCAAGATATACGTGCCAAGGAATAAGCTGTGAACCGAATACTCCCATTGCATCACCGAAAGTTGCATTTCTGAGTTTGAGCTTGTACATGTCTTCTTCAGAAGCCTCAACGTTCTCTTCAACAATGTTCTTGGTTATTGGACCAACTGTTACAATCTGAGCCATCTCATCTGCGAGAAGCATGTTTCCGCCTATGCAAAGAAGACCATTGAAAAACATGAGAGTTCTTACTTTTCTGGATATTGCAACTATTCCTCTTGCTAGAGGCTCAAACGCATTCATTGCAGCCATTATTCCTCCGAATGCAGCTACCCACATCATCATTACAACTACCCAAGAACCAGCTTCTCCGAAACCATCCATAATTAGTGTAAGATATTCGTTAAGACCGCTCTTTTCAAAGTTAGGTCCGCCGAAGGTTGTAGTGCCGGCAAACAGTCCGAGGATATAAGCCGAAACAATTCCTGAGCCGATACACATGAAAGTATTAACACCTGCAACAGCAAGACCGATTACAAGAATCAGAGGAATTATCATGTAAAGTGCCACGCCCTCCTGAACCTGAGTTAGAAGGTCAATAGCAACCGGTTTTTTCTCTTGAATATATGCGATAGCATCAGGAGCTTCAGCATTGAGCTTATCAAATACGCCGGAAGCATCAGCAGATTCACCTGGAAGGCCCAACATTGTTCCTGCAACAAAGAATGCAATGATTGCAAGGATTAGACATCCAAGAGACCACACTCCCTGTGTTCTGATTCTATCAACTACTTCAACGCCCTGAATACCTGAAGATACGATTGTGGTATCGGAGATAAGACCGATGTTGTCGCCGAAGCAAGCGCCGCCCGCGATGGCACAGGTTGTTAAGATGACATCTCCTCCTACGATGTTATTGAGCCATAGGAAGATTGGAGCGCATGCTGCAAAGGTTCCCCAAGATGTGCCTGTAGCAACTGAAAGCACAGCAGTAACTGCGATTCCGACTACAGCGATAGTTTTGCCGGTAACACCGAGCTTAAGAGCGATGATTACGGCAGAAGCACCTACACCTGTTGTCATAAATGCAGAAGCCATTGCATATGCAAACATAAGAATGAAAAGTGCTATGAGGATGTGAGATACGCTGCCGACAGCAGCATCAATCATGTCCTTAAATTTAAGCTTTTCTGTTACTGCGGCAACGATGCAAGCGCAAATGGTCGCAATCGGAGCCGCCAAAAGAGCATCCATTCCAGTCATCATGAGAGCTGCGAGGACAGCTACCGGAACGAACTTGATAATTGCTTTAAGTGTGTTCATTAAAAGTTCTCCTTTTCTTTTATAAAAATAAATAATAAAATTAGGTGAAAAAGTCACCATTGTTAATTTATAAGCAATCATCATGCCAAAACTTTCATGTGTAGATTAAATAATAAAATTAATTCTTTCTTTTGAATGAAATTCCATGCTTGGACTAGGTTTAAAGGGGATTTTGTGTTATAGAGAAAATGCCTTGTTTAAAAATTTTGTTGAAAAACAATTGTGGCTTTTGTATATAATATTTTAATCTCTTGCTTTTTCGAACCGAAAACGGGTCGCCATGAAAAATAAAAACCATTTTTGGGTCAAAATTGTTGACCGAACAATTCAAAAGATATAGAATGGATTATGAAGTTAGTATATTTTGAACTTAGAAATGAAGCAGGAAGGTATATTGCATGAAAAATTTTGGATTATCAAGGGTAATTTCACCTAAGGGTGTGTTGCCAGTAGCTGCATGGGAGCTTGATAACTCTCCGAAGCTTGGTTTTGGAGAGGCAATTCTTCATATTGAAAAGATTCAAATAGAAAAAGAAAGCTTTGCGCAGATATGTTCAAGCTGTGGATATGATAAGGAAAAGATAAAATCTAAAATTATAGATATAATAAATAAAAGAGGAAAACTTCAAAATCCAAATACAAACACAGGCGGGGTATTCATAGGCAGGATGGCAAAAATGGGAAAAAACTATACAAATTCTCAGGATTTTCAGATAGGAGAGAGAGTTTGCTGTGTTTGTTCAACATGTGGAATCCCATTGAAAATTGAGAGTATAGATTCTATTGACTTTACATATGGGCAGATACAATGCAACGGATATGCTATCGTGTTTGATACGACTCCAATGAGGGATTTGTTGCCAGGCATCAAGGATGAGATAATTCTCACTGCAGTTGATGAGGCAGGCAATTTATATGGATTATACAAGATAGCAAAGTCCGAAAAAATTGGATCGGCAATGATAATAGGTAATACTCCGATTGCGACAATGCTTTATGCACAAGCCTTGCGAGAAGCTATCAAGGATAATGATATTAAAGGGAGCATATCAGCCATTATAGATGATAATTCTTTGCATTCAGTTAAGAAAGCAGCTATGGCAAAGGTGCTTGAGGAAATTGTGGATGAGATGTATTTTGTTGACCTTGTAAGACCTATTGAAGCTGTAAAAGAGTTGATGCCGCTAGAGGATATCTACGGTGGAATTGTCGATAAGGTTGTAGTTATTGAAGACGTATTTGGAGCTGAAAGTCTTGCGATATCAATTGTTAAAAGAGGGGGTCACGTATTTTTTTCTTCTGCTGGCAATCACTACTGGACTGCAGCGGTGGCATCTGAAGGCTTGGGGAAAGAAGTTCATATGCATGTTTTTGATCAATATGTCGAAGAACATCCAGAATTTACATTTAAATTAGTAAGAGAAATATATGGTAATTTGGAAAAAGCAATTGAGCTATGGCAAAAGATCAACGAACCATTTCTGTGGAATGTATCCGAGGATGATGAAGATGCGAAAGGAACTGATATAACCAGTGCTATTACAAAAGGAAATTTTGTGTTTAAAAGTCTTGATACCAGGCAAATGGTTGAGGAAGCTATAAATATAGCGAAATATGATTGTAACCTCATAATTCAAGGAGAAACGGGAGTAGGAAAAGAAAAAATTCTTGAGTTAATACATGAAAATAGCAGCAGGCGAGGTGAGCCTTGCATCAAGATAAACTGTGCCACTATAAGTGAAAGCTTAGCTGAGTCGGAGCTATTTGGATATGAAGAAGGTGCATTCACAGGGGCACGGATTGAGGGTAAACGTGGATATTTTGAAATGGCCAATAATGGAATACTTTTCTTGGACGAAATAGGTAGCTTGCCAATGCACATACAGTCTAAGCTTTTAAGAGTAATTCAGGAAAGTCAATTTTATAAAGTTGGAGGCACGAAGCCTGTTAATGTCAATGTAAGGGTAATAGTTGCAAGTAACGTCCCTCTAAAGGAGCTTGTCGATAGCGGCGCTTTCAGGGAGGATTTGTATTATAGATTGAATATATGTACGATAGACGTTCCGCCACTTAGGGAAAGACGGGATGATATACCTTGCCTTGCGGAGTATTTTGTGAACGATTGGTCGACAAAATATTCTGTTGATAAGGAGTTAGAGTACGATGCTATGCAAACGTTATATTATCACTCATGGCCAGGGAATGTGAGAGAACTGGAAAATGTCATGCACAGATTGGTAATAAAAACAGAGGGGAACAAAATAACTAAACTCGATGTTGACCAACTTATCCACGGAAAGCAGGGAGAATCCAGATTGCCGAGGAGAAAGAATTTAAGCAGCAATTTTGATGATTCCATTAGCTTTCGTGAATTTATGGATGAACAGGAAAAGGAAGTCATTGCCTATGCCATGGAAAAAGCGGGTTCCACAAGAAAGGCAGCAAATCTTTTGGGGCTTCCTCAAACAACATTTGCAAGAAAAAAATTGAAGCATGGTCTATGATATAATTGGTATAAAAATATTCACTTTCAGTACTTGATGAGTTATAATCTAAATTGAGAAATGAAAAGCATTGCTTCTGTCATTTTAGATGCGGAACTACGCGATCTTGTTATGGTTATAGATAAGTTATGGATATTTTTCTAGGAGGTATTTCGTGAACGAAGAGAAAAACATAAAAACAATGGAATGTTTTGTTGATGAGATATCAAATGCAAGAGAGATTTTTTGGCATAATGATTGTGCGACGCATACAAGAAACAAATGCACTCAAGGCTGTGCGTATAGCGACAACTTTAGCACTAAAGATATAGACGAGGCAGAGTCGCGACTGATAAGATTTGCGCCATATATTGAGCGTGTTTTTCCTGAAACGGAAGACCAGAAAGGCATAATTGAATCTCCACTTGTAGAAATTCCAAAGATGAAAGATTACATTGAATCCAAGGGCGACAAGATTTATGGTGATTTATTCCTAAAGTGTGACAGCCACCTTCCGATTTCCGGCTCAGTTAAAGCTAGAGGCGGAATATATGAGGTTTTAAAATATGCTGAAGAACTGGCAATTGGAGAGGGAATTCTTAGCTACGACGATGATTATAGCATCTTAGCAGAAGATAAATTCAAAAAGTTCTTTTCAGGATATAGCGTCGCAGTTGGATCAACTGGAAATTTGGGGATGTCCATTGGTATCATAAGTGCAAAGTTAGGTTTCAAAGTGGATGTTCACATGTCACATGATGCTAAGGAATGGAAAAAGGATGTCCTCAGGAAGGCTGGAGTGAATGTTTGCGAGTATTCTGGAGATTATGAAAAGGCGGTTGCTGAGGGTAGAAGACTAGCGTTAGCCAATCCTAAATGCCATTTTGTGGATGACGAGAACTCAGTTGATTTATTTTTGGGTTATGCAGTTGCGGGACGTAGACTGGCAAAACAGCTGGTAGAACAAAATATTTCTGTTTCGAAGAAGCGTCCTCTCTTTGTGTATATACCATGCGGAGTGGGCGGCGCACCTGGTGGAATTGCTTTCGGTCTTAAGGATGAATTTGGAGAAAATGTTCACATATATTTTGCTGAACCAGTCGAGGCTCCAGCAATGACGCTGGGACTTGTTACAGGAAAGTTTGAGAAGATTTCAGCGACGGATATCGGACTGTCGGGTATGACAGAAGCGGATGGATTGGCTGTGTCGAGACCTTCAGCCCTAGTTTCACCATTGATGGCTAAGCTGCTTGATGGTTGCTTCACGGTGAGGGATGAACGTCTATACCCTTACTTGGCTAATCTTGGTGAGCTTGAAAACCTTTGGATTGAACCATCTGCATGTGCAGCGTTCCCAGGACCAGGCCTTGTATCGTCTAATATAATAATAAATGACGAAGAAGATTATAATCCAATTAATATAGTTTGGGCAACAGGTGGAAGCGCAGTGCCTGAAGATATAATGCAAGAGTATTACAGAAAGGGTAAAAACTAAACGGTGATGCAGCAAAGAGTTTTGCAGACGATTGTATTGCGAGTGTACGACAAAGTATTTTGCAGGTGATTGCATTGCGAGAGACCATCGGTAGTCGTTGTCAGATATGTTAAGGAGACAAATTGAGAAACAGATTTAAGAACAAATATTTTCGGTTGTGGCTCACGCTCTTTTTAGTCGGAGTTGCTCTGATAACTTTTCATTATGTAATTTCGAACATGGGTGATATATCAGGAGCTATCAATACGATAGGAAATATTCTATTCCCATTCCTACTTGGTGGAGTTTTAGCTTATCTTTTGTGCCCTGTGTATAATTTTACTGTAAAATTTACATATCATCACAGCCTTTCGATGTTTAAAACAAGAAGACGCACTCTAAATTTTGCGAGGATTATGGGTTCAATCGCTTCAATTTTGATACTTTGCTTCGTAGTAGGTGGCGTGCTTTGGATGATTATTCCTGAACTTATAAGGAGTATTAGTAATATTATAGAATCTGCTCCTGCAAGTTTAAACAAAATAAGGGCGTTGATAGAGCTGGAATTGAGCAAGGGTTCTCTGTCTTTTGCGGAAAAATCAATTCGTGATGCGCTCAATCAGCTGCAGTATAAGGTTGTGAGCTGGTCCAAGGAGGGAATAGTTGATAGCCTAGACGTTTATATTCAAAAGATTACGGAGGGTGTATTATTTACATTTAAGACGATTTTAAATGTGCTAGTTTCGGTAATCGTGGCGGTTTATTTGCTTAATGGCAAGGAATTATTTCTTGCTCAATCTAAGAAGATAGTAATAGCTAAATTTTCGGAAGAAACTAGAAACAAAATTTTCGATTTTTTCACATTTACGAACAAAACCTTTGGTGGATTTATAAATGGAAAAATAATTGATTCAATCATCATTGGTATTTTGACATATATAACAATGAATATAATAGGATTGCCGTATCCTTTGCTCATAAGTGCCATCATAGGTATCACAAATATTATTCCATTTTTCGGACCATTTATTGGAGCTATACCAAGTGCAATTATTATTCTAACCGTTGACCCGTTGCAGGCTGTATATTTTGCTCTGATGATTCTCGTAATTCAACAGCTTGACGGTAATGTAATCGGTCCTAAAATTTTGGGTGGAACGGTTGGTCTACCAAGCTTTTGGATAATGTTTGCAATCATCATAGGTGGAGGCTTATTTGGCTTTATTGGCATGGTTCTAGGAGTTCCAGTATTCGCGGTTATATATTATTATTTCCGTAGACATATTGTCGCTAAGCTGGATGAGAAAAATATGCCTTCTGATACTAAGGCATACCAGAATTATGATAAATATGATATTAAGAAGGAAGATCTTATATGAGAATTATAAAAAATTGTAATTTGGCAGAATATACGTCTTTCAAAGCTGGTGGCAGTTGCAAACGTCTAGTGATTCCAGAATCAGAGCTTGAACTATCGGAGTTGCTTTCGGAAATTTCAAGAGATGGTCAGAATCATATTCTTCTTGGCAACGGAAGCAACACCTTGTTTGCGGATGGGATTTATGATGGCACAGTTATCAAGCTTGGCGAAGGCTTCAACAAAATATCTGCCTCAGGGTGCGTTCTCAAGGCAGGTAGTGCGACTCTATTGTCAAAGGTTGCTCGCGAGGCCATGAATTTAGGACTTAGTGGACTTGAACAAATTAGTGGTATCCCAGGTAGTATAGGCGGTGCTTTGTTTATGAACGCAGGCGCCTATGGTGGAGAGATGAGCCATGTGGTGAGAAGAGCTTATGTAATGAATTTCGATGGTGGGAAGCCATACTGGCTCTCAAAAGATGAGATGGAATTGGGATATAGGACGAGCAGGTTTAAGCATAGCCAAGAAATAATTCTTGCAGTTGAATTTCAATTAGAAGAAAAATCAAAATTGGATATTAAATCATTAATGGATGAATATACCGAGAGGAGAAATAGCAAGCAACCCTTGAATTTGCCTAGTTGTGGGAGCTTTTTCAAAAGACCAGAAGGCTATTTTGCAGGAGCGCTAATACAGGATTCTGGGCTAGCAGGATATAGCATCGGTGGAGCACAGGTATCTGAAAAGCACTGTGGATTCCTTGTAAATAAAGGAGGCGCTACAGCCACGGATGTTATTGAGCTTAAGAATTTGGTGCAGAAGACTGTCAAAGAAAAATTTGGAGTTGACCTTGAGCCAGAGGTTAGAATTATTATTTAATTCTATTTAACATTAGAATTAAAGGTTAGAAATTGAAGGTTAGAATATGAACATATATGAGAAAAATGGCAGAAGGTATAGGATGATATGGGATTATCATACACATACTGTTTTTTCACATGGCAAAGGTAGCATAGAAGACAATGTAAAAACTGCCATTGAGAAAGGTCTTTCTTCTATAGCTATATCGGACCATGGACCTGGACACCTATCATACGGAGTTAAGAGAAAAAACTTTCATGTCATGAGAGAAATAATAGAAGGACTCAATCATAAATACCCGGAGATTACTGTTTTTATGAGCGTTGAAGCTAATATTGTCAACCATGGTAATAATATAGACGTGACAGAAGCTGAGAAGACAATGTTCGACTTTATCCATGCTGGATATCACTTTGGAGTGCGAGGAGGTTATATGCTCAGGAACTGGCTATGGTCTCTCGGTTTGGGAAAATGCTTTGAGAGAAGTCTAAAAAAGAAAAACACCGAAATGATGGTATCTGCTTTACATAATAACAAAATAATGATTCTTACACATCCAGGGGATAAGGCGCCAATAGATCTTCAAAAAATTGCAGAGGCATGCGAGTCAACTGGAACCTTGATGGAAATAAATCCTTGGCATGGTCATTTAACCGTTGATGAACTAGTATTTTGTTCCAAATATGACGTTAAATTTGTGATAAGCAGTGACGCTCACAAGCCAGAGAATGTTGGTAGCTTTGAACGGGGACTTGATATGGCTTTTGAAGCAGGGCTTGATGTTGATAGAATTGTTAATGTTGAGGAAATAATGTAGCTATTGTAGCTATTAAATTAGGCTTGTCTTTGATAAGCTTGTTGAAGTAAGGTTTGGGGATGTAGCATGGAGAAGCTGTCGATTTTTTTAGTAACAGGTTTATCCGGAGCGGGCAAAACTGTTGTCGCGGATTGGTTTGAAGATAAGGGGTTTTATTGTGTTGATAACATGCCGCCTTCTCTGATAGATAGTTTTGTTGAACTTTCAAAAGCTTCTTCTCATATGAGTCGTATTGCGATTATAATAGATGTTCGAGGCGGAGAGTTTTTTGATGACCTATACTCAGCCCTTGAGAGATTGAAAAAGGATCCAAATATTGAGCTTAAGATTCTTTTTGTTGAAGCAAGTGATAAGGCTCTGATGAGGCGTTTTAACGAATCGAGAAGAAACCATCCTTTGTATATGGGTACATCTGGTGCTGCGGATGCGAATGTTATTGGAAAAGAAAGAGAACTTCTAGCTTCTATAAGGAAGCTTGCGGATTACGTTGTAGATACGACAGGACTCAGGGTGTCGCAGCTTAATAATATGCTTGATAGGACATTTAAGGATGACGTTCCGAGCATGCCGTTTACCATAAACATCCAGTCCTTCGGGTACAAAAGAGGTCTTCCTGAAGCGGCGGATATGATAATTGATGTCAGGTTCATACCTAATCCGTTTTATGTAAAGAGCTTGAAAAAATTAACTGGTAGGAATAAAAAAGTTCAAGAGTATGTTTTGAGGCATCAGGTAACAAACGTATTTATAGAGGATTTTTCAAGGCTTATAAAGGGCCTCGTTCCGTATTACGAAAAGGAGGGCAAGAATCACCTGAATATTGCATTTGGTTGTACGGGTGGACAGCATAGATCGGTGGTTATGGCTGAAACCTTTGAATCTATATTTTCAGGTTCCGGATTTCAGGTGGCGGTTGAGCACAGAGATTTGTAGAAATCTGTTCTTGTGCAATCCTTATTTTATGTGTAAAACTCTTTTCTTACGTGAACACGTACTTGAAGAAAAGTTTTAAAAATGATACAATATTAACTATCTTAAGAGGAGCTCCTTGATAAATTATTTTTGATTTTATGGAGTGTTGAGTCTTAAATTATACGAACATATTAAAACACCTGAATTTGAATCGGGAGTTTAGAAATGTTACTTTTATGTTTTTATGATAAGGAGACGATATGGAAAAATTAATTATCAGTTCATGCATCTGCGGTGCAGAAGTAACTAAGGAGCAGAACCCTGCTGTACCTTACACAGTTGAAGAAATTGTAAGAGAAGCCAAATCGGCTTACGATGCTGGTGCTGCTGTAATTCACCTTCATGTTAGATTGGATGACGGAACACCGACTCAGGCTACTGAAAGATTTCAGGAATGTATGGATGCAATTTACGAGGTTTGTCCTGATGTAATTATTCAGCCTTCAACAGGTGGAGCGGTTGGAATGACTGACCTTGAAAGACTTGCATCTACAGATGTAGTCCCAACGCCAGAATTTGCAACCCTTGACTGTGGTACATGTAACTTCGGTGGAGATGAAATATTTGTGAATACTGATGATACAATTGTTAACTTTGCAAAAATCATGAATGAAAAGGGAATCAAACCTGAACTTGAAGTTTTCGAAAAAGGTATGGTTGACACCGCTCTTAAATTCCACAAAAAAGGATTTATAAAGGATCCTATGCACTTCGACTTTGTGCTTGGAGTTACAATGACCGCAACTATTCGTGATTTAGTGTTCATGGTAGGTTCACTTCCTCCAGGATGCACTTGGACTGCTACAGGTCTTGGAAGAAATTGCTGGCCAATTGCAGCAGCTACAATTGCAATGGGTGGACACGTTCGTGTAGGTTTTGAGGACCATCTGTACATTGAAAAAGGCGTTCTTGCAGAATCTAATGGACAGCTTGTTGCTAAGGCTGTTAAGCTTGCTAAAATCATGGGAAGAGAAATCGCTACTCCAGATGAAGCAAGAGAAATTCTTGGAATCCCACCAAGAAAGAATAAATAGTTCAGATTTAAAGCTCTATACCTAACGGAGTAATAACATACACAAAGCTTTGATATAGAGGAGAAAATATATGTCATTCGCTCAGGAAACAAAGAACGAACTGGCAAGATTTGAAACTGAAAAAAATTGTTGCAAGCTGGCGGAAATCGCCAGCTTCATTCGTATGGCGGGAAGTATCGGTCTTGCAGGTAATGGAAAATTTAATATAATATTAAAAACTGAAAATGCTGCTGTAGCGAGGCATTTTAAGGTCATGTTAAGTGAGTATTTTCAAATTGACCCCATTGTTGAATACGAAGAAGAAACGAATTTGTCAAGGGGCAATGTTTACGTGCTCAGAATAACCCCAAATATGAGAAGTGAAGCGATTTTGAGAGAAACTGGCATACTAATGCTTAAGCAAGGTAATAACTATATTTCGGATGGCATATACCCTGGAATAATTAGGACAAAGTGCTGTCGAAAGAGTTATTTAAGGGGGAGTTTTCTCGCCGCAGGTACAGTATCTAACCCTGAGAAAAGTTATCAGATGGAGTGGCGGTGTGCAAGTGAAAAGATGTCCAAGGATCTCGTGCGACTTATTGGAACCTTCGATGACCTTGAGGCTAAGATGATAAAACGCGGCAAATACTACATTGTATACGTCAAATCCTCAGGATATATAAGTGATCTCCTTGCTCTTATGGGTGCTCATAGCAAAGTGCTTGAACTTGAGAACATAATGATAACAAAAGAATTGCGCAGTGAGGCAATCCGTCTAACTAACTGCGATACAGCAAACACTGATAGAATTATAGGTGCATCGGGCAGGCAGATGCAGGATATTAAAAAAATATTCGATGCTAAGGGAGAGGACTTCTTACCTGATAAACTCAGGGAAGTTGCTCTTGCAAGACTCGCAAATCCAGAGGCGAGTTTGACGCAGCTAGGAGAAATGTTGGATAAGCCTCTAAAAAAATCCGGTGTTAACAACAGGCTTAAAAAAATTAGTGAGATTGCAGAGAACCTGTAATAGGATTAGATTTTATAGAAAAACAGTATCATCGGATGTTGGTAGAAATTTTAATTTTTGCATTTTGACCCGTAATTTTCTCAATATACTGGACAGTACGTATGAAAGGAAAAGAAAAACCCATACCTCTAATATTAAGTTTAGAGATATGGGTTTTAAAATATGCGCTCGCCGAGCGAACATTCTAAATCGATTTCTGTTTACAGAAGATCTCAGAATCCAGTAGAATCCACTAGACCTCAGCTGCACTCGGATAAATCAGCATACCTAAGCAGAATCCAGTAGAGTTCAATAGACCTCCGTGCAATCTACGTGTTCAAGGGCTTAGCCTATTTACTAGATAAGCCCCACTACTAAGAAGCCACCACACACAACTATTGCTACAAAGAACAGAGTAATTAGGCAGTATCCCATGATATCTCTAGCTGACAGACCTGCAATACCAAGTGCTGGAAGTGCCCAGAACGGTTGAATCATATTTGTCCAAGCATCTCCCCAAGCGATAGCCATTCCTGTTACAGAAGGGTCTACGCCAAGAGCCTGACCTGCAGGCATCATGATTGGACCTTGAACTGCCCACTGACCACCGCCTGAAGGTACGAATAGATTTACAATACCTGCTGACAGGAATGTAAATAGTGGGAATGTTACTTCATTTGAAATGCTTACAAAACCGTGTGATATTGCACCTGCAAGAGAAACTCCGGTATCAGGATTTGCAGTAACCATCATTGCCATAATTCCTGCGTAGAACGGGAACTGGATTATTATACCGGCAGCTCCTTTGGCAGCCTCAGCTATTGCTCTAACATAGTTGATTGGAGTTTTGTGGCAGATGATACCTAAAGTTAGGAATATCATGTTTACAATGTTAAGTGACAGATTAAATCCATTTTGTGAGAAATAGCTTACAAGATAAATGACACCAGCCATAGAGATGATAGTTGAAACAATCCAGCTGTTTTCAAGACGTTCAGCAGGAGTTTCAGGTGGTTTATAAACATATACCTCTTCTTCTATTAGCGCAGGATCAACAGCTATTACATCATTCTTTTCAGGATGCATTGCTGCATTTATAAATGGTAGACAAATTAAAATGATGACAATCATGATGAGGTTATATGGAGCAAAAATAGTCATGCTCGTTGGTATAACATCCTTTACAACTCCGCCAGTTGCAGCTGCAAGAGCCTGTTTATCAGGTGTAGCAAGTGCAAGTGGAATCGACGCGGAAAATCCAGCATGCCAGATTACAAATCCAGAATATGCTGAAGCGATGAGTAGTCTGTAGTCCACACCGTCAAGCTGTCTAGCAATCTCTTTTGCTAGGATTGCTCCAACAACAAGACCAAATCCCCAGTTTAGCCAGCAAGCTATAAGCGAGAAAAATGTAACAACAAGGATTCCCTGCTTAGGTGTTTTGGCGAGTGAAGCAACTCTAGATACGAGGCGTTTGACTACAGGAGCCTGAGCCATAGCACTTCCGAGAACAAGTACTAGAGCCATCTGCATCGAGAATGCAAGCAAATTCCAAGCACCGTTACCCCAGTTATCAATGAGCTCAAGAGGCCCCATCTTGGTAACAGGAATTGCTACGACAAAAACAATAATTGACAGCATTATGCAAAAAATAAATGGATCAGGTAAAAGCTTATTTACCATATGCACGCATGCATTAGAAACTTTTTTGAACATAATACCCTCCTTTTCTATAAGTTTGTTAATAAGTTAATTATTCCTAATTCAGATTGTATACCTCAAAATTCAAGGTGTCAACGAACTTTTTTTAGTACATTGACAAGCACATTGGCATCACAAAATTAGTTCGACTTTAACCCCAAATTATCTCCTACAATCCCAAAGTACAATCCCAAAATATAATTAAGAGATATAGTAATGAAATATAATTAAGATGAGTAAAAACTTTAATTTTTGGGTACACTACTTGAAGGAATGTATTCTTAAGAGTATAATTAAATATACATATCTTCTCAAGAATAGGAGGTGGTTTTATGTTTTCTGATGAGCTTGAAAAAATTATAAACAGTGAGGAAGATGCTGAAAATCTTGTTAAAGAAGCAAAGATTACAGAAAAGAAAATCCTCGAGAATGCTAGAAATCAAGCTGAGAAAATCATAGAAGAGGCTGAAAATAAGGGTAAGGATTATTATCAAAATCAAATTGATGAAGGCAATCAAGTGGCAAAGACTAACTATGATAATTTTATTGAGGATGTGAAACAAAAAAATAGGGAATTACAAAATAGTGCAGAGAACAGATTAGATGAAGTATCTGATTTTATCTTTGAAAGGATAGTGAACAGCAGTGTCAATAGCTAAAATGGAAAAGCTGGCTGTTATCGGACTTTCAAATACTAAAGATAAACTTATTGCGGATCTTGCTGATCTAGGAGTTGTTGAAATCACTGAAAGATTCATCCAAGATAAGGATGATATGAACAAGCAGAACGTTTCGCAGCAAAAAGAATCAGAGGCTTCCGGCATTAAAAAAACTCAAGAAGTATTTGATAAAGTTGACGGAGATCCAGATTTTGTTTCGACAATAGAAGGCGAAATGAGTAGAACGGACACAGCCCTTGAAACTTTAAAAAGATATTCAAAAGAGAAAGAACCGCTTTTCGCTACTAAGAAGGTAATTAATGGTGAAAAGCTAAATGATTTGTTAAACAGACGTGCGGAAATCGAAGGCAATATTTCTTCAATACTGAGGCTTAACTATCGACTACATATGACGGATGAAAAGATTAATAAACTATCTTCAGATCTTGCGTCCCTCAAGCCATGGACAGTGTATGACGTTCCACTTGATATTTCAGAAACTAGGTTTACTAATATTGAACTCGGAGTTGTACCTTCGACAGTTAATTTGGAGAATCTGAAGGAAAAGCTTGGCAACCTTGATTTGCCATCCGATATAAGTGTTGTAAACTCAGATAGAGAGCTAATCTATCTCGCTGTAGTTATGATAAAGGAAGGGACGGATGATGTTCTTGGTATTCTCAAACAATATGGATTCACTCAGCTACCTTTTCAAGGCTTTGAAGGCAGAGTCAGTGACAATATCGACAAAATAACCAAGCAGATAGATGAACAAAGAGAGCTTAGAAGAGGAATTGAAGAGGAAGTTGCAGGCTATGGTAAAATGCAACACGATATTGAATTCTTGTCGGATTATCTCACTATGGAGCGTGATAGAGAAAGAATCAAATCAAAGATGAGGGTTACCAAGAAAACTTTTAACTTTGAGGGTTGGGTTCCATCACACCTCAAGGATGGGGTAGAGCGAATTTTAGATAGATATGGATGTTACTACGAGTACAGAGAACCAATTGAAGGTGAAGAAGTACCAGTAATGATTGAAAACTCTCCTTCTGTTACGCCGTTTGAAGCTGTAACTCAGATGTATTCGATGCCTGATTACAAGGGGTTTGATCCAACCAAGTGGTTTGCTATATTTTATGCCATGTTCTTTGGAATCATGCTTTCCGATGCAGGCTATGGACTTGTTATCACGATTGCGACCTTTGTAGCTCTCAAAAAGTTTGAACTAGAGGGTATGACCAAGAAGATGGTGAAGATGTTCATGTACTGCGGTATAGCGACAGTCTTCTGGGGAGCTATGTTTGGAGGATGGTTCGGTGACCTTATTCCAGTTGTAGCAGATGTACTATTTGGCAAGAAAGTTGAGATCAAGCCTATATGGTTCAACCCTATTGATGATCCGACCAGGCTTCTTATTTGGTCCCTTGGATTTGGCGTTATACATATTTTCCTAGGTATGGCAATCAATGCGTATATGCTTATCAAGCGAGGGCATTTCTGGGATGCTGTATTTGATGTCTTTAGCTGGTATATTTTAATCATCGGAGCGATAATGTATGGCGCACTTGGAAGCAGCAATCCTGAGCTTGCAAAGATAGGCATGTACATGGCGATACTCGGAGCGGCTATTTTGTTGTTTACCGGTGGACGTAAAAACAAAGGCTTTGGAAAAGTAACAGGTGGACTTGGAGCGCTTTATGGAATAACGGGTTATGTGTCTGATATTCTAAGCTATTCGAGGCTGTTGGCGCTAGGGCTCGCAACCGGTGTAATTGCATCTGTTGTAAATACAATGGGATCCCTAGGGGGCAGAGGAATTGTAAGCTTCATAGTGCTCATTGTTGTTGGAATTGTGGGACACAGCTTCAACATGGCGATTAATATTTTGGGTGCATTTGTTCACTCGAGCAGGTTGCAATATATAGAGTTCTTTGGAAAGTTCTATGAGGACGGAGGCGAAGAATTCGATCCATTCAGAAATGAAACAAAATATATAAGAATTTTAAAAGAAAGTGATGGAGGAGAAAAATGATTACAGGTAATGTATTGGCACTATTTGGAGCGGCAATAGCCAGCTTGGCAGGTATTGGAAGTGCGATAGGTGTTGGAATTGCAGGTCAGGCTGCATCGGGCGTGTTGGCGGAGGATCCGAAGAAATTCGGTAAAACGCTTATCGTTCAGGCTGTTCCGGGTACACAGGGAATTTACGGTTTGCTGATGGCATTCTTGATTTTCATTAGAATTGGACTGTTTGGCGGAGCTATGCAAGATCTTGACGTTACAACAGGGCTGTTAATTCTAGTGTCAGGTATTCCGATTGGACTTGTTGGACTTTGGTCAGGTATTGCGCAGGGTAAGACAGCAGCATCAGGAATTATGCTTATGGGAAAAAGACCAGACCAGTTTATTAAAGGTATAATTTATGCCGCAATGGTAGAAACATACGCAATTTTTGCACTATTGCTGTCAATTCTAATCCTTTTCAATATCTAATTGGAATATCAAAAATATCTAAGAGGAGATATAAATGAGTGTAGAGAAAATAACCTCAAAAATTCTCGAGGACGCCAAGGCTCAGGCAGATGCTATTACTTTGGATGCCAATCTCAGGGCTGAAGGAATCGTGAATGATGCCAAAGAGAGTGCTGAAAGTCTTATGGAATCATACAAAACTCGAGGAGAAGAGGAAAAACTTAAGCTTATCGATAGGAAGAAATCAGTTGCTGAAATAGATGGAAGAAAGATAACTCTCGGTGTCAAGCAGGAGCTTATCGATAAGGCCTTCAAAGCTGCAGCTGAAAAGATTGCTTCTATGGAAAGCGATAAGTATGTAGATTTTCTTGTTGAGAAAATCAAAGCATCTGGTGTCAAAGAGGGTGAAATTGTTATGAACCCTAATCAACGTGAAGAAATTGGAACAAAATTTGTTGATAGACTTAATCAAGCTTTTGCAACGGATGCTGAAACGAAGGGGTTCACCCTGTCTGAAGAAACCGTGGACGCAATTGGCGGATTTATGGTTAAGAATGGTCAAATATATATGAACGGAACCCTTGAAAACCTTATTGAAGAAGAATATGGGGAAATAGTTTCATCTGTTGTAGAAAAACTTTTTTAGGGTGTAAGGAGATATAATGAGAAAGCCATTAGAAGAATACACATTTGCAGCGGCATATATCGGTTCATACGTTAATAAACTGATGGATAAGCAAGCTTTAATGCGACTTGCGCAAGCCAAGGACCTTGCTGCCATAGAGAGCATTCTTGTGGATTTCGGTTATGGTGAAGCAAAAGAACTTTATGAAGGAGATATTGAGTTCTTTATAAGAAGAGAACAAAACAGGCTTATTCGCATGATTTTTTCCACCGTGCCGAAAAAAGAAGAAATGGGGCTTTTCACCTTGCCGATGGATTATCATAATGTTAAGGTATGCCTTAAGTCCGAATTTCTTGGGATAACACCCGATGAAAACAATCTTGTTTCCTCGGGTGGCGTATCAGAGCAAAAGATAATGGCAATGGTAAAGGAGAGAAATTATACCCATATGTCCTCATACATGAGGGAAGCCATTGAAGAATCAGTAGATGCATTTTCAAGGTCAAGAGATCCTCAAATAATAGACTTAATTTTGGATAAGGCATGTTATGAGGAAATGTACGAGATGGCCCTTAATGTTGATGTAGACTTCATCATAAATCTTGTTAAAAAACAATTAGATTTATTAAATCTTAAGTCCTTTGTTAGACTTAGACAGATGGGTAAGTCATGGAATGTATTTGACAAGGTTTATCTTGAACATGGGGATGTTCCAAAGGCTCTCTACATGTCGCACTGGGAAGAAAGCTATAGCCAGATTGCCGAAAGATTAAGACCATATAACCTAAAAGAGGTTATGGAAAAAGGTGCTGCTCAGGTAGTAGAACAAAATGATTTCAGCCTACTTGAGAAGTTATGTGCAGATGCCGTCATGGAATACAACAAAACAGCAAAATACGAGTCGTTTGGTATTGCACCGATTGCAGCTTATTGGCTGGCTAAGGAAGTCGAAATTGACAATTTGCGTATTATACTTCTTGGCAAGAAGGTCGGCCTTCCTGCTGAGGATATCATAGAAAGATTGAGGGAACCGTATGTATAAAATAGGCATCATGGGTGATCGAGAATCTGTTATGAGCTTCAAGGCACTTGGTCTTGATGTATTTCCAACCGAAAACGAAGAAGAGGCTCGAAAAACCCTTCATACACTCGCTAAAGAAAAGTATGGGATAATATATATAACAGAAAATTTAATTCATGCCATGGAAAAAGATATAGATAGGTATAACGACTCAATAATTCCTGCAATTATACCAATCCCTAGTAGGCAAGGAGCTTCTGGAATGGGGATGATGAATGTTAAAAAATCCGTTGAACGTGCTGTGGGAGCGGATATACTATTTGGAGGTGACAAGTAAATGAGTCAAGGAAAAATTGTAAAAGTTTCAGGACCGCTTGTAGTAGCATCGGGCATGTCGGATGCAGATATGTTTGACGTAGTTCGTGTAGGCGAGCAGGGACTAATTGGAGAAATACTGGAGATGAGAAACGATCTCGCCTCAATCCAGGTATATGAAGATACTGCTGGAATAGGGCCTGGAGCACCAGTAGTTACAACGGGAGCACCGCTTTCAGTTGAGCTTGGACCTGGTCTTATTGAAACCATGTATGATGGAATTCAAAGGCCTCTTAAAGGAATGTACGAAGCTGTTGGAAGCAATATTACTCGTGGTATAGCTGTGCCTGCCCTCGATAGAGAAAAGAAATGGAAGTTCTCTCCTTCGGTCAGTGTAGGCGATGAAGTAGGTCCTGGAGATATTTTGGGTACAGTTCAGGAAACCATTGTTGTTATGCAGAAGATAATGGTTCCGCCAAATGTTTCAGGTACGGTCAAAGAAATCTATCAAGGAGCCTTTACTGTAGAAGAAACGATATGTGAGCTCGAACTTGAAGATGGTTCGACAAAAGAGTTGTCCCTCATGCAGAAATGGCCAGTTCGTAGGGGTAGACCATACAAAGAAAAATTGGTTCCTGAAATGCCGCTTTTAACTGGGCAGAGAGTTATAGATACGCTATTCCCAATAGCAAAGGGTGGTGTAGCAGCTGTTCCAGGACCATTCGGTTCAGGAAAAACAGTTGTACAGCATCAGCTTGCTAAGTGGGCAGACGCAGACATTGTAGTTTATATCGGATGTGGTGAACGTGGAAATGAGATGACAGACGTTCTCATGGAGTTCCCAGAGCTAACAGACCCTCATACAGGAGAATCTCTGATGAAGAGGACTGTTCTGATAGCAAATACATCTGATATGCCTGTAGCAGCTCGTGAGGCTTCGATTTATACGGGAATTACAATAGCCGAATATTTCAGGGATATGGGATACTCAGTAGCCCTTATGGCGGATTCAACATCTAGGTGGGCAGAGGCACTTCGAGAGATGTCAGGAAGACTTGAGGAGATGCCAGGTGAAGAAGGATATCCTGCATATCTTGGTTCAAGGCTTGCACAGTTTTACGAAAGAGCTGGTAGGGTTGTTTCTCTTGGTAAGGATGGGAGAGTAGGAGCACTTTCTGCAATCGGCGCTGTATCACCTCCGGGAGGAGATGTATCTGAGCCGGTTTCTCAGGCAACACTTAGGATTGTAAAAGTATTCTGGGCACTTGATGCTCAGCTGGCATATAGAAGACACTTCCCTGCAATTAACTGGCTTTCGAGCTACTCACTTTACGTCGATAGATTGACTAAGTGGTATGAGAAGAATGTAAGCTCAGATTTTCCAAAGCTGAGAATGGATACAATCAGGTTGCTTCAAGAAGAGGCAGAGCTTCAGGAAATCGTACAGCTTGTCGGCGTGGATGCTTTGTCGCACGAGGATAGAATCAAGCTAGAGGCTTGTAAGTCAATTCGTGAAGACTATTTGCACCAGAATGCTTTTCATGATGTTGACACATACACATCAATGGATAAGCAGTTTAAGCTTATGAGGCTTATAATGGCCTACTACAACCTCTCAAGGGATGCTGTAAAGAAGGGCGCTAATTACAATAAGCTGATAAGTCTTCCAGTAAGAGAACAAATTGGACGTTTCAAGTATGTCAAGGAAGAAGATACTGCAAAGAGGTTCGATGAGATTATGAAGGAACTCAAAGAATCAATTGCAGATTTGATTAGCAAGGGGGATGAATACAATGATTAAGGAATATAAAACTATATCTGAAGTCGTAGGACCTCTGATGCTGGTTGAAAATGTTGAAGGTGTTACATATGATGAGCTTGGAGAAATAGTTCTTCCAAATGGTGAGAAAAGACTTTGCAAGGTTCTTGAAGTGAACGGGAGCAATGCAATGGTTCAGCTGTTTGAAAGCTCAGCAGGTATTAACCTCTCTGAGAGTACTGTTAAATTCCTCGGAAGAGGTACACAGCTAAAGGTTTCTCCTGAAATGATGGGTCGTGTATTTGACGGTATGGGAAGACCTAAGGACGGTGGCCCTGAAATAATAGCTGAGAAATCCTTGGATATAAACGGACTACCTATGAATCCAGCTGCTAGAGATTATCCAGCAGAATTTATTCAGACAGGAGTTTCTGCAATCGATGGCCTTAACACCCTAGTTAGAGGACAGAAGCTCCCTATATTCTCAGGAAATGGACTTCCACACGCAGAGCTTGCAGCTCAGATTGCAAGACAGGCTAAGGTTAGAGGCGGAGAGAGCAACTTCGCGGTAGTTTTCGCGGCGATTGGTATTACATATGAGGAAGCAGATTTCTTTGCAGCGGACTTTAGAAGAACAGGTGCTATAGACAGGACTGTAATGTTCCTCAATCTGGCAAATGACCCTGCTGTTGAACGTATCGCAACACCACGTATGGCGCTTACTGCAGCTGAATATCTTGCATTTGAGCTTGGAATGCACGTGCTTGTAATACTCACCGATATCACAAACTATGCTGAGGCTCTTCGTGAGGTTTCGGCAGCTCGTAAAGAGGTACCTGGTAGGAGAGGATACCCTGGATATTTATACACTGACCTTGCTACGATGTATGAGAGAGCAGGTAGAAAGAGGGGGCAGGAGGGTTCAATAACGCTCATCCCTATTTTGTCGATGCCAGAGGATGATATAACTCACCCTATACCAGACCTTACGGGATATATTACTGAGGGGCAGATAATACTTTCTCGTGACCTTTACAGAAAGAATATCAAGCCACCTATTAACGTTTTACCTTCTCTATCTCGTCTTAAGGATAAGGGGATAGGTGATGGCAAAACACGTGAGGACCATGCCGACACGATGAACCAGCTTTTCGCAGCATATGCAAGAGGCAAGGAAGCACTTGAGCTCATGACTATTTTGGGCGAGGCGGCGCTGAGTGAAGTTGACCTCATGTACGCTAAATTTTCGCAGGAGTTCGAGCAGAAATATGTTTCGCAGGGCTATGATACTGACCGTACGATTGAGGAAACCCTTGATATTGGCTGGGAGCTTTTGAAGATTCTGCCTAAGAGCGAGCTGAAGCGTATCGATGACGAGTATATTGAAAAATATCTTTCTGAAGAATAGAATCTCACAAAATAGATTTGTGGCATGGCAATCTGACGCTTGTATGCGGAACGAATTTTGAGATTTTAAGGATTTGAGGAAGCAACAAAATAGCTTTAGAAAGAAGGTTTGTCAATGGAAAGAATGAAAGTCAACCCTACGAGAATGATGCTGACGACGCTAAAAAGACGTCTGGCAACTGCGACTAGGGGACATAAGCTTATGAAGGATAAGCGAGACGAGCTTATGAAGACCTTCCTTGAGGTTGCCCGTGAAAATGGTCGACTTAGACAGGAGGTTGAGAGCGGTCTTGAAAACGTATATAAATCTTTTACAATTGCATCGGCTATAATGTCTGGAGAGGTTATGGAGGAATCCCTGATGTTTCCAAAACAGGGCGTTACCCTTGACATGGAAAAGAAGAATATCATGAGTGTTGAGGTTCCTATTTTTTCTTTTCAGACCGAAGCTGATGAGTCTGCGGATATTTTTCCATATGGATTTGCGAGGACATCAGGCGAGCTTGACACAGCAGTAAGCGGTCTTGCTGATATGTTTCCAAAGCTTCTTGAGCTAGCTGCAAAGGAGAAGGAAACGGCTCTTTTAGCCGCAGAGCTTGAAAAGACAAGAAGGCGTGTTAATGCACTTGAATATGTTGTGATCCCTAGACTGGAAGTAACAATCAAGTATATTACTATGAAGCTCGATGAGGATGAAAGAGGAAATCAGACAAGGCTCATGAAGGTTAAGGACATGATGCTAGAGGAAGCTATTCGTCAGCGCAGAAAAAAGGACGAGGAGTGTCTAGGATAAGTATTGTCTTTGATTAGTGCTTCGTGTGATTCAACTCTTGTAATGATTTGATTATCGACATGTATATAGTTACAATTAAATCCATAAATTATATAGCGCAATGCATTAAAATGGTGTACTCATGAAACGGAGATGAAATGGGGAACACCATTTTTCTTTGCACTCAAAGCGAAATTTTGATATACTTTTTAGGTTAGTATGATTTTAAATTTAAGAGGTATGCATTTAATATGATAGATGTACTTAAGAGAGTAGATTATTTTGCTAATAATACACCTAACAGAATTGCGTTTAAATCAGTCTGTGGTGAAATTACATATAGCCAATTATGGGAGGCTGCAAAGAAGCTCTCAAAGCTGATTCGGAACCTGCAAGCAGAGGGTGAATTAGAGCCAAAGGCGCCAATCGCAGTTTATGGGCATAAGGAGCCTCAAATGCTTGTTGCTTTTATCGGATGTGCACTGGCGAGACATCCATATTGTCCTCTTGACAGGTCGATGCCTGATACGAGGATTGATGATATACTAAGGACTATTAATACGCCATTTTGGATAAAATGTGAAGAAGCTGAAGCTAGAATTTTGGAGCTTAATGCAAGCAATTTAGACGTGCGAGGTGAATATCAAGTAGATGGTGAATGTCAAGTTGATAACGAATGTCAAGCTGATGATGAATTTCAAGCAGACAAAGAATGTGAAGCAGGTGAAGCACATGGGGCTAATTCAAGTGAAACACATGAGGATGAGCCAAGTAAAATAAATAAGAATGAGCAAAGTGATGTTGCATATATAATATTTACTTCGGGTAGCACAGGTAAGCCAAAGGGAGTGGAAGTTACAAGAGAAAATTTGGGTAATTTCTTGGAATGGATGACGGGAGTAGGAAGTTCTATAGATGATAAAGAGGGAAAGATATTCTTAAACCAAGCGCCATATTCGTTTGATTTATCTGTAATGGACACATATACAGCTCTTGCTTGTGGAGGAACGATAGCAAGTCTTGACAAAGGAACTATGACAACACCTGCTGCTACCATGGAATTTCTTAAAAATCAAAAGGTAAATTACTGGGTGTCTACTCCGAGCTTTGTTGATATGATTCTTGCAGAAAAGACTTTCAATTCTCAAAATTATCCAGATATTAAAGTATTCTTTTTCTGCGGAGAGAGGTTGACAAAAACGACAGCTAATAAGCTGATAGAGGCTTTTCCAAATGTAAAGATTATAAACACGTATGGACCTACCGAAAGCACAGTTGCAATATCAAGCGTAGAGATTTGTAGCGAACATATAGATTCTCAGGATGAGCTTCCAGTGGGCGAGGTTAAATCTGGCACAAAGGTTTTTATCCATAGAGAGGGTGACACTATCCAAGATCTACTCAATGAAAATATCGATAATGAAAAGATAGATAACGAAGAAGTGGATGATTGTTTCAAGCAAAAAGATGCCCTGACTTCTCAAGCCCCAGAAATAGGAGAGATTCTAATCGAAGGAAATACAGTCGCAAAGGGCTACTTTAAAATGCCTGAGAAAACTGCTATGGCATTTGAAGTGGTTAAAATGAATAACGGGCAGCCTAGAAGGCTGTATCATACTGGGGACCTTGGATACTTCAAAAATGGGATGCTTTACTGTGTAGGTAGGACCGATTTACAGGTGAAGGTTCACGGGTATAGAATGGAGCTTGGTGACATCGAAGCGAATATTTTGTTGAAAGAAGACGTTGAGGCAGTATGCGTTGTGCCGAAGCGAAAGGATGGAAAGATTAGAAGTCTTGTCGCATATGTGGTTTCGCCGTCCGTACGCGGGACATTTGAGGATACTAAGAACATTAAGCTGCATTTAAGAGGTCTGCTACCTGAATATATGATTCCCAAAAAGATTAAATTTATTGACAGGCTACCGATGACTTCAAATGGCAAGGTGAATCGCAAGGCATTGGAGGAAATGACCTAATGACTAAGCTTAATTTGTTTGACGGTCTGTACTTTTTCAGTACGCTTCTTGTCATATCTGCCCCTGCGATACTTTTGGGGATTCTCGAAAAACGGATGAAAATATACATCGCTATTACTACCCTTTTGATGCTTTACCTTGTGCTCAGGGGGAATTTGCATGCTATTGGCAACTTAGCGCTCTTTTGCGTGGTTCAAGTTGTTTTGGCGAAATGCTTCCTTGTGGTAACGCGTCGATTCGGTCGGGTCAGGTGGCATCTGTGGATTGCTGTAATTTTGTCCATTGCTCCATTATGTATTTACAAAATATCTGACTTTTATTTGGGGAAGGGTGTCTTGGGGTTTCTCGGGATTTCGTACATGACATTCAAATCGGTGCAGATTCTCATTGAAATTTACGATAATCTCATACAAGAGGTTGGTATTTTTGACATGCTGAACTTTTATCTTTTTTGGCCGACTATTTTGTCGGGTCCTATTGACAGGAGCAGGAGGTTTCTCGGAGACTTTGACAGAGAAGTAGCGATGCCAAGGAGTGAATATCTCGACTTGCTCGGGTCAGGGCTTTTGAAAATATTCATCGGACTTTTTTATAAGGTTGTCATTGCAACCTCGATGTACCAAGGTGTGTTCTGGCTTTCAAAGAATGGCGGGATATTATCGGCAGTATTGTATATGTATGCATATGGATTTTATTTGTTTTTCGACTTTGCAGGATATAGCAATATGGCAATCGGAGTAAGTTATATTTTCGGAATCAAAACCCCAGAGAATTTCAAAATGCCGTTCATCAGTAAGGACATCAAGGAGTTTTGGGATAGGTGGCACATCAGCCTCAGCCACTGGTTCAGAGATTTTGTGTTCTCAAGGTACAGCATGGCAGCGATAAGAGGAAAGTGGTTTTCGGACAGAGTAGTAATGTCATCTGTGGGTTTTATGATAAATATGGGGATAATGGGCATGTGGCACGGTCTTTCAATTTCATATATTCTTTACGGCCTGTATCATGGAGCTTTGCTCGCCATTAACGACATCTATCAGAAAAAATTCAAGTTTCACAAAAAACATAAAAAAGAGAGATGGTATCAGCTTGCCTCATGGTTTATTACACTCAATTTGGTTATGTTCGGATTTTTGCTATTTTCAGAGCATTTTGTAGAGCTGATAACAAAATAGCTTAATCTGTCATGCGAGCGATTCAAGAATGACTTTGATTGCATGCCAGAAAAAGACATAGTAAATAGATAATACTGAAATAATGATTTGTATATGGAGGGAAAAATGAATAGAGAACAGGTAGAGGAAAAAGTTTTGGATATTATTCAGGAAATCTGCGATGATGATATCATAAGAGAGGAAAAAGATATCAATCTATTAGACGAAGGATTGATTGATTCACTTGACTATATAGACATGCTGGTTCAGTTTGAGGAAGCCTTTGACATTATCATGAGCCCATCTGAATTTACAAGAGAGGAAATGGACACTCCACAAAAGATTATAGACCAAGTGTCAAAAAGAGTTTCCTAAGTGGTTTCTTATAGGGCTTGTGAAAAGGTTTCTCAACATTGAAAATCCGAATCGAAATTTGCATATTTTGCAAAAGTAAATCATGCAGCGAATATAAACATATTTTGCAAAATAAAATCATGTAGTGCCGCTCGGACACTGTGAATTAGGAAGAAGGTTAGTAAATGAAGAAAATAGCAGCATTTATTACTGCGTTTCTCCTTTTTGTAACTACCATATCATTTATGACGCTCAGCGATAGGCAGGAAGTCGCCATGAATAATCCCAAAATCGGACTATGGGTTAATGAATATAAGGACAAGTCGATGACGGCAATCAGCCAGAATCTCGGGGATGAGATGGCATTGCTCCTTGGCTCCTCTGAGTTTCACTACGGTAAGGACACAAAATATCATCCTAGCAAGGTTTTTGCAAAAAGCGACAAAGAATTTATGATAATAGGGGCTTCGTATACGCAGTCTTTATTCCACGCTATTCTGGTTGGTGCTGTATCTCCTGAGCTAAAGAAAAAAGAAGCAGTACTTTTGGTATCACCGTCATGGTTCAAGGAAAATGGAATTGAACCTGGCGCTTTTGCCATGCGTTTTTCAGAAACTGAATACCTAGCATTCTTGAGAAATACCGATATAAGTGACAATCTCAAGAAAGAAGTCGCTAATTTGGTCGAAGAGCGTCTGTCCTCTTTTCCGGAGATGCAGGATAAGGTTAAGGTGTATAATAAAGCTTACGCATACAAAACAGCCACACCTGTAGAAAGAATCGTGGTATCGGCACAGGGAATGTGGGCAGAGAAATCAGATTATCTCGCATTTAAAAATCTCCTGGGCTTAACGAATTTTAAAAAATATCAAAAGTGGGTTAGACCGATACACAAGCATGGACAGACACCACTTGGAGCAACCAAGAGATGGGAAGGTGTTAAAATCAAGGCAGAAAGAGAAGCGGCACTAAGAGCTGGAGACAATCCCTTTTATATGAGCCAGAAGCTGTACAAGCTTAAGGTTGAGCCGAGACTTGAATATAAAAAAAATAGCAGCATCAAGGATACATATGCAAAATCTCCGGAATACAAAGAGTTGAAGCTATTTCTTAAGGTCTGTAGGGAGACTGGTGTAACGCCGAAAATTGTAATGCTACCACAGAATGGCTACTGGTATGACTATACTGGATTTCCAGTCAAATCAAGAGTAGTGGCAAGAGATAAGGTAAAGAAAATAGCAGAAGAAAACAATGCAAAATTCGTAGACTTATATGATGAAAGCTACGAAAAATATTTTTTCAAGGATACCGTACATCCGTCTGCGAAAGGTTGGATAAAGATTGATGAAGCAATCAATAAAGTTTATTAAAATAATCCTATTTAAACTGAGAAAACTAGTTTTAGACAAAGAATATATTGCTTATACATTCCTATTTTGGGCACTCATGACAGGACTATATGTATACATGGTTTATGCAGGCGTTGCCAAAGCGCCCGAGTTTACATATGCCGAATTTTGATCGGAGGAAATATGAAAAAGGGTGATTTGTTAAGGGTGACAATAACGGATGTTTCAAATGAGGGAAATGGTGTCGCCAGAGCCACACCTGATAGCGACTCACATAATCGTGTTATTTTTGTGAAAAATGCTACCATTGGGGATGAAGTGCTTTGTGAAATTACAAAACTTAAAAGGAATTATGCCATCGCTGAAGCTAGAGATATTATTTCACTTTCCCCATATCGGAAGCCTAAGGAGGAGGTCTGTCCTCATATTATGGATGGATGTGGAGGTTGCAATATAGGCTGTTTGACTTACACAAAACAGCTTGAGCTCAAAAGTGAGCGAGTGAAAAATGCTCTTACACGGATAGGGGGTTTTTCATTAGAAGAAGATGAGATTATTTTTGAGGATATAGTACCGTCATATAATGAATACGCCTATAGAAATAAAGCAGTTTTTTCAGTTGCATGCTCCAATATTGGATTCCTCAAACCAAAGAGTAGAGAAGTGGTAGAGTGTTCTCAATGTCAGATAGTTATGCCAGAGATTCTCAATGCTGTATCTGGATTATCAAAATTTTTGAAAACATATCCTCAATACTCAGATAACATAGAGAGATTCATGGTTAGAGTTGGCGATGATGGACATGTTATGGCTGTGATTTTCGGATCACCATCTGAGATAGAGCATATGCAGGAGCTGGCTAATTTTATTTCGGATAAATGCGAGCTTGTATCGTTATATGGAGTAAATCTTATACATGATAAATCTCAGTCTAATGGCAAGAGATTCAATAAAAATTCAAGCAATCACTCGGGGAAAAGTATGAAATCTCCAGAGCTTATAGCGGGAAGTGCAACAATTCAAAAAAGCATTGATGACCTTGTATTTGAGGTTGGCCCAGACGCTTTCTTTCAGGTAAATGAAGTGCAGACACCGATATTATATGAAAAAGCAAGGCAGTATGCGGATACAAAAGAAAGACCGGCTGAAGGAGAAAGGTGGTCTGAAGGAGAAAGACCAGCTGAAGGTGTCGTTAAGGAAGTAATGACTGAGGTGGATTCAGATATACATGAGAGCTCAAAGATTAAAAAAACTATTGTAGACCTATACTGCGGGGTGGGTACAATCGGACTTTCGATGTCTGGAAATGATAATTACATTATCGGTGTTGAATCAAATAAAGAAGCGGTACTTAATGCCAACCGTAATGCTGTGATAAATTCTATAGTAAATGCACGTTATTTTCATGGCACGGCAGAAGATGTTTTGACGAAGCTGATTGGCGACGGAATAGCTGATTTCAGACTTGAAAATATTGATGCAATGATTATGGATCCACCTCGAGCGGGATGTGATAGGTCACTTTTAGATGCTATTGGACATGTGATGCCGAAGCGTATCGTTTATGTTTCATGTGATCCAGCGACGCTTGCTCGAGATTTGGCTATTTTGTGCAATGAATATGGATATAAACTGAGGAAGGTCTGTCCAGTGGATATGTTTCCTGGGAGCATGAATATAGAGACGGTAGCACTTTTGTCCAAACTCGATGTCGATAAGCACATAAGTGTTGAAATTAAGCTGGATGAGCTTGATTTGACAAGTGCTGAAAGTAAAGCGACTTATGCACAAATCAAGGAATATATATTAGAAAAATTTGATTTAAAGGTTTCGACACTCTATATTGCTCAGATTAAAAAGAAATGTGGTATTGAATTAAGGGAGAATTATAATAAATCAAAAAAAGAGAAACAGGTTATTC
>USBT01000010.1 GCA_900553025.1 uncultured Eubacteriales bacterium | reverse complement strand
ACTCGTGAGATGAAGGAAGGTGAAGCTAATGAAAATTAAAGAAATTCGCCAAATGAACGATAGTGATTTACAAGCAAAATTAAAAGATTTAAAAGTAGAATTATTTAATCTACGTTTTCAATTAGCCACTGGACAGTTAGAAAATCCTATGAGAATTGGTGGCATTAGAAAAGATATAGCTCGTGTTAAAACTATTATCAGAGAACGTGAGCTTAATGCTGGAAAGGAGGCTTAATACTATATGGAAAGAAATAGTAGAAAAGTCATAATAGGAAATGTAGTTTCTAATAAGATGGATAAGACAATAGTTGTAGAAGTTGCAACTTTCGTTTCTCACCCACTTTATAAAAAACAAATGAAAAAAACTACAAAATTTAAAGCACATGATGAAAATAATGAATGTTTAATTGGTGATAGAGTTAAAATTATGGAAACAAGACCTCTATCAAAAGACAAAAGATGGAGACTTGTTAAGATAGTAGAGAAAGTTAAGTAAGGAGGCACCAGAATATGATACAGACAGAATCAAGACTCAGAGTTGCAGATAATTCGGGTGCGAAGGAACTTCTTTGCATCAAAGTTCTTGGGGGTACTAGTCGTAAATATGCTAACATTGGAGACATTGTAGTTTGTGCCGTTAAGGACGCTTCTCCAGGTGGACTGGTAAAGAAGGGTGATGTTGTTAAGGCAGTTGTTGTAAGATCTAAAACAGGTGCAAGACGAGCTGATGGAAGCTATGTAAAGTTTGACCAGAATGCCGCAGTAATCATCAAGGATAAAGAAGACAAAACCCCGGTTGGTACACGTATCTTCGGACCTGTTGCAAGAGAACTTCGTGACAGAGGATTCATGAAGATTGTGTCACTGGCACCGGAAGTTCTATAGGGGGTTCTAATATGCGAATTAAAAAAGACGATACGGTGGTAGTAATCGCCGGAAAAGATAAGGGTAAAGTAGGAAAGGTTGTTAAGGCTTTTCCTAAAGAGAATAAGGTAATCGTAGAAGGTGTGAATGTTCAAACAAAACACCAAAAGCAGACACAGAAAGCAAAAGCTGAAATTAAACACGTTGAGGGCCCTATCGACGTTTCTAATGTTATGTACTACGATTCAAAATCAAAACAAGCATCAAAGCTCGGATATACTTTTAACGATGGAAACAAGGTTAGAGTAGCTAAGAAGAGTGGCAGCGTAATAGACTAGGAAAGGAGGAGAGTATTTTGACAGCAAGATTAAGAGAAACATATAAAAATGATGTTTTTAAAGCACTTAAGGAAAAATTCGATTATAAAAATCCTATGGAAGTCCCTAAACTTGTTAAGGTTACAATCAACATGGGACTTGGGGAAGCAAAAGAAAATGCAAAGATTTTGGACTCTGCAGTTAAAGAACTAGCTGTTATTTCTGGTCAGAGACCTGTTAAGACCAAAGCAAGAAAGTCAATAGCTAACTTTAAAGTTAGAGAAGGCATGCCTGTAGGTTGCAAGGTTACTCTTAGAGGAGATAATATGTATGAGTTTGTAGACAAGTTTTTCAACATCTCTCTTCCAAGAGTAAGAGACTTTAAAGGAGTCAGCAAGAATTCATTTGATGGTAGAGGAAATTATTCAATGGGAATTAAGGAGCAACTTATTTTCCCTGAAATCAAATATGATGAGGTTGAATCCATTAAAGGCATGAACATTGTATTCACAACGACGGCTAAAACAGATGAAGAAGCAGCAGCATTGCTATCACTTCTTGGAATGCCGTTTGAGAAATAGGAGGAGAAGATGGCTAAAAAATCTCTCAAGGTTAAACAGCAGAGAAAACCTAAATTTTCAACACGTGCATATACCAGATGCAAAATCTGTGGAAGGCCGCACTCCGTATTGAAGAAATACGGTATCTGCCGTATATGCTTCAGAGAGCTTGCCTACAAGGGTGAAATTCCCGGCGTGAAGAAGGCTAGCTGGTAAATCACAGAAAGGAGAATTACTGTAATGACAATGACAGATCCTATAGCAGATATGCTGACTAGAATCAGAAATGCCAATACTGTAGGTCATGAAACAGTTGATATTCCTGCATCTAAGATTAAAAAATCCATTGCAGAGATATTGCTTGAAGAAGGCTACATTAAGGGATTTGAAGAAATCGATGATAATAAACAGGGCATCATAAAGATTGACATGAAGTATGGTGCTAACAAAGAACGAGTAATTAGTGGAATTAAGAAAATTTCTAAACCAGGTCTAAAGGTATATGCTAAGGCTGACCAAGTTCCTAGAGTGCTTGGGGGTCTTGGTGTGGCTATTATATCTTCTTCAAAAGGCGTTGTAAGCGATAAGAAGGCAAGAGAATTAGGCGTAGGTGGAGAAGTAATCTGCTATATTTGGTAGGAGGTAGAATATGTCAAGAATAGGATTAAAACCTGTACAGCTACCTTCTGGAGTAGAGGTAGATGTAAAAGAAAACAACATGATTACTGTAAAAGGTCCAAAAGGATCACTTTCACAAAAAGTAAGCCCTGAAATCAAGGTTGCTGTAGAAGACGGAAGCGTTGTTTTCTCAAGAGAATCAGATGCCCGTACAATGAGAGCACAGCACGGACTGGCTAGAGCTCTAGTTAACAATATGGTTATCGGAGTAACAGATGGCTTCCAGAAGAAACTTGTATTGAACGGTGTTGGTTTCAGAGCGGAGAAAAAAGGCAAGAAACTTGTAATGAATCTCGGTTTTTCGCACCCTGTTGAAATGGAAGATCCTGAAGGAATTGAAACTGAAGTTGCAGATGCAACAACAGTTGTAGTTAAGGGCATAGATAAAGCGTTAGTTGGAAACTATGCTGCAGTCATTAGAGACTGGAGAAAACCTGAGCCATATAAGGGCAAGGGAATTAGATATGAAGATGAATATATTCGCAGAAAAGAAGGAAAAACTGGAGCTAAGGCGTAAGAAAGGAGTGAATTAAATGTCTAAAAAAAGCAGAAATGACAAACGTGTTAAGAGACACCTAAGAGTCAGAAAAAACTTAATCGGAACTCCTGAAAAACCAAGGCTTTGCGTTTTCAGATCCAACAAGAACATCTCAGCTCAAATTATCGATGATGAGAATGGCAATACACTTGTTTCCGCTTCTACTCTTGAGAAGGAAATGAAGAGCGAAAATGGTGGTAACAAAGAGGCTGCAAAGAAGGTTGGAGAACTCATTGCGAAGAGAGCATTGGATAAGGGCATCGAGAATGTTGCTTTTGACAGAGGTGGATTTCTTTATCACGGAAGAGTTAAAGAACTGGCAGAGGGTGCTCGAGAAGCAGGATTGAAATTCTAAATAAGGAGGAATGAGAAATGGCTAGACAACAAGATGCACCCAAGAGTGAATTTAAAGAAACAATTGTAAATATAAGACGTGTTGCCAAGACTGTTAAGGGCGGAAGAAATATGAGATTTTCCGTTACTATGGTTGTAGGAGATGGCAAAGGCCATGTAGGAGTAGGACTTGGTAAGGCACAGGAGATTCCTGAAGCAGTTAGAAAAGCTACTGAAGATGCTAAAAAGAATATGATTACTGTTCCGATGGTAGGAACAACAGTGCCACACAGAAATGTAGGAATATATGGAGCTGGTAGAGTATTGATAATGCCTGCTGCAGAAGGTACAGGAGTAATCGCAGGTTCATCTGTACGTGTTGTGTTAGAGTCTGCAGGCCTTAAAGATGTGAGAGCAAAGTCTATAGGTTCTAATAACACTGTAAACATGGCACTTGCAACAATTGAGGGACTTAAGAACCTAATGACAATTGAAAAAGTAGCAGCACTTAGAGGCAAGTCGGTAGATGAAATTGCTAGATAGGAGGAATGACCAATGTCAATGTTAAAAATTACTTTAACTAAGAGTACAATCGGCGCTACCCCTAAGCAGAGAAAAGTTGTGGAAGCACTTGGACTGAAGAAATTAAATCATTCAGTTGAATTGGCAGACACTCCTCAGACTAGAGGTGCAATAGACAAGGTTATACATCTTGTTACCGTAGAAGAGCAATAGGATTGGAGGTGCAAGCATGCGACTGCATGAGTTAAAAAAAGCAGAAGGCTCCACAAAGATGCCTAAGCGTAAAGGCAGAGGCCAGGGTTCTGGCCTTGGTAAAACTTCTGGAAGAGGTCACAAGGGCCAGAACGCTAGAAGCGGCGGTGGAGTTAGACTAGGCTTTGAAGGTGGTCAGATGCCACTATATAGAAGACTACCAAAGCGTGGATTTACAAACATTTGGGGAACAAAATATACAACCATTAATGTAAGTGAACTCAATCGCTTTGAAGATGGTCAAGAGGTTACTGTAGAGTTGCTTAAAGAAAAAGGAATTGTTAAGCAAGTTAAAGACGGAGTGAAAATCCTTGGCAACGGTAAACTCGATAAAAAATTGACCGTTAAGGCAAATAAATTCAGCAAGACTGCTATTGAAAAGATTGAGTCCGCAGGAGGAAAGGCGGAGGTATTGTAAAATGGGACTGCTTAATACTGTTACTCAGGCTTGGAAAGTGCCAGAAATGAGAAGAAAAATCTTATTTACACTCGCTATGCTCGTAGTTTTTAGAATAGGCTCTAACATTCCTGTTCCTGGAATCAATAGGGACTACTTAGCTAGAATATTCAGCGGTGAAACAGGATTGTTTGACCTGTTTGATCTGTTTTCTGGTGGAGCTTTTCAAAAATTCACTATATTTGCCTTGAGTATCACACCATATATTACAGCATCCATTATAGTACAGCTATTGACGGTAGCTTTCCCGTATTTTGAAAATTTAGCTAAAGAGGGAACCGCAGGCAGAAAGAAAATGGCGCAGATTACAAGATATATGACGATTGGTCTTGGTCTGATTCAGAGTGTTGGTTTGACAGTTGGTCTTTTTAGAGGCGCTGTTATAAATCAAACTGTATTTTCTTTTGCAGTTATAATCTTAGTTTTGACAGCAGGTACAGCATTTCTAATGTGGCTTGGTGAAGAAATCAACGATAAGGGTGTCGGAAATGGAATTTCACTTTTGATTTTCGCAGGAATAGTTGCAAGAATACCGACTGGAATAAGAACCATGGTTGTTAAGTATCAGGAGGGCAGCGTAAATGTTGTAACCCTAGTACTGTTTGCACTATTTGCACTCGTTGTAATTGCAGGAATTATCATGGTTCAGCAAGGAACTAGGAAAATTCCAGTACAGTATGCAAAGAGAGTTGTCGGAAGAAAGATGTATGGTGGTCAAGCAACGCACATCCCGCTAAAGGTTAATCAAGCGGGAGTAATTCCAGTAATATTTGCAATGGCACTTTTAACATTTCCGTTAACAATTACATACTTCTTCCCGAACACAGATTTTACAGCTTTTGTAACAAAATATCTGTCGCCAGGAGGAATGCCAGGAGCATGGATTTACGGCGCGCTTAATGTTGTGCTTATAATAGCATTCACATATTTTTATACTGCAATTACATTCAATCCAATTGAAATTGCAAGTAATATGAGAGCAAACGGCGGATTTATCCCTGGAATTAGACCAGGCAGAGCGACGGTCGATTATCTGCATAGAGTGATGACCAGGCTTTCGCTAGTAGGAGCTATATTCCTTGCGATTGTAGCTACATTACCTTTGCTTCTTAGTCAGGTTTCGGGAATAGATGTACGATTTGGAGGAACATCACTTCTTATCGCAATAGGTGTTGCCCTTGATACTATGAGACAGTTAGAGGATCAAATGGTTATGAGAAACTATAGAGGATTTCTTAAATAAGAGGAGAAGGACATGTTAAGAACAATTTTGTTGGGACCTCCTGGAGCAGGTAAGGGTACCCAGGCAGTGAAGATTGTTGAAAAATACAATATACCTCATATTTCAACGGGAGATATATTTCGCGAGAACATAAAAAATCAAACAGAACTAGGGAAGAGAGCAAAAGCCTATATGGATAGAGGAGAACTCGTTCCAGATGAACTTGTTGTTGAAATAGCAACAGATAGACTTACAAAGGATGACTGCAAAAATGGATTCTTGCTCGACGGATTTCCAAGGACGATCTTTCAAGCTGAAAAACTAGATGAATTTCTTACCCAAAGGGGTGAGAAAATAGATAAGGTTATCAACATAGATGTTGAAAAAGATGCTCTAGTAAAAAGAATAACTGGAAGAAGAGTTTGCAAATCATGTGGTGCTAGCTATCATGTAGTAAATATCCCACCTAAAAAAGATGGTATTTGTGATTTGTGTAGCGGAGAACTGATCCAAAGAGCAGACGATACTGAAGAAACTGTTTTGAATAGAATTGACGTTTATAATAAGCAAACAAAACCATTGGTTGACTATTACGATAAGGCCGGCGTTATTATCAATATTGATGGAAATAAAGACCTAGACGATGTTCTTGCAGACATAATTAAGGGCTTGGAGCAATAATATGATAATCATTAAATCAAAAGACGAAATTGATTTGATGCGTGAGTCCGGAAAGGTTACTGGATATGTTTTGAGAACCCTTGCGGATATTATAAAGCCGGGCATCTCTACTATGGACATCAATAATTACGTTGAAAAAACAATTACCGGATATAATATGTATCCCACTTTTAAAGGATATGGAGGATTTCCGGGAGCAGCTTGTGTTTCCATAAATGAAGAAATTGTTCATGGCATTCCAAGTAAAGAGAGAATCCTAAAGGAAGGTGACGTTGTCAGCGTGGACGTAGGTTCCACCTGGAAACATTATGTGAGCGATGCTGCTCGTACCTATCCTGTCGGTGAAATTAGCGAGGATGCTTTGAATCTTATTAGGACCACGGAAGAAAGCTTCTTTAAGGGCATAGAATTTGCAAAAGTTGGACATAGATTATCAGATGTTTCACATGCAATTCAAGAACATGCGGAAAGAGCTGGCTTCGGGGTAATAAGGGATTATGTTGGACATGGTGTTGGAAGAAATCTACATGAGGATCCACCGATTCCAAATTATGGTGATCCAGGTAAAGGTCCAAGACTTCAAGAAGGCATGGTATTAGCTATTGAACCTATGATAGTACAGGGAAGTTATAAAACTGAAACCCTGTTGAATGATTGGACGGTTGTTACAGTTGATGGTGGACTTTCAGCCCATTATGAAAATACGATAGTAATTAATGATGGTGAGCCCGAATTGCTCACATTATAAGGAGAGATATTAATGGCTAAAAAAGACGTCATTGAGGCAGTAGGAACTGTTGTTGATGCACAGCCCAATGCAATGTTTAAGGTTAGACTTGAAAATGGTTTCGAGATATTAGCTCATATATCGGGCAAAATAAGGATGAACTATATAAGGATACTTCCTGGAGATAAGGTTAAGGTTGAGCTTTCACCTTACGACTTGACCAGAGGTAGAATTACATGGCGAGATAAGTAAGCTTACAGGAGGGATGAAGATGAAAGTTAGAGCTTCCGTAAAACCAATTTGCGAAAAATGCAAGATAATCAAAAGACATGGAAAAGTGATGGTTATCTGTGAGAATCCAAAGCATAAGCAAAAACAAGGTTAGAAACTTAATATGATATGGACCTAAAACCGGGTTTAGGATACCAAATAAATTTTGATGTGAACCTGTCTATATCACTCCCGGAGTAAGTGACGGAAGATAGGAGAAGGAGGATAATAATGGCTCGTATAGCCGGAGTTGACTTACCAAGAGAAAAGAGAGTTGAGATTGGCCTTACATATATTTATGGTATAGGCAAATCAACTTCTCAGGCAATTCTTGAAAAAGCCGGAGTAAATCCGGATACCAGAATCAAGGATCTTTCTGAAGAGGAAGCTGGTAGAATTAGAAAAATCATAGATAGTGATTACGCTGTAGAAGGAGATCTAAAAAGAGAAGTTAGTCTTAACATTAAAAGACTGATGGAGATTGGTAGCTACAGAGGAATCAGACATAGAAGAGGGCTTCCTGTTCGTGGTCAGAAGACAAAGACCAATGCAAGAACTAGGAAGGGACCTAAGAAGACTGTAGGAAGAAAGAAAAAATAAGAAGGAGGTAAATAATAATGGCTAAAGCTGTAAAGAAAACAGTTCGCAGAAAAAAAAGAGAACGTAAAAATGTCGTTAAAGGCCAGGCTTATATTCAATCCTCCTTTAACAATACTTTGGTAACACTGACGGATATGGATGGAAATGCCCTGTCTTGGTCAAGTGCGGGATCTCTTGGCTTCAAGGGCTCAAAGAAATCCACTCCTTTTGCCGCCCAAATGGCTGCAGAAGAAGCAACGAAGGCTGCAATGGAGCATGGTCTTAAGACTGTTGAAGTCTATGTAAAGGGACCTGGTTCTGGAAGAGAGGCTGCAATTAGAGCATTGGCTCAGGCAGGTCTTGAAATCACAATGATTAAGGACGTAACTCCAATTCCGCATAATGGTTGCAGACCACCAAAGAGAAGAAGAGTCTAATAGAAGGGAGGAATAATTATGGCAGTAAACAAACAACCAATTTTAAAAAGATGCAGATCTTTAGATATAGATCCAAGTCACTTGGGAATTTATAAAACATCTAAAAAAGCTCCTAAGAAGAGATATAAAAAGATGAGTGAATATGGATTGCAGCTTAGAGAGAAGCAAAGAGCGAAGTTTATTTACGGTGTTTTAGAAAAGCAATTCAGAAACACTTTTGATAAAGCAGCTAAAAAACCTGGTATCACAGGTGAAAACTTGCTTATAATGCTTGAAAAAAGACTAGATAATGTCGTTTACAGAATGGGTCTTGCAACTACTAGAAGAGATGCAAGACAGGCAGTAGTGCATGGACATTACACTGTTAACGGAAAGAAAGTTAATATTCCTTCCTATCAGGTAAGCCCTGGAGATATTATTAAAGTTAAAGAAAAAAGCGTAAGCTCTCCTAAGTTTAAGGAAATCAAGGAAATGCAAGTTGGAATTCCTGGATGGCTATCTGTTGATAGAGAAAAACTTGAGGGAAAAGTTTTAGCGGATCCTACCAGAGAACAGATTGATACTCCGGTAGCTGAGCATCTTATCGTCGAATTGTATTCCAAGTAATAGGGTAGTTATAACTTTTGGAGCCAATTTACTTTGGAAGATAAGGAGGGTTTTTAGTGATAGAAATCGAAAAACCTACAATTGAAAAATTTGTAGACGAAGATAGAAAATATGGGAAATTTGTCATAGAACCGCTTGAAAGAGGTTACGGCACTACGCTTGGAAATGCTATGAGAAGGATTCTACTGAGTTCACTCCCAGGTGCAGCAGTCACCTCTGTTAAAATTGATGGTGTGCTTCATGAATTCTCTACAATTCCAAATGTTAGAGAAGATGTTACTGAGATCATACTTAATCTCAAGCAACTAGCTGTTAGACTAAATAGCGAGGAACCTAAACGTGTCATCATTAATGCTGTAGGTCCTAAAGAAGTTACTGCTGCTGATATTATTGGTGATGCTGAGCTTGAAATCTTTAATAAGAATCTCCACATAGCACAGCTGGAAGAGGGAGCAAATCTCATAATGGAGATTACCATTGCAAGAGGCCGTGGTTATCGAACTGCTGATCAGAACAAAGATGAAACGACTCCTATTGCAGTAATTCCTGTTGACTCGATTTTTACACCAGTAAAAAAAGTGAACTACATGGTAGAAGATACACGTGTTGGTCAGGTTACCGACTATGATAAATTGACCTTAGAAATTTGGACTGATGGATCTGTAACTCCTGAAGAGGGAGTTTCTATTGGCGCCAAAATAATGGATGAACATCTCAATCTTCTGATGTCACTTGATGACTCTGCGGATAATTTTGAAATCATGATAGAGAAAGAAGAGGATCAGAAGGCTAAATCTCTAGAGATGACAATTGAAGAACTTGAACTTTCTGTAAGATCTTCAAATTGCCTAAAGAGAGCAAATATCAATACCGTTGAGGAGCTTACCGAAAAGTCGGAAGATGATATGCTTAAGGTAAGGAACCTCGGGAAGAAGTCGCTTGATGAAGTTAAGAACAAGTTGGAAGAACTTGGTTTATCTCTGAAAGAGACTGACGAATAGCACAGAGAAAGGAGATAAAAATGCCTGGATACAGAAAACTTGGCAGACCAACTGCTCACAGAAAATCTATGCTTAGAAATATCGTTACCGATCTTTTCAGAGAAGGTAGAATCACAACCACAGATTGTCGAGCAAAGGAAGCCAGAAGAGAAGCTGAAAAACTTATTACATTAGCGAAAAGGAACGATCTTCACGCAAGACGTCAGGCACTTGCCTACATCTATGATGAAGATGTTGTTACTAAACTTTTTGAGGAAATTGCTCCTAAATATCAGGAGCGTCAAGGCGGGTATACAAGAATTCTTAAACTTGGACCTCGTCCAGGAGATAATGCAGAAGTTGTATTCCTAGAGCTTGTGTAGTCAAGTAGTATTCTAAAAACATAAAGTAGAATAAATAAAAGGTCCTTCAACTGAAAAGTTGGGGGACTTTTTGCGTTACTACTCAGCAATTAGACATTTTGTTATAATTACATGGGCAATTAAGAGCATGTTTAATGTTCATTATTTTTAGAAAAGATGTTTAATAATTTTTCATATGTGTAAAAAGATACTTAACAGTAAGTTGTTTTTTATTGAACAAAATTATTAGAATATATGAGCGGGAGGTTTGATATGGCTTTTACAGATGATATTAAGAAGGTAGCTAATAAGGCATCTAAAGAGGCTAAGAATTTGATGGATGATGTTAAAGAAGGCGGCGAAAAACTCATAGACAAGGCTGGAGATGTCTACGATAATGCTAAGGAGAAAGCTGGTGAGACCTTTGACGATGTGAAGGACAAGGCGGCTGAAAGTTATGAAACTGCAAAAGATAAATTTGACGACACAAAGGAGAAGCTCGACAAAAAACTCGATGAACAGTTTAAGGATGTTGACAAGAAGGGTAAAAACGTAAAGAAACAAGTTACAAAAGCAACAAAAAAATAGTTTAATATGAATCTTTAAGTTTTTGTCTAAAATAGGGGGAGAGCCATGAAAGATAAATATGTTGATAGAAAAGAAGAAATGGGGAAATTGCTAGAGGAAGAATATAAAAAAGGTGGAAAAGATATTCAAGAAGATATAACTGGCTTTTCTATGGGCAAGAAAACTTTGAAAAAGGCTGTTGAAAAAGATGAAGATAAACAGAAAGAAAAATAGGAGAATGAATTTAGATATGGATAGAAAAGATATTAGGCAGTACGTCGATGATGCGAAAGAATATGCATCAGACGGGATTGAAGATGTGATGGATTTTGCTGGAGATTTCAAGGAAGATGCAATTGATTATGCAGGGGATGTACAAAAGAGCATGAAGAGAAAGGCAAAACGCTTAAAAAAAGACTATAAGCGTGCTAAGAGAAAGTATTATCCAGCGGATGATTATACTCCTGAGATTGCTATAGGGGTTTCACTTGCTCTTATAACAGTAGGAGCTTTGGTTGCAGCTTATATATTAACTAAAGACGATTAATTGAAATATTTTTCAATTTACTACTGACATTAAATACGATATTAAAGATAATATTAAAGACGACTAATTTATAGCGATAAAGCAATTGACAAAATATGATTTTAGTTGTATTCTATTAGTGTAGCTAAATAAAGTTCCGTGTTCTTGCTATGCAAGCTAAGAGGGAAGTAGGTTTGAATCCTACGCGGTCCCGCCACTGTAAGCGAGTAGCCAATCTCAATTATGTGCCACTGAATTTTCGGGAAGGCTGAGAGAGGTGTTGATACGTCGAGCCAGGAGACCTGCACGGAATGCTTCATTAGGGCGGTGAACCCGAATTTGAAGCGATATTAAATAACAGCAAAAACGGGCTGTGGGCTTTTACCACAGTCTTTTTTATTAAGACAAGGGAAAGCCGGATGCTTTTCATTCTTTTTGCTGAGACAGGCCTCGTCAACCTGTCTCTTTTCTTTTTACTATTCAAAGTATGGGGAATATGATAAACTTATATAAATATAGTAAATATTCATGAGGATTATAGAATGAGCTTAGGTAGATTAAATAAAGAACAAAGAGCGGCCGCAACACAGATTGAAGGCCCAATACTAATTTTGGCAGGTGCAGGTAGTGGTAAGACTAGCACTATGACGGAGAGAATCGCTTACATGATAGAAAATGGCGTGTCCAAGTACAATATTCTAGCTGTTACCTTTACTAATAAAGCCGCAAAAGAGATGCGAGAACGCGTTGAGGGTCTCGTAGGGGACATCGAAGGGATGTGGATTACAACCTTCCATTCTATGTGCCTGCGCATGTTGAAAAAAGATCCAACAAAGGTTGGATTTGATAAAAACTTTCTCATTTACGATACGACCGATCAAAAAACCTTGGTTAAAGGGATTCTTAAGGACAAGCAGATGAGCGAGAAAGATTTTCCTGTGCGTGGAATTTTGAGTACCATTAGCCATTGCAAGGAAAATATTTTGTCGCCTCAAAGGTATCTTGCAGAGAACGAAGATAATTATAGGAATAGGCTGATTGCTGAGGTGTATGCGGAATATGAAAAGCGTCTTAAATCAAACAATGCGATGGATTTCGACGATTTGTTGCTAAATGGATGGAGGCTGCTTGATCAGAACTCGGATGTGCTTGAGGAGTACAGAAGGCGATTCAGGTATGTTATGGTAGACGAATACCAAGATACCAACTATTTGCAATATTTGATTGTGAAGCTGTTAGCGGAGGAACACCAAAATATTTGTGTTGTTGGAGATGACGACCAGTGTATTTATCAATGGAGAGGTGCTGATATAACGAATATTTTGGACTTTGAAAAGGATTTTCCAAGTGCTAAGGTTATTAAGCTTCAGCAAAACTATCGTTCCGTAGGGAATATATTGGCTGGGGCGCATTCTGTTATTGAAAACAACAGGCAGCGCAAGAGAAAAAAGCTTTGGACAGATAAAGAGGATGGCGATAAAATTAGGTATTACAGGGCCGAGAGCGAGCGAGATGAAGCGAGATATGTGGCACAGGAGATTGAGAATCTGCATGTTGGCAGAGGCATTCCGTGGAGTAACTTTGCTGTTTTGTACAGAACAAATGCGCAGTCAAGGGTGTTTGAGCGATATTTGATGGACAGAGGCATCCCATACAGAATTTTATCAGGAATGAGATATTACGATCGAAAAGAACTCAAGGACTTGATTGCTTATATGAGATTGATAATTAATCATAAGGATGATATTTCCTTGAAAAGAGTAATAAACGAACCGAAGAGAGGGATAGGTCCGAAGAGTTTAGCTAACCTTGAACATATAGCATCTAGTATGGGGATGTCAATGATGGAAGCTCTTTTGAACGGCGTTGGTATGAGTGCGTTCAAGGGAAAAACATTGGTCGCTGTTCAAAAATTCACTGAATTTATTCGGCTGTTATCGGGTGAGCAAGAGAACTTAACGGTATCGCAAATATACGATGAACTTCTTGTTAGAACGGGTTATGTTAATATGCTCGAGTCTGAGGGGACGGTTGAAGCTGAGGGCAGGCTTGAAAATCTCATGGAATTTAAAACTGAGATTGCTGATTACGAAAAAGAAACAAGTGAGAGCGGAGAGGCATCGGAATTAGGCGATTTCATGGAAAAACTCGCTTTGATGGCCGAAGTTGATAACCACGACGAATCGCAGGATGCTATAGTTCTTATGACAATGCACAGTTCAAAGGGACTTGAGTTTCCTGTTGTATTTCTTCCAGGCCTTGAGGACGGAATCTTTCCAGGGAGCCGTGCGATGGAGGATACAGCTAAAATGGAAGAGGAGAGGCGACTTTGCTATGTTGCTATGACAAGAGCAAAGCAAAGATTGTTTCTATTAAGTGCAGCTGTCAGAACTCAATATGGTAGAACTGATTACACTAGGGAATCACAATTTTTAAGGGAGCTTGACCCAAGACTTGTTGAGGGGGATGCTATTTATAGACAAGTTAGAACGCAAAATAGCATAGATGTATCAACAGGCTCAAGAGATGGATTTTCTACTGATAGACCATATAAACCTTTTGATATGTTAAAGTATGCAAAGGAAGCGACTAAGTCAAACGCTAAGGCGCAAAGGGGAGGGAATGCTTTTCACAAGGGAGATATGGTGAATCACACGAAATTTGGAGATGGCCTAGTTATTGATGAGGATGAAAAAACATTGACGGTAATGTTTGACTCTGTCGGCAAGAAGAAGCTTGCCAAGGGTATAGCTCACCTGAGAAAGCAGGCGTAGCTCACATAAGAGCAGGACGGTTTAGAATAATTAGTTTGGTTTTTAGAAAGAATAATATATATGAGTAATTTATCAGTCAGGAGCGAAATGCTCGATTTGATTAATCAGCTGAATGACGCAAGCAAGGCATACTATCAAGGAACAAAAGAGATTATTTCGAATCTGGAATACGACAATCTTTATGATAGACTTGAAGAGCTTGAAAAGAAAACGGGAATAATAATGGCTAGTAGCCCAACACAGAATGTGGGTTATGAGGTTATATCTGCTCTACCTAAGGAAGAACACGAATATCCTATGCTATCACTTGATAAGACAAAGGATAGGGGTGAGCTCGCTTCGTGGCTTGGGAATCACAAAGGTCTTCTTTCTTGGAAGCTGGATGGGCTAACGGTGGTTCTGAAATATGAAAATGGAAGCCTGGTCAAGGCCTTGACGAGGGGCAATGGAATAATAGGAGAAGTCATTACCAGCAATGCAAAGACATTTATTAATCTCCCTCTTTCAATACCCTATAAAGGTAGTCTTGTGCTCAGAGGGGAAGCGATTATTACTTATGAAGATTTTAGAAAAATTAATGAGTCGATACCTGAAAATGAAGAGCATTATAAAAATCCGAGAAATCTTTGTAGCGGCTCAGTCCGCCAGTTAAACAGCGGGATTACTGCCAAAAGGATGGTTAGATTCATCGCTTTTGGAATGGTGTCGGGTCCAGAGCTTGAATTAAGGTCTGAAGAGATGGATTGGCTTGACAGTCAAGGCTTTGAAACCGTTGAACGTGAATTGCTTATAGGCGATGAGGTTGTGAAAGCAATAGAAACCTATGAGGAAAAGGTAGAAGAGAATCCTTATCCGTCTGACGGACTTGTGCTTCTTCTTGACGATAAGGAATATGGAAGAAGTCTCGGTGCAACAGCTAAATTCCCCAGAGATGCCATGGCTTTTAAATGGCGCGACCAGATAGCTGAAACAACTCTCAAGGAAATTTTGTGGAGTGCATCAAGAACGGGCCTGATCAATCCTATTGCTATATTTGAGCCAGTTTCACTTGAGGGGACAGAAGTATCTCGGGCATCTCTTCACAATGTAAGCATTATGAAATCTCTTAAGCTAGGTGTGGGTGATAAAATAAAAGTCTACAAAGCTAACATGATTATTCCGCAGGTTAGTGAAAACTTGAGTGAAAGTGATACATCAGCAATACCAGAACTCTGCCCCGTTTGCCAATCAAAAACCTTATTGAGGAATGATAATGGTGTAATGACCTTACATTGTGTAAATGATGAATGTCCCGCAAAAAGCATCAAAAGATTCACACTTTTAACTGGCAGGAATGCACTTGATATTGATGGTGTTTCTGAAGCTACGCTAGAAAGATTTATAGATGAGGGATTGGTGAGAGTACCTTCCGATATTTTTCATCTAAATACTCATAGAAATCGAATTATATCTATGGAGGGGTTTGGTGAAAAATCATTTGACAATCTTGTGAATTCCATTGAAAAATCACGAAAAACTACTGCGGCAAAGCTGTTATACGGGCTTGGTATTCCTGGCGTAGGTGTTGCGACCGCAAAATTGATTGCAGCTGCTTGTTCTGATGACTGGGACAAAATAATTTCACTTTCAGAACATGAAATCCAAAATATAGAAGGAATTGGACCAGTTATAGCAAAAGATTTTGTTGGATACTTTCAAAACCAATCTAAAATAGCGGAAGTGAAACAACTCCGCGATGAACTAATAATAGAGAAACAAGATCGAAGCGAAGAGAAATATTTTGCTGGCTTAACATTCGTGATAACAGGCAAACTGGAGATATATCAAAACCGTGAGAAGCTTAAGGAAATTATCGAGGGAGCTGGGGGAAAGGTTTCAGGTTCTGTTAGCAAGAGGACATCATATCTTATTAACAATGATTTGACATCTACGTCTGGTAAGAACAAAAAGGCAAAAGAACTTGGAATCAGCATTGTGGACGAGGCTACTGTTGCTAGCTGGATAGAAAATAGGGGAGTATTATCAGGAGGGTTATAGGTGACGAATAAACATGTTGTAAATGAGAATATATGTGACACAGAAAAGGTGAATGAAAAATCGAATGAAAATCAAGAACTTCCAATTGGGAAGCTGGACAGCGAATTATTGCAAGCTCTTGTGTTTCGACACCTAACATACAGACGAGATGACGTCAAAGACCGCTCTGCTATAGGACTTGATTGTGCCACCTTGGAATTTGGAGATTTTGATTGCGTTGTTTCAAGCGATCCGATTTCGGCGGCAACAAATGATATTGGAAGACTGGCGATTCATATAAATTGCAATGATATTGCAACCCAAGGAGTTGCACCCATGGCTATGACTCTTGTTTTGTTGCTTCCTAAAGGAACTACGGGCAAACAACTTGAAGATATTATGATTCAGGCTGGTTCTGAGTCTAAGGCTCTCGGTGTTGAAATTGTTGGAGGTCATACTGAGATTACAGATGCTGTGAATAAGCCTGTCGCAGTAGCAACCTGCTTTGGAAAGTCGTTAAGCGTAAAAGACAAGTTTGAAATGAAACCTGGCGACAAGGTTCTAATGTCGAAGTTAGCAGGACTTGAGGGTACAGCTATTGTTTGTTCTGATGCTGAAGATAAACTAACCTTCCTTAGCGATGAGGAGATTAATCGCGGAAAATCCCTTATGGATCAGCTAAGTGTTGTCAAAGAGGGCGTTATATCAGGTGAAATAGGTGCTTGTGGTATGCACGATGTGACGGAGGGGGGAATACTTGGCGCTGTATGGGAGATTTGTCAGGCTGCTAATCTAGGCGTTGATTTGTATGAGGATAAAATTCCTGTAGACCCAGTTACTCTCAAACTTTCACAAAACCTTGATTTTAACTATTTGCGTCTTATTTCTAGCGGATCAATGATTATTGTGGCAGAAAACGATAAGGCAGAGGAAATCATTAAGCAGTGTAAAGACGTTGGCATAACCGTAACTGAAATAGGCGAGATGAAACCTGCGCCAGACGGATGCAAGATACTAGTAGACCCTAAGAGATGGGGCAAGAACTATAAGGAAAACTACAAGAACTATGACAGCCAACCAGATGATGACAGGTGGCAAATTATAGAGCCACCTGCTGGAGATCATCTATACAAGGCTTTTGAGAATCTGGACAAATAAATCTTATGTCTAAATCTTATGTCGTATTGCAGTAGTGGGGGAAGCGAGAGTCCCCTTGCTTTAGCTATGGGGAGTGTCACTACCCGTGTATGTTTATGACATAATCATCAAATTCATCTTGGATTTCTTTTGAAGGGTTCGATGTCATGAGAGATACACATATAATGGTCAAAAGTGCTAATACAAACGCTGGGAGAAGCTCATAAACATCCCATAGACCTCCCATAGGCCTTATAGCATATTTCCATACAAATATAGTTACAGCACCGACGAACATGCCAGCAAGCACCCCTATTTTGTTGGAGCGTCGCCAAAATAGTGCACACAGAACAACTGGAGCAAATGTGGCGCCAAAGCCAGCCCATGCAAAAGAAACTATCTCAAAAACCGAGCTGTTAGGATTATATGCAATTATAACGCCTATAATGGAAATGAAAACGACAGTCAGACGGCTGACTAGCATAGATTTTCTTTCGTCCATTTTGATTTTAAAAAAGTCCTGAAATATGTTCTGGCTGACGCTGGAGGAGGCTGCAAGTAGCTGTGAATCGGCGGTTGACATTGTAGCTGCCAAAATTCCGGCAAGGATAAGGCCTGCTATAAGCGCAGGCAGGATTCCGTGACTGCTCAGCAAGTTCGCGATAGCAATTATGACGGTTTCTGATTTGCTTCCCTCCAAAATATCTATTGCACCGTTTGATGTCATCGCATTCCCTATGATTCCTATGAATATTGCAACCGTGAGAGAAATTAATACCCAAATAGTTGCTATACGCCTTGAAAGAGAAAGCTTTTGTTTGTCTTGGATAGCCATAAATCGCAGCAAAATGTGTGGCATACCAAAGTAACCAAGTCCCCAAGCTAGCGTGGAAACCGTAGAAAAAAGATTGTAATTTCCCATATCCCCTGTTTCAGGAACGTGAGTTTTAACAAGGCTGAAATATCCAGCTAAGCTGTTTGCGTTTTCAATCACAGCATCTAGACCACCAGCTTTGGATATGCCAAATGTCATAATAACCACAAGAGCCATAGTCATTATAATGCTCTGTACAAGATCTGTGGTTGAGGCGGCAAGAAATCCACCAAGAGCGGTATATCCTACTATTACGGCTGCACTTACTATCATAGCAACAAAATAGTCGACTCCAAAAAGTGATGCGAAAAGCTTACCACATGCCGCGAAACCTGAAGCTGTATATGGTATGAAGAAAATTATTATTATTACAGCGGACACAAGGTTAATAATATTCCTATCATCGTGATATCTTTTGCTAAAAAAATCAGGAATGGTAATGGCGTCGAGATGGTGTGAATATGTTCTAATTCTTTTAGCAACTATTAGCCAATTAAGATATGTACCAATCGCAAGGCCTATACCTGTCCAGGCAGCATTTGCAACACCTGTAAGATAGGCAAGCCCAGGCAAACCCATTAAAAGCCAGCTGCTCATATCAGATGCTTCGGCGCTCATTGCAGTAACTAGGGGACCAAGGGTTCGTCCGCCTAAATAAAAATCACTTGAGTTAGAAGTTTTTTTACTGTAGTGTACTCCGATAATGAGCATCCCAATTAGATAAACTACAATAGTCAAAATTATATAAATTCGATTGTCTGCCATATTCTTTTCCTCTCATTAAAAATATTGATTTAAATTAGATGGAAATAATTATAGTTTTCTCCAAGTGACTTAAGTATAACACAAACAATATTAGACTGAAACACAGAATATAGTACAAACTAAAGCTTAAGCAAATAACATATTTTATAGAGAAAATCACGTAAAATAAGGGAATTATTATATAAACTATAGTACGAACTATAAACATATTAATTTTGATAATAAAAAATTAATTTCAATTTGTTGCATTAATCAAAGCTGTTTTAACATGAAATATCAGTTAAGTTAAAAGCGAACTAAAACTATTACTTACTATTTTTATGGCATTCAAATTATAACGGGCGGATACGTACGTTAGATTGTGAAATAAGTATTTCTATGATAAAATATTTAAAATGTAAAAAATGATATTAAAGGTGAACAATGACAGAAGAGAAGAAAAATAACAAAGTTAAAAATGATGAACAGATAGAGGAAATTAAAGAGCATGTTGAAGCCGAAGAAGCTGAAGCCGAAAGACCTGAGAATGCAAGTTCCAATGATGAAAGACATGAAAATACAAGACCTGAGGCTGAAAGCGCCGAGGATGAAAGACCTGTCGTGGAAGGAATTCTGGATTTAGCTGAAGGAGGATTTGGATTTTTGCGCTTCAACAACTTTCTCACTAGCGAGAAAGATGTTTATGTTGCACCTACTCAGATTCGCAGATTCAATCTGAAGACAGGTGATTTAATTAAAGGTATTTCAAGGCGTCCAAAACAGAACGAAAGATTTGGAGCGTTATTATATGTTCAGGAGGTTAATGGAGAGGAGCCTTCAGTTGCGAAAAAGCGACCGCAGTTTGAAGATTTAACCCCGATTTTTCCAAATGAAAGACTGACTCTTGAAAGCGGAGCTCATGAGCTTGCGACAAGATTAATTGATTTGATTGCACCTATAGGCAAGGGGCAAAGAGGCATGATTGCAGCACCTCCAAAGGCGGGAAAGACTACACTTTTAAAGCAGATGGCACAGGCGATAGAGAGAAATTATCCAGATGTGGAGGTTATTGTCCTTCTTATCGGCGAAAGACCTGAAGAGGTAACAGATATGAAGAGATCATTAAGGGGCGGTGAAGTGATTTTTTCAACATTTGATGAATTGCCAGCCCACCATGTTAAGGTTGCAACAATGGTTTTAGAAAGAGCTAAAAGACTTGTAGAGCATGGGCGTGACGTAGTTGTTTTGCTAGATAGCATTACGAGGCTGACGAGGGCAACTAACCTTGTGATTCCAAGCTCAGGAAGAACTCTTTCAGGTGGACTAGATCCTGCTGCTTTACACTTTCCTAAACGCTTTTTCGGGGCTGCAAGGAATATGGAGGAAGGCGGTAGCTTGACTATTTTGGCGACCGCACTCGTTGAAACTGGCAGCAGAATGGATGATATGATTTTTGAAGAGTTTAAGGGTACGGGAAATATGGAGCTTAGGCTTGATCGCAAGCTTCAGGAGAAGCGAATTTTCCCTGCTATAGACTTAAATCAGTCCGGTACGCGAAGGGAAGACCTGCTAATGAGCCCAGAAGAGCTAGAGGCAATCTGGATTATGAGAAAGGCGCTTAATGCACCGGGGACAAAGGATGTTACAGAATCAATTATCGATAGTCTTGCACATACGAAGAATAATGCATCCTTTATACAAGCCGTTAAAATGATTTTTGAATAGTTTGCATTATATAACGTTAATAATATGGATTTAGATAGAATATTTATGAAGGACGCATGCCCAACGGCTATAGGTGGTCAGGCTGTAATGGAGGGCATAATGATGCGTGGTCCTAAGAAAATTGCGCTGGCAGTCCGAACAGGCGATAATACTATACGTCTTAAAACAAAATATGGACCACGTCGAAGTAAGTTTACTAAATTTCCGCTTGTTCGTGGGGTTATTGCTTTCTGGCAATCAATGGTTGAAGGTACTAAGACACTGATGGATTCAGCTACGATCTTAGAGGAGGCTGGCCTTATAGAGGATGAGGGTAAAGGTTCATTTACTGATAAATTTGAAGATAAACTCAGGAATAAATTTGGAGATAAGAGGGCGTGGACAATTATGATTTACTTGTCGGCATTTTTTGCAATTATCTTCAGTATTTGCGTGTTTGTACTGCTCCCAACGTGGGTGATTGGGCTTTTTGCCAGCTTCATAAAAAGCGAGGTTTGGCTCAGCTTCTGCGAAGGTATTTTCAGATTAATATTATTCCTATTATATATAATCGCAATCAGTAGACTTGATGAGATTAAAAGAGTGTTCCAATACCACGGGGCAGAACATAAGACAATTCATTGCTTTGAAAAAGGATGTTCGCTTACAGCGCAAAATGCACAGAGCTTCTACAGACTGCATCCTAGATGTGGAACAAGCTTTTTGATATTTGTAATGATAATTACGCTTCTGGTTTTTCCTTTGCTTGGGTGGCCCTCAATATGGGAACGCATTTTGAGCAGGATTATAATGATACCCGTGATTGCAGGACTATCTTATGAAGTCCTCAAGTGGGCAGGAGCAAGCAATTCACTTATTGTAAAGGTATTGAGCATTCCTGGAATTTATCTACAAAAAATAACTACCAAGGAGCCCGATGAATCTATGCTTGAGGTTGCAATTGTAGCTATGAAAGCTGTTTTGCCAGAGGAGGATGATACACCCCTATTCAACGGTATTGTTGATAACGAGGGGAAATTTCTCTCTTACACTACAAAGCTTGACAATGCATCATACGGAAGCGAAATATTAGACATAAAGGGGGAATAAAGAGATGACGATGCCTGTGAAGGAGCTTTTGATGCTGGGAGAAAAACGTCTTGCTAATTCTGGGGTTTCCAATGCAAAAGGGGAGAGCAGAGATTTATACTGCTATAGATTTGGGCTCAATCAGAGACAATTCCTGATGGAATGGCAAAAAACTAGAGAATTTGAAGACTGCGAGTCTTATCTCGAGCTTCTTGATAGAAGGGCTGAGAATGAGCCTTTGCAATATATAACAGGGATCCAAAACTTTTACGGATATGATATTCACGTTGAGCCCGGGGTTTTGATACCGAGGCTTGATTCGGAGGCTGTGGTCGAAAACGCAGTTGAACTCATAAAGAATAAACACTACAAAACAGTGCTAGATCTCTGCTGCGGTAGCGGTGCTTTAGGTATTGCAATTGCCAAAGAATGCCACGGTGTAAAGGTTACAATGAGCGACGAATCTGAGGACGCCGTGCGCATTGCAAAATTAAATGTTGAAAAATTAGGACTTTCAAAAGTGTGCAAGGTCGTAAAGGGGGATTTATTTGAGCCTTTCAATAAGCTCTTTGGGAGGCAGAAGTTTGATTTGATCATTTCAAATCCGCCATATATTCCGACTGATGTTATCGCAACTCTCGATAGAGAGGTTAAAGATTATGAACCCCTTTCCGCTCTCGACGGTGGAGAAACTGGGCTCGATTATTACGACAAAATACTCGCTTCGGCTAGCGAATATCTAAGGAAAAATGGATCGATAGTGTTTGAAATTGGGCATGACCAGGCAGATGATATTTCTAATCTTTTAAGAAATGCTGGATTTAAAAATATTACTGTATTCAAGGACCTTGCAGGCAAAGATCGCTCTGTGATAGGACAGATCAAATAACCCTAGTAATATCCCAGTGATTTCCAATAATTCCCAATGCTTTTTCGTGAATTTCCAATAATTGCTTTCGCAAATTTCCAACAGTTTCTTTCGAAAATGTATTGACTATAATAAACTTTGGGTGTAGAATATTGAAGATTTAGAAAGAAATAAGTGAAAGGAGTTTCGTATGAAAACCTTACTTAGGAATGCAAAAGTGTTTGATAACAAAAGCAAAGGGCAGTTTGTCAAAAAAGACCTTCTTGTCGACTCTGAAAAAATAATCGCAGACTTTGATAAGGAACAGAATAACTGCCTTTACGATAGAGTTTTTGATTTTAAAAATAAATATATTATTCCCGGTTTCGTAGATGTACATGTACATTTGAGAGAGCCGGGTTTTTTTTATAAGGAATCAATAAAAACTGGAACTTTAGCAGGTGCGCACGGTGGATACACTACCGTTTGCTCAATGCCAAACCTGAATCCTCCTCCAAATAACCTTGAAAATCTAAAAACGCAGCTTGAAATAATAAATCGTGACGCTGTCATCAATGTTATCCCATATGGAACAATTACAAGAACGGGAAATGGTAGATCGGAATTAGCCGATATGGCATCTACGGCGCCATATGTAATAGGCTTCAGCGATGACGGTAGGGGCATACAAGCTGGAGAACTCATGGAGGAAGCCATGCTAGTTGCGAAGAGCTTAGACAAGCCAATTGTAGCGCATTGTGAAGATGAATCGCTTCTTGAAGGGGGATATATTCATAAGGGGAAATATGCAAAGCTACATTCTCACAGAGGCATATCCTCTGAAAGCGAATGGGTGCAAGTCGCAAGAGACGTCGAGCTTTCTGCCAAAACTGGATGCAAATATCATGTCTGCCATATTTCCACCAAGGAAACAGTTGATATTATAAGACAGGCAAAAAAATCAGGCGTCGATGTTAGCTGCGAAACGGCACCTCATTACCTTATTCTTACAGATATGGATTTGCATGATGAAGGGCGATTCAAGATGAATCCACCTATTCGAAGTCTTGAAGATAGGGATGCGCTGATAGAGGGCATCAAGGACGGCACAATTGATATGATTGCGACCGACCATGCTCCACATTCCGTGGAAGAGAAGTCAAGAGGACTTGAGAAAAGTGCATTTGGGATAGTTGGACTAGAAACATCTTTTGCGGTTTTAAATACATATTTGGTTAGAGAAGGGATAATCACTCTTGAAGAGCTAGTAAAACTCATGTCAATAAATCCTAGAGATAGATTTAGCCTTACTGGACCTAAAACATTGGGTCATGGCAGCGAAATCTGCGACATAACTGTTTTGGATCCAAGCAAGGCTTGGACAATCAATTCAAGCGAATTTATGAGCAAAGGAAGAGCGACACCATTTGATGGCGTTGATGTAGTCGGCAAGGCTGTGGCAACCTTTGTTGGTGGGAAATTGAAATTTTTAGAGGTGTAATTCTAGCATGAGAGAAGAATGTTTTGTTGTAAAAGAAAATTGCATGGTGGCCGATAAGACTTTTAAAATGGTTTTGGATGGCAACGCTTCTGGCTTCAGCAAACCGGGGCAGTTTGTAAATATAGCAATAGACGGATTTTTCCTGAGACGTCCAATTTCTGTTGCAAGGGTTAGTGAAAAGAGTATGAGCCTATACTACAAAATAGTCGGCAGAGGCACTTTTCGACTGTCTGAGCTTAAGTGTGGGGAAAAGCTGAACGTTTTGCTCCCTCTTGGAAATGGATTCGACCTTGGAAAAGCAGACGATAGAGTGACATTATTAGTTGGTGGTGGCGTTGGTGTACCACCTATGATGGGCTGTTATGAGGAAGCCTTGGAGCTGGGGATAAGACCTAAGGTGATTTTGGGATTTAATAAGGCGAGCGAAGTGTTTGGGCTTGATGAATTTGAAGCTCTTGCGTCTGAACACGGAATTAAACCGGACATCCATATAGCAACAGTTGACGGCAGTTTGGGTATGAAGGGGACAGTGATTGATGTAATAAGAGAAATTGTGGACGGAGAAAATATTGATATAGAAAAATCATACATGTTTGCTTGCGGACCTAAGCCTATGCTCAAGGCTCTATCGCAGCTTCCTGCAAGAGGGCAGTACAGCCTTGAGGAGAGAATGGCATGCGGGTTTGGAGCTTGCATGGGCTGTACATGTAGCACGAGAAATGGTGGAAAACGTATTTGCAAGGACGGTCCTGTATTTTTGAAAGAGGAAATAATATGGTAGCAAAGGGAATAGACATAAGCACATCACTTGGCGGTATGCATCTTGAGAACCCAGTGATTCCGGCGAGTGGAACGTTCGGCTTTGGGCAAGAATTTAAGGATTTGTATGATCTCAATATTCTAGGGTCTATAAGCTTTAAGGGAACCACATGTGAACCTAGGCAGGGAAATCCACTTCCTAGAATTGCTGAGACACCAATGGGGATGATAAACTCGGTTGGCCTTCAAAACCCAGGTGTTGAGGCAGTCATAAGGGATGAGCTTCCGAGGCTATTTGAAACTTATAATAAGCCTGTAATTGCAAACATCAGTGGTTTTTCTATAGCTGAGTATGTTCATCTTGCTGAGGCATTTGATAAGGTTGAACAGGTGGGCATACTAGAAGTCAATATCAGTTGTCCTAACGTTCATAACGGAGGCATGGCTTATGGAGTATGTCCTGAGAGTGCAGCGGAGGTTACAAGAGCTGTAAAGGAGGCTTCATCGAAGCCGGTTTACATCAAGCTATCTCCCAATGTGACGGACATTGTTGAAATTGCTAAAGCATGTGAGGATGCGGGTGCAGACGGGCTCTCGCTTATAAATACAATTATGGGGATGAGAATTGATATTAGCAGAAGAAAGCCTGTTATTGCAAATAAGATTGGTGGATTCTCGGGTCCTGCGATATTTCCTGTCGCGCTAAGGATGGTGTATCAGGTCTATGAGGCGTGCAAAATACCTGTCATAGGCATGGGAGGGATTTCTTCCGCAAGAGATGTGATTGAGATGATGATGGCTGGTGCGTCTGCTGTGCAGGTTGGCGCGTATAATCTGGTGAATCCATGGGCTTGTAAGGAAATAATCGAGGAGTTGCCTGCTTTGTGCGATGAGCTTGGAATAGTTGATATAAAGACAATCATTGGGGCAGCACATTGAATTTAAAAATAACAATTGACTAATAAATTTTGGGTTCGATTTATCGTAGAGGACGAGATGAATAGCAGTAATAATGGAACTAGCGCATAGTAAGAGCTTGTTAGAAGTGATAAAAGGAGGGAATATGCAGAAGGATGTAATTATAGCACTTGATTTTCCAAGCCGCAAAGAAACTCTAGAATTTTTGGATTTGTTTGAGTCTGAAGAAAGAAAGCCGTTTGTAAAGGTGGGTATGGAGCTTTTTTACAGAGAAGGACCAGACATTATCCGAGAAATTAAGGAAAGAGGGCACAAAATATTTTTGGATTTGAAGCTACATGATATTCCGAACACTGTTGAGCATGCAATGTCGAACTTAGCTTTTCTCGGAGTGGACATGGTAAATGTTCACGCTCAAGGTACGATTGAGATGATGAAGGCCGCGAAAAAGGGTCTTGATGCAGGCTTTGAAAAATATTGTGGAGATGATAATTATGAGCTTGGAGATAAAGCTAGACCATTTTTGATTGCGGTAACTCAGCTCACATCGACAAGCGAGGAAGATATGCATAATGACCTTTTGATTGAGAAGTCGATGGTAGAAGCTGTTTTGCACTATGGAGAAAATGCGAAAAAAGCGGGTCTTGACGGTGTAGTTTGTTCGCCTCGTGAGGCTGAGATAATACACCGAAAATGTGGAGAAAGCTTTCTGACTGTAACTCCGGGGATTAGATTTGAGGGTGCCAAAAAGGACGATCAGGTTAGGATTACCAGCCCGGAAAAGGCAAAAGAGATAGGTTGCGACTTCATTGTGGTTGGAAGACCTATAACTAAGTCTGATGATCCAGTCAAGTCATATAAAAGATGTCTTAAAGATTTCGGAATTGAACTTAATAAGGAGCTTTCACACACTGGCAAAACTAGCAAATGTGATGAATTTGAGGCGGGGGTCTGCGGAACCTTAGAAGATATTTCCAGTGAAGTTGCTAAGGGCTTGCTAGAAATAAAAGCAGTATTTTTGCGACCAGAAGACCCTTTTACATGGGCGTCAGGAATAAAAAGCCCTATATACTGTGATAATCGGTTGATTTTGACGGCTCCTCATGTGAGGGACATAGTAGAGGATGCACTTGCACAGACAATAGAAAAAGAGTTTCCAGACTGCGAGGTTCTGATGGGTACAGCTACTGCCGGTATTGCACATGCTGCAATAGTGGGTGTAATACTCAATTTACCAATGGGATACGTCAGGGGCTCGGCAAAGGATCATGGAAGAACCAACAGGATTGAGGGCAGACTGGAAAAGGGTTCGAAGGTAGTCGTTATTGAGGATTTGATTTCGACGGGAGGCTCTTCCATAGAAACCGTTGAAGCTCTGAGGGAGGCTGGCGCAGAAGTGCTTGGCGTAATGAGCATTTTTACATATAAGATGAAAAAGAGTGTTGAAAGATTTGCAGAGTCAAAAGTCAAGGCGGTTAGTCTTGCAGACCTTGACAGCCTTGTAGATGTGGCGGCAAAGGGCGGTTATATAAACGATGGTGATGTGGCTAAGATTCTAAGGTTTAGAGATAATCCGTCCGACGAGTCGTGGATGAAATAATATCGTAAATTTTCAGATGCTTTGAGTAAAAACGAAAAATAAAATTTAAAAATATAAATGAAAGAGGAGACGAAACATGAAGGAAATCAGAAATTTAATTAACATTACAGATTTAACGACAAAAGAGATTGACTATCTAGTTAGGGTAGCCAATGATATTGTTGAAAATCATTCGTATTACGATGAGATTTGTAGGCATAGAAAGCTTGCTACTCTATTCTTTGAACCAAGCACAAGAACAAGACTTAGCTTTGAAGCCGCAATGCTCGAACTCGGTGGGAGCGTTCTTGGGTTTTCGTCTGCAAATTCAAGCTCCGCAGCAAAGGGAGAGAGCGTGAGCGATACCATAAGAACTGTCGGATGTTATGTGGACATTATTGCTATGAGGCATCCTAAAGAAGGTGCCCCTGTTGTTGGAGCTCAGAGAACTACTGTGCCTATAATAAATGCCGGTGATGGTGGTCATTTCCACCCAACTCAAACCTTAACTGATATCTTGACTATAAGCAGGAAAAAGGGCAGATTGGACAATATGACGATTGGCCTTTGTGGAGACCTGAAATTCGGCAGAACAGTTCATTCCCTTATCGAAGCTATGATGAGGTATGAGAATGTAAAATTCATTTTGATTTCCCCAGATGAGCTGAAAATTCCTGACTACATGAAGGAAAAAATGGACAAAGCAGGTGTTAGCTGGTCGGAAACTACGGACATAGAAAAAGCCATGCCGGAGCTAGATATTTTGTACATGACGCGTGTGCAGAAAGAGAGATTCTTCAACGAGGCTGATTATATAAGGTTAAAAGACAGTTATATTTTGAATCTTGAGAAGCTCGAAAAGGCGAAAAAGGATTTGACAATAATGCATCCTCTGCCAAGGGTTAATGAGATTTCTGTAGAAGTTGACGATGATCCTAGGGCATGTTATTTCTTCCAGGCGCTCTGCGGTAAGCACATAAGGATGGCGTTGATTCTCTTCCTCTTAGGTATTGAAAGGGAAGGCTTTGGGGAATAAGCATAGAATTAGTTATAAAGTCGAATATTAAATAAACGCATTGAGATAAAGAGTATATAAGGAGATGGAATATGAATATAGACGGTGTAAATACAGGGATAGTTTTGGATCACATCACAGCAGGAAAGAGCATGGAAATTTATGAGCTTCTGAAGCTTGACAAGCTAGCGTGCACTGTTGCAGTAATTCAGCACGTGGACAGCACAAAATACGGCAAGAAGGACATAATTAAGATAGATGAGGATATCCCTCTTGACATTGAGGTTCTTGGATATTTCAATAGCAATATAACGGTCAATAAGGTTAAGAATGGAAAGCTTGTGGAGAAGGTTCATCTCAAATTGCCAGAAACTCTAACAGACGTTATAAAATGCAAGAATCCGAGATGTATAACATCCGTTGAACAGGAGATAACTCAGAAATTTAAGCTTGTCAATCCCGAAAAGAAGACATACAGATGTGTATACTGCGACGCTGAATTCAGTGGAGAGAAGCTATAGAAAAAGCGAGTCAATCAGGATGTTGTTTTGGTAGATGGACTCAGCAAATTTGGATGCACCTAATTGCTCTATGATGAGGTTTGAATTTTCGGGAGAGGCTAATGCGACAATTGGAGGGTAATCCCGATGATAAATATGCCACATTCCGCATAGTACTGCC
>USBT01000009.1 GCA_900553025.1 uncultured Eubacteriales bacterium | reverse complement strand
AGCAGGACAGCCTGTTGATAAGGCGACCGTTCCTGTAGCTAAGTATGAGCTAGGACCAAATGCACCAGAGGGAGCAAGCATTGATCCAACAACTGGAGTTGTAACCTATGTGGCACCTGCAAACCAGCCAGCAGGCGAAGTAACAATCCCTGTGGTAGTGAAATATGAGGACGGCACCGAGGATACTGCAACTGCCAAGGCTACTGTAAGTGCAAAAACGCCAGCAGAATCAAACGCTGATAAATACCAGCCTGAATACGGCGATATGACTGTAAAACAAGGCGAGACTGCGACAGTTGACCCTACATTCAAGGACAAAGCAGGACAGCCTGTTGATAAGGCGACCGTTCCTGTAGCTAAGTATGAGCTAGGAGCAGACGCACCTAAGGGAGCAAGCATAGACGATAAGACTGGAAAGGTAACATATGTAGCGCCGGCAGACCAGCCAGCAGGCGATGTAGAAATTCCTGTCGTAGTGAAATACACAGACGGAACAACAGACAATGCAACAGCCAAGGCTACTGTAAGTGCAAAAACGCCAGCAGACACTACTCCACCAGCAGCACCAAAGGTAGAGGCAAAGGACGACGGAAGCATCGAGGTTACACCACCAGCTGACGCTGATACTAAGACTGTTGAAATCACATACACACCAGAGGGTTCAGATAAGCCTGTAACAGTAGTAGCAACCAAGGATGCAAACGGCACATGGAGCGTGCCAGACGGCTCAGATGTTACAATCGACCCACAGACAGGAAAGGTTACTATCCCTGAGGATAAGGTAAAGGACGGCACCGAGGTTGTTGCAGTCGCAAAAGACGAGGCGGGCAATAAATCTGATGAAGCAAAGGCAACTAGTAAGGATGTGAACGCACCGTCAGCACCAAAGGTAGAGGCAAAGGATGACGGAAGCATCGAGGTTACACCAGCAGTTGATGCTGATACTAAGACTGTTGAGATTACATACACCCCAGAGGGAGCAGACAAGCCTGTAACAGTAATTGCAACAAAGGATGCAAACGGAACTTGGAGCGTGCCAGACGGCTCAGATGTTACAATCGACCCACAGACTGGGAAGGTTACAATACCAGAAAACAAGGTAAAGGACGGCACCGAGGTTGTTGCAGTAGCAAAAGACGAGACAGGAAATGCGTCAGATAAAGCAAAGGCAACAAGCAAGGATGTGAACGGACCGTCAGCACCAAAGGTAGAGGCAAAGGATGACGGAAGCATCGAGGTTACACCACCAACTGATGCTGACACTAAGACTGTTGAGATTACATACACACCAGAGGGCGCAGATAAGCCGGTAACAGTAATCGCAACCAAGGACGCAAACGGAACTTGGAGCGTACCAGACGGCTCAGATGTTACAATCGACCCACAGACTGGAAAGGTTACTATCCCTGAGAACAAGGTAAAGGACGGCACAGAGGTTGTTGCAGTCGCAAAGGACGAGACAGGAAATGCGTCAGATGAAGCAAAAACTGAATCTCTTGCAAAGCTTGAGGTAGAGGTTAAATCGCCAAGCGTTACTGAGGGTGAAAAAGTAAAAGACGGTACTAAGGTCGTAATACCAAATAAAGATAACGCTAAAATTATCCCAAGCGAAGAAGTGAATGGCTTGAAGGTTGATGATAACGGAAACCTTGTTGGAACACCAAAAATATCCGATTGGGGCAAGACCGAGGAAACAAGGGTAATTAGAATCCCTGTTACAATCAAGACAGACCTTGAAACCATAGACACATTTATAGAGGTTACTGTAAATCGTGATACAGATGGAGACGGAATCCCAGATATTATTGATGAGGATGACGATAATGACGGTGTTAACGATGTTCAAGAAGCAAAAGATGGCACGGATCCAAAAGATGCAAATTCAAAGCTTGCAAAAAACAACTCAAATGACAAGAAGAATCCAAAAACATCTGACGCTAATGGTATGACCGCAGCATCCACAACATTATTAGGCAGCTTGATAGCTCTAGCTACTTTGAGAAGAAGAAAGGACTCAACAAAATAGTTTACCGCAAGGGCATATTGATTTAAACCCAGGGTAACCGAAATTTCAATCCTTTTACAATGTGCAATGAGGGTCGTCAAAAATGACGACCCTCATTGTGTTTAACTTTAGTTATAATTCGTAAAAGTGATGGATTTTGATATATTGATTTTATCATAATTCATAAAAGAGATAGAATTTTGGCATATTTCATTGTTCTTATGGTCTGTAAAAGCCTGAAAAATCGTAAATCAAATTCTAAGTCAACTATTTTGTTGTATCCGAAGCGATAGAAAACTTTTAAAATACTTTTTCACAAAACATCTTTACATAGAATCTAAAGGTGTTATAATGTTGGTAGGCGGTTAATTTTTTAACAACAATTTATGCCTTTAAAAAATATTGGGGTGAGATGCGTTAAAGGCCCATCCCATAAAAAGAAAAGAAACACTTAATAGGAGGATATCTGTTATGAAAAAGGTTGGAGTTCTGGGAACAGGCACAATGGGAGCTGGAATCATTCAGGTTTTGGCACAGAACGGTTATGATGTATATTTGAGAGCAAGAAGAGAAACTTCTGTTGAAAGAGGAATCGCAACAGTTGAGAAAAACCTTGATAGACTTATCAAGAAGGAAAAGATCACAGAAGACGATAAGAAGGATATCATGAGTCGTGTTCACGGTTCAACCGATATCAATATCGTAAAAGATGTTGACCTTATCATCGAAGCTGCAACAGAAGACATGGAAGCTAAGAAGGCACTTTTCGCTGAACTCGATGAGCTTGTTGGGCCTGAGACTATTTTGGCGACTAACACTTCATCTTTATCAATTACAGAGATTGCTTCTGCAACTAAGAGACCTGACAAGGTTATCGGAATGCACTTCTTCAACCCTGTTCCAATGATGAAGCTTGTTGAAATCATCGCAGGCCTTGCAACTTCTGACGAAACTAAGAAGACAGTTGTAGAACTTTCTGAAAAACTTGGCAAAACACCAGTTGAGGTTGCTGAAGCTCCTGGATTTGTTGTAAATAGAATCTTGATTCCTATGATTAACGAGGGTTGCGGAATTTTGGCTGACGGAGTTGCAGATGCTAAAGGTATCGATTCAGCAATGAAGCTTGGTGCTAACCACCCAATGGGACCTCTTGAACTGGGAGATTTGATTGGTCTTGATGTTTGCCTTGCTATAATGAACGTTCTTTATGAGGAATATGGCGATCCTAAGTATAGACCTAATGTTCTTCTTAAGAAGATGGTTCGTGCTGGTAAACTCGGACGAAAGACAGGCGAAGGCTTCTACGATTACAGCAAATAAGCTTAGGCGAAGCAAAATATTTTGTAAAAACAGCCACTCTATGCACATTCGCACAGGGTGGCTTTTTAATTGTTTTTAGCGGTGGATACGATAGAAAAAAATTGCAAATAAATATTAAAATAATACTTGCAATTGTTGATAGAATAGATTATATTATATCTTGTTAGCTATATCTAACAAGATGAAAAAGGAGGTCTTATGAAAACAAATTATTGCAAGTTAAATATTGTTGCACTCGCTACATTGGTCGTTATGATATTTACACTAGCCCCAATGAATGTAATGGCTGATGATGGATCTGCTAATGATAACAATGGCGACAAATATGTTATGATGAATGTGCCATATAGTGATTTTTATGGTGAACAAGTTGACTCTGTAACATCGGCAACAAAAAAGAAGACGATGAATGAAAGACTAGTTGCCGGCTCATATCATACGCCAGATGGAGGCGAGATTCGAGGTGTTACTTGTCCTGTAAAGTTAGGCAAGGATGTAGATTTAAGCAAGTACAAGAAAGTAAATTCAGAGGCGGATTTATTTGCAGGTGAAGACTATACTTACATGGAAATAGGAGATAAACCTAGCTTCTATCTTGAGGTTAGCAATGAACACGGCAATCTTAAATTTAATATTGCTGCGGACGTGCAAAAAGCCACTAAGAAGGTCAATCCAGATGTCGGAGAAGTAATTACGGACGATCATCATGTGGACTATGCCATAAAGCTAAAAAACTCAGAAACATTCTTACTTGAAAATACGAAAGTATATGGAGTAACTTTGAAGGGCTATGGCAGTAATTATTCTAAAAAAATTATGCATCTAACGCAACTTAGGAACATTTTTGTGAAAAATCAACTTGGTGGCTCAAAGGAGGACTTAGCTGCTTTTGTTGGTGGTACAATTGAAAGCATAATATATTATACATCGGATGGAATATACGAAATTAGCAATATTAGACTACAAGTTCCAATGCTAGTGGACAATAAGGACGGAGGAGCACTAAAGGTTGAAGATATTGCTCATGGTACAGGAAGTTCCAAGGTTACTGTTAATCTGCCGGAGCACTATATGGCAGAATATTTCCTTGATGGAGTTGAGATTCAGATAGATAATGGAAGAATTGTAACTAAAAATCTAACTGTGGGAACACACAAGCTTACAGCCAAAGACAGATTTAAGAAATTTTCGAATATTGACGCATTCTTCACTGTGACAACTGAAAAAATGCCTGCAAAATATGATGGGGCAAAAGCTATCAAAAAAAATAATGATGCTACAGACGATGAATTTAAAATGTATATCAACAATATAACCAAAATTCAAGTTAAAGTAGGCAACAAAATCAAAACTTATGGTGTAACTGGTAGGCATGGTGTTCCTATTATTGATAAGAACAATGGCGAATTAGATTTTGAATCCGAGAAGGTGGCAAGACTTAAGGCAGATTTTCCTGATTTGTCAAATGCGGAAATTACGATAATGTCAGCAGGATATAAGAATCTTTCCTTTAATTTGAAAAAAAGTCAAGCTGGTAACGATTCTAAAGTTGGTTCTGGGACGACTCACGGGACAAATAATGATTCACAAAACACAGACGCTAAGAATACTGGCGACAAACAAAATATAGACAAAGCTGAGCTAACTAAGATTAATGGGCAAAATGCTAAAAATGGTAATGCAGTTAGAACAGGTGATGATACAACTCTTATGAGTTTGGTGGGCTTGATTGCCTTTGCAGCTACCGCATATGTTGTTTATAGAAGAAACCTGCATCTTAAATAAAAGTAAGCGTTGTCATTAAAATATGCCACTCTATGCACATTCGCACAGGGTGGCTTTGAATTTTGAAAAATAAATCGCCATAAAGACTGAAACTTCAATCTTTACAGCGATTTTTACCAACTCTTTTTGCCCACTTAGCCGACTTATAGATAATTTTTCACCTTGAGAGCAGACTTAACCCCAGCAAGCATTGTGTAATTTGCAAGAAAATACCCTGCATTGCCGTCAGCCTCCATTTGAGATATCAATGAATTTGCGTCACCCTTGATGACCTCATGACCTGGTAGCCTTTCAGATATGACCTTTTCCAGCAAATCAGCTGATTCGCCTAGCACATAAACTGAATTGAGAGGAGAGCCTTTTAGCTGCTCGAACAAAATAGATGCAATCCACGAATCGTCGACACCGTCAGCCTCATGCCTATTTATGCCTATGAGAAGATTGTAAGGCACATGCGACTTTGCCACCAAATCTATTGAAAGATTTGCGCCGGCAGGGTTTTTGACAAGATTGAGGAAGCTGTCGTGACCGTTGAATTTGAATCTTTGAAGTCGCCCGTTGCCAACCTTGATGGTGGACAAAACCTCATACATTTCTTCCTCTGAGAGATTGTCGGATAGACCGACTGAAAGCGCGGCGGTTGAATTATAAACCATGTATATCGCATCTTCAGGAGCCTTGTATTTTCTACCGGCGAGCGTGAAATCACGCCCGTGAACATTTTCAGCAACAAAATCCGGCGTCTGATGGGTATATCCGCATGAACAGTTGAATATGCCTAGATGGTCATATACCCTTTCGGAATATTCAAGCTTCTTGCCACATTTTGGACATTTTACTTCAACAAAACAGCCGGCATCAGGAGAGTCCACGCTGTAATATGTTTTTTCGTTTTCGACGAGGCTAGCAAGATAACATGCCATAGGGTCATCGCCATTTACAAACAGTGCACTTCCATTTGGAAAAGATTTTGCCATCTTCTCAGCAAGCTCTTTTGCACCACCAAACCTGTCGACCTGATCCTGAAATAAATTGGTAATGACAATTTTGCCAGGATGAATCGCTTCAGAAATTTTGCCGAGATTACCCTCGTCGACCTCTAGAACAAGCACATCTCCGGGCACATTCATTGAAAAATCGGAGTATTTGATCATCGTTGTTGTTATACCTATATAAACATTCGCCCCGTTGTCATTGGTTGTAACCTCATAACCGCAAGCCCTATAAAAATCAACGATATACTTAGTTACAGAAGTTTTTCCGTTGGTCCCCGTAACCATGATGACCTTCTTTGGTACATTGAATTTGTGCAGAAAATTGGGCGAAAGCTTTAACGCCAGCTGACCCGGCGAACCCGAGCCTTTGCCAATTAACGATGCCACCTTAAGCGCTAGTTTACTTATTCCCAGTACTATTTTACTCATACAATATCATTCCTCGTTTATATTTTGTGATTTCTTTTTCCTACTTTGGACAAGATATTATACCATAAAATACCAAAAAAAACATAAATGGCTCGCAATTTATTAATTATATTTATATTAGAAGTTCGATTTCCTCTAGGGCTTATTAATCCTATTTTTCTTCCTTTAAAAAGGATTTAATTTAAGTGGATAAATTTTGCGTATAATTTTTGCACATGTTTTTCATGCATTATTTTTGAAAAAAAGAACATATGTTCTTGACTTTTTGAAGAAATGTGGGATAATAAATATAGTTAATATTGCATCAGCATCAAGGAGGTGTATTGATGTCTAAAATGAAAAAAGATACAATCAAAGCAAATGGTTTTGAGATACAAGTTTATACAAAAGATTTCAAGAATGATTATGTTAGCTTGACGGATATAGCAAGATATAAAAACGTGGATGAACCTAATGTTGTTATAGCAAACTGGATGAGAAACTATAACACAATTGAATATTTAGGAATATGGGAGCAGTTAAATAATCCGAATTTTAAACCCATCGAATTCGAGGGGTTTTTGAAAAAATCGGGCAGTAATGCATTTACATTATCTCCTAAAAAATGGGCAGAAAGCACAAATGCCAAGGGTTTATTTGTAAAAGCTGGTAGAGGCGGAGGAACATATGCTCATAAGGATATTGCATTTAAATTTGCTGCATGGATTTCAGCAGAATTTGAACTTTATATCATTAAAGATTATCAAAGATTAAAGGATGATGAAAATTCGAAATTATCTTTATCGTGGAACTTAAATAGAGAAATTTCAAAAATAAACTATAAAATTCATACAGATGCAATTAAAGAATATCTATTAAATGATTTAACTAAGGAACAGTTGTCATACCAATATGCAAGTGAGGCGGATATGTTGAACGTTGCACTGTTCAACAAGAGTGCAAAGCAATGGAGAGAGGAAAATCCAGAACTTAAAGGTAATATTAGAGATTATGCAAGCCTTAATGAACTTTTAGTACTTGCAAATATGGAAAGTTACAATGCGATTCTGATTTCCAACGGTGTGGGACAAAAAGATAGAATGATAGAGCTCCGAAATTTAGCGAGGAAGCAGTTATTATCCCTTGCGAATATAAATAAAAATATAAAATCTGAAGAAAACTACTGATAAAATGAGAGTATATCAAATATGACGGGAGAATTTGATGTGGAAGAGAGAAAGTATATCGCAATAGATCTTAAGTCCTTCTATGCGTCAGTTGAATGTGTAGATCGAGGACTTGACCCGCTTAATACATATTTGGTCGTAGCTGATGAATCAAGAACAAGCAAGACAATCTGTCTTGCGGTTTCTCCTGCGCTGAAATCACATGGTGTACCTGGTAGGCCTAGGCTATTTGAAGTTGAGCAGATTGTTAAGGAAATAAATGCCACAAGGGCGATGAATGCGAATTTAGAGCAGCTTAATGGAACAAGCTATGCAATGAGATTCGTAAACCAAAGAAAAGATATCGGAATCAAATATTATATTGCAAAGCCCAGAATGGCAAGATATATAGAAGTCAGCAAGCAGATTTATGGGATTTATCTCAGATATGTAGCACCTGAAGATATACATGTCTATTCTATTGATGAGGTCTTTATTGATGCTACACCGTATTTAAGAACCTACTCAATGACGCCAAAAGAACTTGCGATGAAGATGATAACGGAAGTTCTCGATGAAACTGGAATTACAGCGACTGTAGGTATAGGGACAAATCTTTATCTTGCAAAAATTGCGATGGATATTGTAGCCAAGCATATTGAGGCTAATGCTGATGGTGTGAGATTGGCAGAACTGGATGAAATTTCCTATAGAAGGCTTCTTTGGGGACATACGCCTATAACTGATTTTTGGAGAGTTGGCAAGGGATATAAGAAAAGGCTGGCAAGCGTTGGCATACATACGATGGGCGATGTTGCGAGATGTTCGCTTGGTAGTCAAGAGGATTTTCATAACGAGGAACTGTTGTATAAATTGTTTGGCGTAAACGCTGAACTTTTGATTGATCATGCTTGGGGTGTTGAGCCATGCATGATAAGAGATATCAAAGCTTATTCTCCGTCATCAAACAGTATCAACTCTGGTCAGGTTTTAAAGGAGCCTTATGATTTCTCTTCAGCGAGGATAGTTGTAAGTGAAATGGCAGATGCCTTATCGCTTGATTTAATTGAGAGGGACTTGATGACCGATGGTGTTAGCCTAACTATCGGCTACGATGTAGAGAATATATCCGACCCTCATAGGCGGGCAAGGTATAAGGGCGAGATCATAAAGGACGGATACGGGAGATTAATTCCGAAGCCTGCTCATATGAGTTACAATTTAGGCGATTATACAAATTCAAGTGATATGATTGTTAGAACTATGCTAGGTCTGTATGACAGGATTGTAGGAAAAGATATGCTTATAAGGCGCATAACTATTGCAGCAAATAATGTTTTGCAATCGAGTGTTCTTACTGATAAGGAAAGAGAAAATTCAAAATCAGTCGAACAGATATCACTTTTTGATATAAAAAAAAGAAATGAGAAGGATTTAGGAGTACGAAATGATATTAGACATGATAATAGAGAGAAAAATAGCGGAGAAGCTTTGCATTCTCATATCTCGGGACAACAAGAATATACAGGGAATCAGAGTCAGACAAAACAAGACGCTGAGAACGAAGACGAAAATATCGCCAAGGCAATGCTGAAGATTAAGAAGAAGTATGGAAAGAATGCAATTCTAAAAGGGACAAGTTATCAAGAAGGTGCAACAGCAAGGGAAAGAAATGGTGAAATAGGAGGCCATAAGGCGTAGTTGTGAAAAAGGATATATATAAAAATATAAATGAACTCCTAGGCAGTGAGGAAAATGGAAGCTATGATGATATTATTAATTTGAAAAGACCATCATATAGTGAACATCCAAAAATGTCTTTGCATGATAGAGCCGCTCAGTTTGCTCCATTTGCAGCGTTGACAGGGTATGAGGACGCAATTTCTGAAGAGGGCAGACTAACAAAAATGAAGAAAGAGATTAGTGATGAGGAAAGACGAAAGATAAATGCAGAGCTTCAAAAATTGCTTACACTGGTTAAGGAGTATAAATATGGTGTAAAATCTTTTAAGAGTCAATCTGTAAATATAGAAAGACCTACAGTAAGAGTCGAATATTTTGTTCCTGATGAAAAGAAGTCAGGCGGAAGCTATGTTAAGGATGAGCTCCGCATAAGGGAGGTTGACCTGAATAATAAAACGATAATCACAGAGGATGACAAATTTATAAGGATTGGAGATATTATCGGCATTGAAGTGATTGAAAATCTCTAGATATAGTTCCCAGTTCTTGGATAAATGCGCTCGGAGATGAGGAGTTGTTTTTTACTTAGACAGTTTAAAATTTCAAAGGAGGAAGATAAGTGAATACGAAAATTTTGTGTTATGCTAGATGCAGTACATGCAAGAAGGCTTTAAAATGGATGGATGAAGAAGGATATAAATACGACAGCAGACCTATAGACACAGAAAATCCTAGTGCTGCTGAAATTAAGAAATGGCATGAAGCAAGTGGTTTACCATTAAAACGTTTCTTCAATACAAGTGGAGTAATTTATAGGGAGATGGGACTTAAAGATAAGCTAAAAGATATGAGCACGGAGGAGCAGTATAAACTGCTTGCGAGCGATGGTATGCTTGTAAAAAGGCCGCTATTAGTAGTGGAGAATGACGGAGCCATCAAAGCATATCCAGGTTTCAGAGAAAAAGAATGGACAGAGATATTGGAATAATTAAAGATATATGAGGTTAGATTGCATAATATCAACATAAATTAGGTTATATTGTATAATGTCAACATAACTAAGAAGCCTTATAAATAAAAAGCCTCATTTGCTAAATCGAAAGAATTTAACTAATGAGGCCTTTTGCTACTCTTTTATTTTAAGCGAGCGCATTGCATTGAGTATGGCGAGGACGGTAACTCCGACATCTGCGAAAACTGCCATCCAAAGATTTGCAAATCCAAGTGCACCAAGAGCAAGGAAGATGAGCTTGATACCAATTGCGAATATTATATTTTCCTTGCATATTCTTACTGTTTTTTTAGCTATGGAAACGAGCAGAGGTAATTTTTCAATGCTATCTGTCATCATAACGATATCGGCGGCTTCAATTGCGGCGTCCGATCCAAATGCACCCATTGCTACTCCAACATCACTCATCGCAAGTACAGGGGCGTCATTGATTCCATCGCCGACAAAGGCAGTTGCATTTTTAGATCCTTGCTCATTTCGTTTATCTATCAAGTCGGATATAACATTTACCTTATCTTGTGGAAGCAGCTGAGCGATATAATTCGTTAATCCTATTTTCTTAGATACATATGCAGCAGAGGTCTCGAGATCACCTGTTAGCATTAGAAGATTAGGTACACCAAGTTCTCTAAGTCTAGATATGGTTGATTCGCTTTCTTCTCTAATCTGGTCGCTGATTTCTATTGCTCCAAGAAATTCTGTTGCTAGATTGTCAGAAGCTTTTGATACTGAGGACTGTGCTACGTAAACTATTGAGGCAACGCTATTTGTAATTTTTACTCCGGACAAGACATCATCTGCAATTCCTATATCATTCATCAACTTCTTATTACCAGCAAAATACGTGATTTTGCCATCAGAAACCTTGACTCCTCGGCCTGGAATTTCCTCTTGAGAAGCAGTTGCATTTAAAATTGACTGTTTTGTTGCATCAGTCAGATTAAGCTCCGCATATCGTGAAATTGCTATGGCTATTGGATGCTCAGATAGATGTTCGCACGCATAAGCGGCCTGGAGAACTGTATTTTGTTCAACTCCGTCCGCTGTATTTATGTTGTCAACAGCGAATACGCCCTTTGTCAAGGTTCCTGTCTTATCAAATGCAATAGTATCAAGTCTTGCAAATGCTTCAAGATAGCTGCTCCCCTTGACTATCATTCCCTTTGATGAGGCGGCACCTATGCCTGCAAATAAAGACATAGGAACAGAAATCACAAGTGCACAAGGGCAAGAAATTACCAGGAATGTCATTGCTCTGTATAGCCACTGATTAAAGGTATCAAAGCCAAGTATAATAGTTGGGACAATTGTAAGAAGAATTGCCAAACCAACTACGATTGGAGTGTAGTATTTTGCAAATTTTGTGATGAATCTCTCCATGTGGGTTTTACGTGATGAAGAAGCTTCAACCATTTCTAGAATTTTGCCGACTGCAGAATCCTCAAATGCAGCGGTAACACGTATTTCTAAAAGACCGTTGCCGTTTATAAATCCGCTAGTAACATTTTCGCCAGCATTTACTTCGCGAGGCATGCTTTCTCCTGTGAGGGCAGAGGTGTCAAGAGAAGATTTTCCTGATATAACTGTACCGTCAACAGGGATTTTTTCGCCCGCCTTAACGACGATTAAATCGCCAACTACAAGTTCTTCTGGTTTGACTGTGATGTAGTCATTGCCGATCTTCTTCGTGGCGGAATCAGATTTTATATCCATAGCTTCCGAAATAGACCTTCTGCTTTTATCTACTGCAAAGTCCTCGAAGAACTCACCGATGCTGTAAAATAGCATTACACCAGTTGCTTCAGGGTATTGCCCAACATACATTGCTCCTAAGGTTGATACAAGCATAAGAAAGTTTTCATCAAGAGTATCTCCTCTAAAAATACTTTTGATAGCTTCCCATATTACCTCATAGCCCGCTAGCACGTAGGCGGCAAAGAAGTAGGCTTCAATATCATATATGTAGCCACAGGCTAAAAGGAAAGCAGAGGAGAAAATCTTAATCAAATCTATGACTCTATCGGTGTCCAGTATTTGTTCGCGCATAGGTGTTAGCGAAGATTTTGAGCGCTCTGCACATGCATCACAGCAGTGATCGTATTCGGTATGATTGTGATCATACCCATGGTGGTGATGGCCGTGCTCGTGACCACAGCCGCAATCCACGAGTTCATGTCCATGCTTATGATGTTCGTCTTCGGAAGAACAGTTGCAATATTCGTTTTCATGTTTATGGTCATATTCATTGTGGTGGATGTGCTTGTGGTCATGCTCGTCACTGCTCTCACTATGATTATGATGCGGATGTTCGCAACAGCAATCTGCATGGTCGTGGACATGTTCATGATTATGCTCATGGTGGTGACAACAATCATGCTTGTTATGCTTTCTGACATGTTGCAAATCAGTTGAGTTTTCTAATTTATTATTTTTAATATCACTCATAATATACCTCGATTAAACGATTAAATAATTACTTAACTGTTAGCTATATTTTACAACATCGGATTTTAAAAATCAATACATATTACAAAATATTTTAAATTTTAATTTTGCGTGAATTTTTGATAGAATATAACTGCACAGGAGGTGTTTCCATGTCTATTAAATTTTTGAAGGACGATATAACAAAGCTAAAAGTTGATGCTATAGTGAATGCTGCGAATGAAACCTTGCTCGGGGGTGGAGGTGTCGACGGTGCAATACACAGGGCTGCAGGTCCTGAACTCCTTGAGGAATGCAGACCATTGGGTGGTTGTAAAACCGGAGATGCAAAAATCACAAAAGGATATAAGCTGCCGGCAAAATACGTTATTCACACGGTAGGACCTATTTATCGTGATGGAAAGCATGGAGAAGAAAATTTGCTTCGCTCATGCTACACCAGGTCTCTTGAAATCGCATCTCAAAATGACTGTAAAAGCATTGCCTTTCCAATAATTTCAGCTGGCGTTTATGGTTACCCTAAGAGGGAAGCTCTGGAAGTGGCTGTATCGGCTATTAACGATTACATTGAAAATACAGGGTCTAACATAGACATTTACTTGGTCGTTTTTGACCGAGAGATACAGAACATTGTCGATGAGTTGTATGGATTAGAATGATAAGTGTTGCAATGCAAGAGTATAGATAAGTATCGCAACAAATTAAATAAACCCAGTAAAACATATAAAAAAAGATTTTAAAAATCATTAATGAAAAAATAACAGGTTCTATTTTTTCAAAAAGTATGCTAGTATGATAAATAACCAATCATGATATATAGATTGATTTTTCAAGATTTAAACTGACAAAATAATTTTAAGAGGTGAAATATATGCAGGTTATTGATTTAAAAAAGCTTTATGAGATTGCAGATGGCATGGATGGAGAGAAAGTAAAGATTGAAGGCTGGATAAAAACCAACCGAAACTCCAATAAGTTCGGTTTTATAGGTCTAAACGATGGTACATTCTTCAAGCCTGTGCAGGTGGTTTACGAGAAAGAAAATATAGATAATTTCGACGAAGTGTCAAAGCTACATATATACACAGCTATAACGGTAGAAGGTGTTTTGTGCTTAACACCGGATGCAAAGCAGCCTTTTGAGATAAAGGCAGAGAAAATCTTGGTTGAAGCAGAAAGTACGAGCGATTATCCATTGCAAAACAAAAGACACTCGATGGAATTTCTAAGAGAAATTGCACACCTAAGACCTAGGAGCAACACATTTGCGGCTGTTTTTAGGGTTAGGTCGCTAGTGGCTTACGCAGTTCATAAGTTTTTTAATGAAAGACATTTTGTGTACATGCATACTCCAATCATAACTGGCAGTGATGCAGAGGGTGCTGGCGAGATGTTCCACGTTACGACCCTGCCTCTTTCGGACGTACCGAGGACCGAGGACGGAAAGGTTGATTTTTCAAAGGACTTCTTTGGTAGGGAAGCAAGCCTTACTGTTAGCGGACAGCTTGAGGCTGAGATTTTTGCAATGGCGTTTAAGAACGTCTATACTTTTGGCCCTACCTTTAGAGCTGAAAATTCAAATACAGCAAGACATGCGTCGGAGTTTTGGATGATAGAACCAGAAATTGCATTTGCGGATCTTGAAGACAATATGAAGCTGGCAGAAGACATGGTGAAATATATAATCGAATATGTTCTTGAAAACGCATCTGAAGAAATGCAGTTCTTTAATCAGTTTGTTGATAAGGGATTGATAAAAAGGCTTGAAGATATTGTTTCGTCCGACTTTGGAAGAGTTACATACACTGAGGCTGTTGAAATTTTAAAGAAAAGCGGTCACAAGTTTGACTATCCGGTTGAATGGGGCATTGACCTTCAGACCGAGCATGAGAGATATCTAACAGAAAAAGTTTTCAAGAAGCCGCTATTTGTAACGGACTATCCTAAGGACATCAAGGCATTTTATATGAGACTTAACGACGACAACAAAACAGTTGCAGCCTGTGACCTTCTTGTTCCGGGGGTTGGTGAGATTATAGGTGGTTCACAGAGAGAGGAAAGACTTGATTATCTTGAAAAGAGAATGGATGAGCTTGGACTTAAGAAGGAAGACTATTGGTGGTACTTGGAGCTAAGAAAATACGGCGGTGTTAAGCATGCAGGTTATGGGCTTGGTTTCGAGAGAATCATAATGTATCTTACAGGAATTTCGAATATCAGAGATGTGCTGCCTATACCTAGAACACCAAAGAGTGCGAGCTTCTAGATTGTAGAAACGAATTATTATTGATGATTAATTATAATATATTTTATTTATGAATTAGATTATAAAAAGTTTTTTACGGCACTTGACATATGAATTGGGGGGGGTACAATGTATTAAAATAAAGCGATAAAGGATTTGTGTGTGATATTCTTTTAAGAGGTAGTGCTGTGAAAAAATATTTTAAAAATTGTATATATCCAGATTTCAATAAGAAATGTTTAGTTTTTGGAAATGTGCTTGTTGAAGAAGGAAAAATCAAAAAACTTGATTGCATAGAAAGTTTCAACTCAGAATCAGACGTTCAGGAAGTTATAAATTCATGTAAAGAGATTATTTCTGAGCGTTTATCATTAGAAGAGGGAAACAACTGTAATATCAAAATATTATCACCAGGATTTATTGATATTCATATGCATGAAGAGAATTTTCTTTCTGAAGGAGCACGTTTTGTTATTTCTGAAATGATGTTGAGGCAGGGAGTTACAACATGTGTTGGTGGTCAGTGTGGAGTTCAAAATCAACCTTTAAACACTTTTATATCCGAAATAAATGCTCTTGGCGGTGCGCCTACGAATTATATGATGCTTACAGGCTATAACCAGAAAAGAGTTTCACTTGGGATTGGACATTATTCAGAACCTACAGAGCTACAACTCACGGAATTAAAGAAACAGATTAACAGGGAAATAAACGAGGGAGCTGCAGGAATTAGTTTTGGCATAGAGTATGATCCTGGTATATCAACGGAGGAAATAATTGAAGTAATAAACTCAATAGAGAATGATGACATAATCGTTGCGGCACATTATAGAGAAGATGGAAGTGGCGCAGTAGATTCTATCAAGGAAATGATAGAAATACAGAAAAATATCGGCAACAAAAAATTTCAAATTTCACACTTAAGCAGTTGCTCGGCAATGGGGTCAATGAAGGAATCGCTTTCTTTAATTAATAGAGCAATGGATGAATACCCACAATTAGATTATGATACCTATCCATATAATGCATTCTCTACTCAAATAGGTTCTGAAGTTTTTTCTGAAGGCTGTTTTGAGGGATGGGGAAAGTCATATGAAGATATTTTGTTAACAGATGAACCTTATAAAAATATTTATTGTGATAAACAAATTTTTGAAAATTGTAGGAATAATTATCCTGAAATGCTTGCCATAGCGTTTGTTATGAATGAAGAAGAAATAGAAGAAGCCATTGTTAATGCAAATGGAATGATAGCCAGTGACGGAATTATAAATCATGGTAATGGACATCCGCGTGCTGCTGGAACATTCCCAAGAGTAATAAGAAAATATGTTAGAGAAAATAAATCTATATCGCTGTACAGAGCAATAGAAAAGATGACTATAAAGCCTGCAAATCGTCTTAATTTGAAAAAGAAGGGGAGGATAGAAGAAGGTGCTGATGCAGATCTTGTAATCTTTGATTATGAGAAAATAGCAGATGGTGCAACGTATGAGGACATCAGTATACCGCCTAGGGGTATTCATGAAGTTTATATTTCAGGCGAATTGGCTTTAAAAGAAAATAAAAAATGCAATGAAAACCTAGGGAGATTAATTGTGAGGAGATAGATATGAGTAATAATAGTATGGACTCAGAAAAAGAAAAAGAAGTTGATAAAAAGAAGCGTTTTAAGGTTCCTCATGTTTATGTATTGCTACTAATTATTATTTTTATATGTGCTGCACTAAGTTATATTATTCCTGCTGGCTCGTATGATATGAAAACAATAGAAACTAACGGAATAGAAAGGGAGGTTGTTGATCCTAATACATTCAAATATGTTGAAAGCTCACACGTTGGACTTATGCAATTCTTAAGTGCTGTTCCAAGAGGAATGCAGGAAGTTGCACAGATAATATTTTTTATATTTATAGTAGGAGGCTCTTTTGGAGTAGTACAAGCTACAGGAGCAATTGAAGCAGGATTAGGTGTTCTTGCAAAGAATGCAAAGGGTAAAGAGCAATTAATAATTCCAATAGTAATGTTGGCATTCGGGTTTTGTGGAAGTGTAGCTGGTATGGCTGAGGAAACTCTTCCTTTTATACCAATATTTGTTTCACTATTTGTTGCTATGGGATATGATTCAATTACAGGCACAGCAGTTGTTCTATGTGGTGCAGGAGCTGGATTTGCTGGAGCGTTCATGAATCCATTTACAATTGGAGTCGCACAGGGTATAGCTGGACTACCTCTGTTTTCTGCTATAGGATTTAGGTTGTGTATTTTTGTAACAATGATGATTCTGGCAGTAACGTATGTTATGAGATATGCACATAAAATTAAGAAGAATCCTGAACTGTCTAGTATGCATTCAATAGATATAGAGAGGGAAGACAACCTAGATTTAGAAAATTTACATGAATTTGGGATTAGAGAAAAGAGCATTCTAGTTGTATTTTTCTGCTCAATCGTTCTGTTGGTTTATGGTGTTTTAAAACTTGGTTGGTATATGGATGAAATTGCGGCATTATTCTTCGGGATGTCAATGATTGCAGCAATAATCGGTAGGCTGTCCTTAAATGAATTTGCTATGAAGCTAGGTGCAGGAATGGCGGATGTCGCAGCAGGCGCTTTGGTTGTAGGGTTTGCGCGTGGTATACTTGTGGTTCTTACAGATGGTAATATTCTTCACACTATACTCAATGTAGCGGCTGCCGGTTTATCTTCTTTCCCTCCAATTTTTTCAGCGATAGGCGAATATGTATTCCAATGCTTGCTTAATTTCTTAGTTCCTTCAGGATCGGGCCAGGCAGCAGTTTCTATTCCGATTCTTGCGCCTTTAGGTGATCTTGTTGGAGTTACAAGACAGACAACATGTATTGCATTCCAACTTGGCGATGGAATTTCAAATATTTTCACACCTACATCAGGATATTTCATGGCAGGTCTTGCCCTTGCAAAAATTTCATGGGACAAATGGGCTAAGTGGATTTTACCGCTTATTGGATTACAATATTTGCTAGGAGCAGTTGCAGTTGTAATTGCACAATCAATGGAATTAGGACCATTTTAAATCCAATGCGGATACTGATATTAATATTCCTTTCAAAAGTATTACTCAAGGGATAGTGTATAGGAAGGAAAATGTTATAAAATGAAAAACTCTCGGGATGAAAACAACAATAAAAACGATACATTGACTTGTAATAGCATAACTGAAATTGAAGATCAATTTTCGAAGAATGTTGAAGATAATCTAGGGAAAGCAGAAGAACTAAATGAATTTATAGCATGCAATCCAGAAATTTCTGGACAAGAATACAAGGCTGTAGAACAAATAAGCAACTTGCTGAACAAAGAAGGGTTTGCTGTAACTAGAAATTTTGCGGGCATGGAAACTGCTTTTTTAGCTGTGAACGGAGAAAATAATCACAGTAGAAAGATTGCAATACTTGCAGAATATGACGCTTTGCCTGAAATAGGACATGCATGTGGACATTCGGTTAGTGGTTCTTCAAGTGTATTAGCTGGAATTGCACTAAAAGATTTTCAAAATAAATTGGATGCCGATATACATATTATAGGTACTCCCTTAGAAGAAACTGATGGCGGAAAAATTACTATGGCTAAAAAAGGCGTATTTGACAAATATGATATGGCCATTATGTTACATATGTATGATTCAAATTTAATCAATCCTGTTACCCTAGCATTAGATTCATATACATATTCATTTTACGGAAAAGCAGCTCATGCATCCGCTGCCCCTTGGGATGGTGTTAACGCATTCAACGCAGCTCAATTGATGTTTCATGCTGTAGATATGTTAAGACAACATGTACATGAGGATGTGAGGATGCATGGAATAATAAGATATCCAGGAGAAGCGCCGAATATAGTTCCAGAAAAATGCTCGTTAGAAATGTATTGTAGGGCGAAAAGTAGAAAATATCTAAATGAAGTTGTTGAAAAAGTAGACAATTGTGCAAAAGGTGCTGCAATAGCAACTGGCTGTACGTACAAAAGAGAGCTAACCGATCAACCATTTGATAACTTAAAATTTAATAGAACAGGGTTAAAAGTCTTAGAACAATGTTATAAACAGGTAGGGTTGAAGCTAAATGGAGATCCTTTGAAGCCGTTTGGTTCGACAGATGCAGGGAATGTAAGTTATAGGTGTCCAACATTCCATGGTACTATACAACTAGCACCTGCAGGTACGCCAATACACTCGGAAAGTTTTGAAAAATACGTGCATGGAGATGTCGCTAATGAAACAATAGAAAAAGCAGCGAAAATCATAGGCTTGCATATCATAAAAATATTTTCTGACAATCAATTATATAATGATATGAAGAAAGATTTTAATGAAGAATTGTAAAATTTGATTTTTAAAAATTCTTTTATTGCTTCCAAATGAGGGGGGAGGTCCAAACCTCCTCCCTTTTAAAGTACATATGTAAATATGTGAAATTATGTGTTTCATTATTCAGAATGTTACGTAAATTTAAAAATTTACTTAACTATTCACGATTCTTAAGCACTTCCCCATAGTTGATCTTTGAGATATTGTAAACCTGACCAATGCAAACGAGAATGTATATCAGCAAAGCATAGCCGAAGGCTTTGAAGAACAAAGTGCTGCTTATTGCCAGCTCAAAATATCCCGCAAACTTGCTGAAAGCAACAAAAGAGATATAACCTAAAAGCTTCTTTTGAAGAGGCCAGCTTAAAATGAAGGTCAGAATAAGCACAACTGTTGTCGGCATGATGTATATTAAACTTATCTCGCGGCGCGTATACCCGAATATTTTGAGATAGGCTATTGAAAGCCTGTTTTTGTTGATTATTATCTTTGTAAGTATAAATATAAATACGAAGAAAAATGTGAGTGAAGCATACGTGAATACATCAAGCATTGGACCCACTATGTTTTTTAATGTTTTACCTGCATCGCTTACAGTTTCTTTGTCGACTGTGTTTGCTAAGAATTTTTCATCTATGTTGAGTTTCTGATTGCTTAGGTAACCATTGAAGTAACCGTTGTCTTTGCCAATAATTTTATTCAACTGCTCCCTTGGGAAGAACGCGGTAAGTGCTGGCTCATATTTGTATATAGCTGATATTTTGTATTCCCTAGTTTTACCAGTAATTTCATTTTTTATCTTGATGTAATCACCGACATCCTTTTCGGCTTTTTTTGCCAATCCATCGCTGATAACGACATTATTATCACTTTTCGATAAATTGAGATTTTTAAAGTAAAGGCTGTTATCAGAGATGCCCATTGTGGAAATTTCCTCGTTACTCTTTCTTATCCTCATATAAACCGATCCAGATGATATGGTAAACTTTTCAGCCTGCTGCTTAATGCCTGAATCTGAGGCGTTGTTTGACTCTAGGTCGGTGTTTGAGTGTGAGCTGATGCTTGAACCAGAGTCGATGTTTGAATGTGAATCAATGCCTGAATCTGAGGTGGCACCTGAATCTGAGCCGATTGCTTCAAGAGGCACAGGACTTTTAAGAATATATTGATACTTTGATACAAGCCCTGCTGAAGAAGCCTTGCTAAACTTATCAAATGTCGGCGATGCTGAGAAAGCGTAAAATAGCAAGATTGAAATTATGAAAATCCCGATTGCCATTATGATGTAATCGCCTATGCTATTTATTAAAACCCTAAACCTGAACCTTGTCTTAAAATCGGCAAACTTGAATGGCTGTATCTTCCTATATTTCTTTTTGCTTATCGAATGTCTTAGAAAATCAAGTGGCGAATACTTTAAACTCTTTACAAGATAAGCGTAGTTTATAAAAAGCATTATAATAATAGGAACGACAGTAGTTAAAAGCAGCGCTTGGCTGTTAAACAAGGCTTTGAAAGCAGGCAAGTTGAAACTGCGATAATAAACTGTAGAATAAGGCTTGACTAGGAGTGTGTACCCCAAAATATTTCCGCATAAAGCAGCTGCTAGCGTTACAATAACTGGGGTAGCCATGTACTGCTTGAGAATCTCGCTCTTTCTATAGCCCGTTGCCAGCAAGGTGCCTATAATCTCTGAGTCCTCGACTATTTTGTTTGAGGAAGCAACCGCAAACAAAAAGGCTATTAAAATTACCATCAATGCTCCAAGCACCATCATCATGGGTCTATCGCCACCCATATCGTCCATCATGTAGTTTATGCTTTTGTTGTCCTCCGCCCTCAGCAAGCCGAGCAATGTGCCGTCCGAGGACACCCTTGCGAGGAAATCATTTTCTATTTTCTTTTTCTTTTGTTGATTCGCCTTTGAAATAGGGGTTTTCTTTACGCCGATTTTAACGTTATTTACCGGTCTCAGTTCAGCATCTTTGAATCTGTAAGAAACTTGAAAAACGGTCTTTCCCGGGTTAAATTTAGAAGCCAAATCTTTAGAAACAAGCCCAATGCCGAAGTTTATATTATCGAACATGAAATCGCTATTTTTCTGAAACGGCGAATTGTAGTCAGGACTTACGTATACGCCCACAATTTTCAACGTTCTTTCTTTAAGGTCAACAAAATAGTCGCCCGGCACACGGATCTCATCGCCTAACCTTAGGTGGTTGTTCTCGATATAGTTGGCGCTAAGAGCCACTTCGTTTGATTTTTTTGCAAGCCGTCCGTTACTTATAATAGGCAGATTGATATTATCGCGATTCCCATAAAGCCTCAATATTTTGTTATGAGGAAGCTTAGCATCAATTCTATTCATTTTTTCGATTGTGATATCGTTTTTAGAAATGCCGTGTTCAATGCTTTCACTCATCGGAGCCGCAAGGTAGACCTGTCCATCCTCGACCTTTCCAGATGTCATGAGCTGATTGTTCCTAGCGGCAGTGCTTTCAGAAACTATTAGGAATCCGGATGTTACAGAAATCATAATCGTTAAAAGGATAAATAAAGCGATATTTCTTAGAAAATGCGATTTCAAATCTCTAAAAACTCTTTTGTACAAAATTCTCATTTTAATTTCTTTTTTGAGCCTCCTTTTGTTTTTGTTTTCGGAATTTTAGGGATGCTAGGTTAAAAATTACCAATTCAACTCTGATGCTGCAATGATATGTTCGTTCTTTATATTTTCGTGTATCTTTCCATCTCTGAGGCGAATAGTTCTATGTGCTATCTGAGAAATTGCCTCGTTATGTGTTGCAATGATTATAGTAGTATTAAATTTCTTGTTTATGTCGCATATTAAGGTCAGTATTTCCTTTGAAGTTTTGTAATCAAGTGCTCCTGTTGGCTCGTCGCATATCAGTAGGGCAGGCTTTTTAATCAAAGCTCTTCCTATCGCACATCTTTGCTGCTGCCCTCCAGACAGTTGGTTAGGTAGCTTATCACATTGGTCATCTAGTCCCAAAGCAGATAGAAGCTCTCCTAAATCCATAGAATCAGAGACGATTGCCGAACCTATTTCTATATTTTCCTTGACGCTTAGGTCGGGGATGAGATTGTAGAATTGAAAGATAAATCCTAGCTCGCTACGGCGGTACTCTCCGAGCTGTTTATCATTTAATTTTGAAATTGCACGCCCATCTATTATAATGTCTCCGCTATCAGTTCTTTCAAGACCTCCTATGAGATTCAAAAGAGTAGACTTGCCCGAGCCGGAAGGACCTAACAGACTACAAATTTCTCCTTTTTCAATATCGAGAGAAATATCCTCGAGAACTTTAATCTTATTGTCAGTTTCCCCGTATGATTTGGTTAAATTTCTTACTTCCAGAAACATTAGATTTCCTCCTTTTGAGAATGTTGAAGCAAAGATTGTTTTATATAAAACTTTAATATTACACCTTATGCAACTTCGCCATGATTAATACGCGATAGAAAGGTGTATATTGATGGCTTACAACGTCATTAGTTAGCATAGGCTTACTATATACCTTTTTGTTTCAAAAAACAACACATAAAAATGGTAAAAATTAAAAATATTTTGTTGCATGCCATTTGGCGCGAAATATTTTGTTGCAGGCTATTCGGAGCAAAATATTTTGTTGTGCCTTATTTGGAAATTTGTTATAATAGTGTCAATCGAAATTATTTAGTTTTTTGAATAAATACAAAATCAGGCGTAATTGCCAAGAATAAGACAGGAGGTCTTTGTATGAAAGGCTACACAAGCGAAACAATCAGAAATGTCGCATTACTTGGGCACGGCGGATGTGGAAAAACAACATTTCTTGAGGCAGCGTTGCTCGAGACGGGTGTTACCAAGAAAATGGGTAAGGTTGAAGAGGGCAACACAGTTTCAGACTACGATAAGATGGAAATTGAAAAAGGATATTCAATCAACACTTCAATAGTTCCTATCGAGTGGAAGGACAGCAAAATAAACTTCATAGATACACCAGGATATTTTGACTTTGTCGGTGAAGTAAATGCGGCGCTTAGGGCATCTGAAGCTGCTGTTATCATGGTTGATGCAGGCTCTGGTATTCAGGTTGGAACTGAGATGGCATGGAAAGCTTGTGAGAGATATAAGATGCCTCGCTTTATTGTAATCACTAAGAGGGACAAGGACGAGTTTGATTTTTACAAAACATTCGACGAGCTCAAGGCTAAATTCGGAAGCACACTTATCCCGTTCAGCTGGCCGCTTTCTGCAGAAATTGATGAAGATTTGAAGGAAGCTATAGCAATGGCTGATGAAAGCCTGATGGAAAAATATTTTGAGGGAGAAGATTTCTCAGATGAAGAAATAAAGAAAGGTCTTGTCAAGGGTATTTCTGAGGGTGTTATCGTGCCTGTTTGCTCATCTGCATTTGAACTTGGGCAAGGAATTTCCGGCTTGCTCGATTTGCTTTTGACCTATGTTCCTACGCCACTTCAGCATGGAGCATATAAAGGCTTTAATGATAAGAATGAACCTGTTGAGCGAATAAGTGTTACGGATGCGCCAATGTCAGCCTTTGTTTTTAAGACGATTGTTGACCCGTTTGTTGGAAAAATTTCTGTGATGAAAGTAATTACCGGTAAAATTGAATCCGGTACAGAGGTTTACAACGAAAGAGCCGAGAAGAACGAAAAGGTTGGAAAATTATTCTTCCTGAGAGGGAAAAATCAGACAGAGCTTGACTATGCTGAAGCTGGCGATATAGTGGCTGTGGCTAAGTTGCAGTATACACAGTCTGGCGATACACTTTGTGACAAGAGTGATGTTATAAGGTATTTACCATTAGATTTCCCTGAACCTACTTACTATGTTGCAATTGAAGCAGCGGAAAAGGCTGACGAGGACAAGATGGGAACAGGTCTAAACAGACTAAGAGAGGAAGATCCATCGTTTGTAATCGAGAGAAACAATGAAACTCATCAAACACTTCTTGGAGGTCAGGGAGAGATACAGATCAATATTATTTTGTCGAAGCTAAAAGACAGATTTGGTGTTAATGTTAAGACTGTTCCTCAGAAAATAGCTTATCGAGAAACTATCAAGGGTAATTCAGACGTTCAGGGTAAGCATAAGAAACAATCCGGTGGTGCGGGGCAGTATGGTGATGTTCACATTAGATTTTCACCTTCGCAGGAAGAGTTCGAATTCAGTGAAGAACTATTTGGCGGTTCTGTTCCAAAGAACTACGTTCCAGCTGTTGAAAAGGGACTTATCGAGTCCATGGAAAAAGGACCTCTTGCGGGATGCAAGGTTGTAAATATCAAGGCTGTGCTTTATGATGGTTCTTACCACGATGTTGACTCAAATGAGATGGCCTTTAAGATTGCAGCATCGCTTGCGTTTAAGAAGGGTATAGTTGAGGCAAATCCAGTTCTTCTTGAGCCTGTTATGCATATGGAAATCACAGTCCCAGATGACTATGTTGGGGATGTTATGGGGGATATGAATAAACGTAGAGGTAAGATTCTCGGTATGGAACCGTTGTCAGACGGCGGTCAGAAACTCATTTCGGAAACACCTCAGGCAGAAATCTTTGACTATGCTGTGGCTCTTAGGTCTATGACCCAAGGTAGAGGAACGTTTGTTATGAAGTTTGAGAGATATGATGAAGTTCCTAAGAATATAGCTGATAAGGTTATTGCAGAGTATCAGGCTTCCCTTGAATAGTTAAATTTAGATAAGGAGCTGCCCTTCTTCGCTTAATGGAGGAGGGCAGTTTTTGGATAGAATATTATGTGAAGATTGTGAGGCGTCCTCATACCATATTTTAAGTGGTCTTTGGAACAGGTTATTTTAGCGATGGTTTACGGGTCATTTTCCAAAAAGCGGAAATCTTACCGTAAATTTAGAGAGGTATTTACGGGTCATATCACAAAAAAAGAAGATTCTACCGTAATCTACGCTAAATATTACGGGTCAAAACGCAAATAATGAAAATCTTACCGTAATGACTGGCTAAAAATTACGGGTCAAATCGCAAAATTTAAAATTATTACCGTAATCGCTGCGTATAATTCTTTCTGAGCTGTTTTGATAGAAAGAAAGTATGATATGGAAAAATCAAATCACAAAGGAGCAGAGATTTAAAGCACAACATTAATTGAAACAATTTTTGTGTTGATTTTTACCAATTCTTTTGTGATATAAGCCTGAAAAATTATAGTGTAGAATAGTTTGGAGGAATTTTATGATTGAAACTAGGAGAATGGAGATTTCAGAAGCAAAAGAATGCGATATTCCTAAAATAATAGAAATAGAAAGCAGACCTGATACAAGAGATTTCCTTTGGATAGGGACATACGAGGAACATTTGCAGGAGATTAGCGATTCTAATCATCGGCTGCTTGTATTTAGGTATAAAAATAAATCTGAAATCATGGGATATGCGTTGATAAGGCTAAATTTTCAGTCAGAAATTTTTGAATTGAGAAGAATTGCAATTGTTGAAAAGGCTAAAGGATATGGTAAAGAGTCAATGGAGGCATTATTCAAATATGCCTTTGAAGGTCTGAAAATGAATAGGCTTTGGCTTGATGTTTATCCAGATAATAAAATCGGCTTAAAACTCTATGAAAGCTTAGGAATGCACAAGGATGGTGTGCTTAGACAGAATTATAAAGCGGAAAGAGGTTATTTAGATCAAATAATTTATTCTATGTTAAAAGAGGAATACTTTGATAGATAAAACCTCGATTTTTAAATGAGGTGTATTCAATTATATGATTTAGGGAGTAGAAAAATATATGGCTAAGAAAAACAAAACTGTTTTTATATGTCAAGAATGCGGTACTGAGCACTTGCAGTGGATGGGAAAATGTACGGCTTGTGGAACATGGGGAAGTCTTGTGGAGGAGGTCGTGGTTCCTGAAAAGAGCGACGACGTTAGGAGTCGCTCGTCGTCTGCGAAGCAGGGGTCCAAAGGACCAAGGCCCCTGCGGGCCCTGGGGGCCCGCCAGCTCGCCCGCACCGACACTGGAATCGGCGAGCTGAACCGAGTCCTCGGTGGGGGCCTTGTCCCGGGCTCCCTGACCCTGATTTCCGGGGAGCCCGGGATAGGCAAGTCGACGCTGATCGTGCAGGTCGCAGCGAGACTTGCCGACCAGATAGGTGCGGTACTTTACGTATCCGGTGAGGAATCAGAAGAACAGATAAAACTAAGAAGCGACCGAGTTTGCGGAGAAACAGGTGAAAATCTTTATGTTGTATCCGAAACAAACATGGAAAATGTTCTGAGCATGGTCGAAAAACTAAAACCAAAATTCATAATAATAGACTCCATTCAGACAATGTATACTGATATGCTTGATTCTGCACCTGGCTCCGTTTCACAAGTCAGAGCATGCGGAAACGCTCTGATGAAGCTAGCAAAGACAGAAGACATACCGATTTTTATCGTAGCACATGTAACCAAGTCGGGAGATTTAGCAGGACCGAAAATTGTCGAACATCTAGTCGATACAGTCCTGCAATTTAATGGTGAACGAAATCATGAGATTCGTATTTTGCGAGCTCTTAAAAACCGCTTTGGCACTACAAGCGAAATAGGGGCATTTGTCATGCAGGAAAAGGGCATGATTGAGATAAAGGATTTATCCGCTACCTTCATTGAGAGCAGAGATACTACGCTAGCCGGCTCTGTAATTAGTGCCATATATGAGGGTTCTAGACCAGTATTTTTTGAAGTTCAGGCCCTTACATATAATGCGAATGTTGGATTTGCAAGAAGAACTGCCATTGGAATAGATAACCAGCGCCTAAATATGATAATTGCCGTGATGGAGAAAAAACTCGGCATAAGGCTCTCTGACAAAGATGTGTATGTGAATATTGTAGGCGGAATGAAGCCCGACAGCACATCAACAGACCTTGCCGTTGCACTCGCAATTTATTCAGCCCTTTTCGACAAAACATCAAAGCAGCCTAGTGTTGCGATTGGCGAGGTTGGACTTACAGGAGAATTGAGATCGGTCGGTAATGTCGACAAAATAATCAGCGAGGCTGAGAGATTGGGATATAAAAAGCTTGTGGTGCCATTTGGAAATTACTCTAGACTTGAAAAGTCTGGCTCAATCAGCGAGCTTGATAAGTCAATGATTGCTCCAGCCAAAAGTCTTGCGGAAGCGGTACAGTTAATGCAGCAGTAAGTGAGTAAGAATCCCTTTGTTTTAGTTAGGGGGTGTCTAAATTAATGTTGGCTATAGGGTGTTACCACGTAAAAATTCGTTTTTACCGTGTCCACTTTATACGTAGTAGTTTAATTTAATGTTTACGGTCAATTTTTCGATTGTTAACATTTAGCCCGTAAATCTCAAAATCATTTACGGTAAGATTTTCAATTTTGCTAAATGTACCCGTAAATTTTAGCGTCAATTACGGTAAGATTCTCGGTTTCACCAAAAGTACCCGTAAATTCTCAAGGAAATCGAAGTGAAAATACGGTAAGATTTTCGACTTCACCAAAAGTACCCGTAAATTTACAATTACCAACTATTTTTGTCCGCTTAGATTCAAATAAATATCCAAATAAAAACCCAAATAAAGACCCATATAAAAAACAAAATACAAAATGACGTTCCACAGAGTTGCTTTGATATAGCAACCACTTATAGAGCGTCATTTGATTTATTGTGTATGTAAGATTCCACGTTTTACGTGGGGCGGTTATTATGTAGTATATAGTCCCAGTTCGAACCAACCGCTTTCGAACCAACCGCTTTCGAACCAACCGCTTTCGAACCAACCGTTTTCGAACTAACCGCTTTCGAACCAATCGTTTTCGAACCAACCGTTTTATGGGTGTCAGAGATTTCTAATTTGATTTATTCTTATTTCCAATCTTATTTTTAATTGATACCGCTACCAGCACGCCGGCACTTGCTATTAAAAGTGTTAAAGTGAGCATCGCTTCAGTTGAATTGTTATCCCCCGTATTGACACTTTTCGAGATTTTTGAGGTTTCTGTAGTAGTTGTTTTATTCTCATTATCTTTAGCATCATCCTTTGGCTTTTCTGTGTCTGGTTTATCTGGGTTTGGTTTATCCTCATCATCTGTATGAGAGTATTTGTTTTCTACAACAGGATTATTATTTTCTATCTTAACTTCAAATTTACCGTCTTTATTTTCAGAAATAACAACCGTTATTACCTTTTCTGAGTTATCATATGTCCAGTCTTTAGGTGCTTGATTAACTTCCTTGACTATAAATTTATATGTACCAAGCTTTGTGAACGAAATTTCATCGAAATCAATCTTCTGCGTTTTGCCATCCTCAATCTTTCCATTTGTTGATTTCTTACTCTCACCATTTAAATCAGTTCCACCAATAGGATTGTCTTTATCTGCCTTAAGCACAAAAGAGTAGTTTTCCTCGCTGTCATGACCTATGACCTTTTTTGTAACGGAAGGCCTGAATGCGAAATCATCACCTTTTATTCCCAAAAGGTCTATATAGGCTCCTGATTTTGCTTTGATACCTACGTGCCTATTATAATAATTCATAAGTGAAGCAGTCTGTAAATCTTGGCTTACAGTTGCTACATCTACACCGACAGCCTCTTTTTCATCAAATGAAGCTGCGAGAAGATATCCGAAATTCTTTTCAGCATCTGATGTCGTGTATGCACCAAGTTCGGCATTCCAATATTTTGTTTGGAAAGCACGCTTTGCAACGAATCCATTTCCTATCGAATCACCTTTCATTGAAGCTACTTTGACAGCTTTGTCATTTTCCGTTATCTCGTTCTCGCCAGCCTTATAGACCTCTCTGTTTACATTGTCGCCACCTTTGCCAACTACTGTTACGTAATTATCCTTGCTATCATCTGATACATTGCCAGTTCTATACAGCCACGTATCTTTGTTTTCCTTATCGACTAAAAGCGTAGAATTTTTAATAGTCGGTTTGTTTTCCTTATGAGCTCCGAGTATTGCTGACCAGAATTTAGGATTTGGCTTATTGATATAATGCGCAACCCCATCTATAGTGCCACCATTTGCATATCCTGTGAACACTGCCCAGTCGTTTAATATAAGGCTTCTGGAATTAGATATTGTCGTATCCTTAATCCAGCCTGCAAAGCCTGCAAATATGCCTTGTCCATTTTGAGCGACTTCA
>USBT01000008.1 GCA_900553025.1 uncultured Eubacteriales bacterium | reverse complement strand
TTGCCTCCGGGAGCGGAATTCCACAGGTCAAAGCCGAACTTAGAGGCCAGCTGAAACAGCCGGTTTACAGGCTACTTATCGCAAAATTTACAGGCGCAGTACTAGCGATAGGCGCAGGGCTTTCAATAGGTAGAGAAGGTCCTTCTATTCAGCTTGGTGCACTTGTTGGCAAGGGATATGCACGAGCTACACGCAGACTTCCGGTTGAGGAAAAGATGCTTTTGACATGCGGCGCTGGGGCTGGACTTGCAGGAGCATTTTGTGCGCCTTTTTCTGGAGCGGTTTTTGCACTAGAAGAACTTCACAAGAACTTCTCTGTTGATGTTTTGGTATCAACGATGGCAGCGTGCATAAGTGCGAATTTCGTATCTGCATATATTTTCGGACTTGACCCTGTTTTTAACCTCAGCATCCCAAGTAGATTACCGCTTAAACAGTATTGGATACTTCTCATTATGGGGGTGCTTCTCGGGCTTCTTGGCAACATATATAATAACCTGATGATGAAAGCTCTAAAAACCTACGACAAACTCCCAAAGCCACTTGCGATAGGCGTTGCATTTGCACTGGCTATAGTTGTTATGCTTTTTATGCCCCAAGCTCTTGGAGGAGGCCATTCTGTAGTGGGTCAGATTGCACACGGTGAATTTACGCTTGGATTTGGAATTTTAGGCAACAAAATAGGGCTAGGCATCCTCATAAGCCTTATTATATTTTTTATAGTTAAATTGATATTTTCTGCAATAAGCTTTGGTTCAGGTGTTGCCGGAGGTATATTTTTACCGCTCTTGGTTTTAGGTGCGATAGTGGGTGGAATTTTCGGCGAAGCCTTTAACCAAATAAATGGTTCTAACGAATTATATATTGCCAATTTTGTAATACTTGGTATGGTAGGGATGTTTTCTGCGATAGTAGGAGCTCCGGCGACAGGGGTTATTTTAATTACTGAAATGACAGGTGACTTACAAAATTTTTTCCCTCTTGTGATAGTTGGGCTTATTTCATACATGGTAGCGGATGCAACGGGGACATCGCCAATTTACGATTTGCTTCTTGACAGGCTAATGTCAAAGGATAGAGATAAAGATAATAAATTAGATGAGGAAGAAATCGCATACCAAAACAAGTTAAAAAAGCGTGCAAGCAAGAAGGTTATAATAGAATCAGATGTTTATATCGGAAGCCCTGCTGACGGCAACAAAATAAAGGAGCTATCGCTACCAGAAGGCTCATTAGTCATTTCACTTGTGAGACATGGGAAAGAGATTATTCCAAGCGGAGAAACGATAATAAAAGGCGGAGATTACCTTGTGGTTCTGTGTGCTGAGGATTATCAGGATGCAGTCTTTGCGAAACTAGATGAGCTTTGTAAAACAGTTGCTTTTGACAAGAGAACAACACCAATCTAACGGAAGTATACTAGACGTAGCATTATAAAAAATCAGAACTCCATGGATGTTCAATTAATTGACAAAAGTTTTGTTTTTCTATATAATTAGAAACCGTCGTACGTAATCTGAGGAAATCTTTTAATTGATGATATTATTTCAGATAAAGCGTAACGAAAGTAGGAAAACATATTAGTTTATTGCCCTTAGTTAGCTCCACCTGTGTGGTTTGGGTCCTGCGCAATAAGACACCATGAACCTTGTCAGGTCCGGAAGGAAGCAGCAATAAGTGGAGGCTCTTATGTGCCGCAGCTAAGCCTTCTCCATTTCGGCTGTGGAGCTAACTAAGGGCGATTTAGTATTTGCAATAAGGAGAGCAGAATGTACAAAGCACTCTACAGACAGGAACGACCGGAAACATTTCAGGATGTAATTGGGCAGGAGCACATTATTAGGATTCTTGAAAATCAGATCAAAACAGATAAAGTTGGGCATGCTTACCTATTTTGTGGTACAAGAGGCACTGGTAAAACTACTATTGCAAGACTTTTAGCCAAGGGAGTAAATTGCTTGCATGAGAATTCCGAGGCTAGACCGTGTGGAAGCTGTGCACATTGTCAAGCTATAAGTGAGGGGACATTTGTGGATGTTATCGAAATGGACGCAGCATCAAATCGTGGCATTACAGATGTCAGAGAAATAAAAGAAAGCGTCAAATATCCTCCTGCAGTAGGCAGAAAAAAAGTGTATATTATAGACGAAGTACACATGCTGACAACCCCAGCATTTAACGCGCTCTTAAAGACACTTGAAGAACCACCGGAAAACATAATTTTTATTTTAGCAACAACAGATCCTGAACAGCTACCTCAAACTATTTTGTCGAGGTGTCAGAGAATGGACTTTAAGCGTCTGAGCCATGCAATGCTTGTTGAATATTATTCTAAAATTTGTGAATCTAGGGGGATTGAACTTAAAAAAGGAGCAGCTGATATAATTGCAACAAGTGCGGACGGTTCTGTACGAGATGGGCTAAGCATTTTGGAGCAGAGCCTTGCATCTGGAGAAAAAGTGATAACTGAGGATATTGTAAATTTATATGGAGGCGCAGTATCTCAAAAGTTTCTAATTGATCTAACCAATTGTGTTTTGAAAGGCGATGTTGCTGGAGGCATTGTTTCGATAAACTCACAGATAGAAGATGGCAAGGAGTCGGGTCAAATTCTCAAAGACTGGATTAGACATTTTAGAAATTTAATGGTTGCTAAGGTAGTTGATAATCCAAGCACTGTAATAAATTTGTCCTCGGAATCCGTAGGCAAAATAGTAGAATCATGCAAGGGGCTACCGTATGAAAAAATTTGCGACGGTCTCAAAATACTCGCAGAAGCTGATAAAGATAGTAGGAGCTCAGCACAACCAAGAATATTTTTGGATTTAGCACTGATGAAGTTGTCTTCGCTTTTTAACGAAAAAAAAATAGTAAATCCAGGAGGAAGTGACAGCTTAGAAGCTCGACAAGGAGTAATGAGATTAAGTCCAGCAGATACAATTAGTTCTGAATCAAGGCAGCAATTCTCAAAGACTGAAACAAAAGAGCAACAACCGGATAGTGCAGAAAAACAGCAATCGCCAATAGACGATGAGGTAGAGAAATCCGTAGAATCAGAGTCTAACAGAGAGGCTTCAAGCGAAAAGGCAGAAAAACAGAAAAATGATAATCTCGACAGCACTGAAGAGATGGAAGATGCAGAAAACATGGATGATGTATGGGCCTCTATATGTGAGATGGTGGTAAAAGAAAGACCGTCAATAGGAACTCTGAAACAGAGAGCAAAAATAAATAATATTTCGCAAAATACAATAACAATAGAAGCAGAAAATGAGATAACTGCGAAAAGACTTGAAGACGGAATGCAGATTATATCGGAAGCAGCCACAGTTGTTTTGGGCAGACCCATAAGAGGTCAGATTGCTATTCAAGGCAAAGAGAATAAGCTGGCAAACTCTGATGATGATACAATCCAGAGGTTGAAGGAGCTTCTAGGTGATATACCTATTAAAATGCAATAAAATCTATTTATGAATAAGTTAATAATTTTTTATGGAGGATACATATGGGAAAAGGAATGAGAGCAGGCAAGAGAAAGTCTGTAGGTGGAAAAAGAGCCATGGGAAGTAATGCAAATATGCAAAAACAGATGGCACAGATGCAGGCGATGCAAAGGCAGATGGAAGAGATGCAAGCTGAGCTTGAAGAAAAGGAATACGAAACTACATCAGGTGGAGGAGCAGTTTCGGTTAGAGCAAATGGAAAAAGGGAAATTCTTGAACTCAATTTATCTCCAGAGGTTGTAGATCCAGATGACATTGAGATGCTACAGGACCTAGTTGTTGCAGCTGTTAACGAGGTTATAAGACAGGTTGATGAAGCTTCAGAGAGTGAGATGAGTAAGTTTACTGGAGGCCTGGGCATACCAGGATTATAGAAATGAGCAGGTATCCGAAACCATTAGCAGCACTTATAAGGGAATTATCAAAACTCCCTGGCGTAGGAGAAAAAACAGGACAGAGATTAGCGTTTCATATTTTATCTTTAGGGGATAACGACGTAGAGGCGCTAAGTAGAGCTATAGTCGAATCAAAGAAATCAATGCACAAATGCTCAATCTGTGGAAACTGGACTGATGCAGATCCTTGTAATATATGTAGTGATAAGAGAAGGCGAGAGGATATAATTTGTGTTGTTGAGATGCCGCAGGATGTTGCAGCGATTGAAAAGATGAGAGAGTTTAACGGTCTTTATCATGTGCTTCACGGACACATATCGGCAATTGAGGGCATAGGTCCTGAAGATATCAATATTAAAAATCTTATAATAAGGTTACAGAAAAATCATGTTGAGGAAGTGATTCTTGCGACTAACCCAACGATTGACGGTGAAACGACGGCTATGTATATAGCGGGCCTTCTCAAGCCAGCTGGGATAAAAGTGACTAGGCTTGCAAATGGGATACCTATCGGAGGGGATCTCGAGTACACAGACAAAACAACATTGTTCAAGGCAATGGAGGGTAGGCGAGAACTCTAGTATATATGGGTTTTATTTCGATATGCACAAAATAAGCAAGGTTTTATTTTGTTATTTACAAAAAAACAAAGGTTTGATTCCAATATACACAAAATAACCAAGGCTTGATTCCAATATGCACATAACAACCAAAAAACGACATCAATGTGACATATTTTGCAATAAATAAAAATCCTCATAGAACTGCCGGCATCTATATATTATTTTGTTGTTAAACCTACACAGAAACATATGTTAAAGAGGACTTGAAAAGAAGTAAGATATGGAGGAATTTTTATGGAAAAACGAAGCGGACGTGATATTACATACAAAATTACAAAGAGATATGGAGCGTTGAGAGAATCAGATAATGGTTGGACGAAGGAATTGAACTTGGTTTCATGGAACGATATGCCAGAAAAGTATGACATTAGAGATTGGAACGAGGATCATTCCAAATGTGGCAGAGGTTTGACGCTTAAGACTGAAGAGATGAAGAGAGTTCTAGAATTGTTAAAGGATGAATTTCAAGAAACAGATGATTAACGTGTTTTAATCTAATCGAAGTATCATATGAGAAGTAGACGGGTTAGATTACAAGAGGATTTGCATACATTTTAAACATATAGTGCAAGTTAAGGGTGTAGGGAGGATGTAATGGAAATCAAATTAAAACTTGGGTATCGTGATGAATGGCAAGTGTTTTGCTGCCCCGATGGAAGTCGAATAGAAGATGTTTATAGACACTTTAAGGATGATATTCCTTATTCAATATTTGCTGCGAATGTCAATAATGAATATAAGGATCTTAATTATCAACTCCAAGAGAAAGACGAGGTTGTTCTTCTTGATATCAGAACTCAAGCAGCAAACTATGTTTATCAATATAGTCTAACCCTGCTTCTTCTTCGTGCGGTTGATGAGGTATGGGGAAAGAACTCCGAAATAATAATACAGAATTCTTTAAACAAGGGTCTTTATATTGAAGTTGAAAAAAAGCATGGGCTTTCAGATGAGGACGTTTTTAATCTAGAGGCTAAAATGCGTGAACTTGTAGAGAATGACCTGCCGATTCAACTGGAAATAGTCGGCAGGGAAGAAGCTCTTAAGATTCTTTCAGAAGAAGGCATGGAAGAAAAGCAACGGATATTGAGAGAAGATCTTAAACTCGAGCACGTCAGGTTCTATACACTTGATGGATATAGAGATTTTTTTTACAGCCTGATGGTACCTTCCACGGGATATTTGAAGTTTTTTGAACTAAGAAAATATAGAAAAGGCATGTTGATGAGATTCCCTCATCAAACGATGCCTGACCAAATACCTGAGTTTAAGGAAGAAAATCAATTATATAGGACCTTTGCAGAGCAGAAAATTTGGGATGAACTCTTAGGAATACATTATGTTTCAGACCTCAATGAAAAGATAGAAGCTGATGATTATATGAATCTCATGTTGCTATCGGAAGCCTTGCATGAGAAAAAAATAAGCCAGATTGCAGACGACATTAAGAAACAAAAGAAGAGGATTATTCTTATAGCTGGTCCTTCTTCTTCAGGAAAAACGACGTTTGCAAGGAGATTGTGCATCCAACTCAGGGTAAATGGGCTTTCGCCGCTTTATATGGGGACGGATGACTATTTTGTTGAGAGAGCGGATACGCCACTTGATGAGTACGGTGAACCTGATTTTGAGAATTTAAGGTCTTTAGATATTAATCTTTTTAATTCGGACATGAATGGGTTGTTAAGTGGGAAGGAAGTAGATTTGCCGACATTTGATTTTATGACGGGAACTAAGATTTTTGCAAAGCGAAAAACATCCATCAATCCAGATCAACCGATTGTTATAGAGGGAATCCATGCGTTGAACGATGATCTAACTCCATTCATACCACAAGATCAAAAATACAAAATTTATATCAGTCCACTGACTCAGCTCAACATTGATCCACATAATAGGGTGCCTACTACTGATGAGCGAATGCTCAGACGAATGGTTAGAGATAGCCAGTTTAGGGGGCATGATGCGAAGAGCACTATTGCGAATTGGCACAAAGTTAGGGCTGCTGAGGATAGAAACATATTCCCGTATACGGATGAGGCCGATGTTTTGTTTAACTCATACCATGTTTATGAAATTGCGCTTTTAAAAAAATATGCAAAGCCTCTTTTGGAGAAGATTACCCCAAAAGATGATGAATATGCGGAGGCTAAGAGACTTTTGAAGTTCTTAGAATTTTTCCGTGAAATTGATAACGACGATGTTATTGTAAATAATTCTATAATAAGAGAGTTTATAGGTGGCAGTATTTTTGTTGATTGAATATTGCTCAAGTAAGATATTTACATTAATGAAAACTCTCCAAGTATTTTGATATTTAAAATCATTTATTAGTTTATAAAATAGGAGAATTCATAAAGCTATGAGATTTCATATTCAGGATCCGACATATGGGAATACAAGACCTTTGAGGGATACAATTTTGAGAAATTGCTCAGATATGAAAGCGGGTGGAGGAGCCTATGCTTTTGCGACAAGTGAGGGTGTAAATTTTTTGCTGGGACAGGACAGGTTCAGAAGCTTTATATCTGAAGGGGATTTTTTTCTTATAGTTGGAACGGATGATATTACCAACGTTAGAGCGTTAGAAACACTTAAAGACTATGAGGATGAATTTTCAGGCAAGCTCAAGGTGAGGGTATATATTCATGATGCTATAGGTTCTATTTTTCATCCAAAATACAGTTGGCTACAGTCAAGGACATCTGGTGGCAAATTGATAATAGGGTCAGGAAATATGACCAAGAGGGGGATGAAGAATAACCGGGAGGCTTATGCCGTTATCGACCTCGACGATAAGCAGCTTGAACAGGTTAAGCAGGAATGGAATAGTTGGGTGAATCACAGTGGGCAGTACCTTTATTCTCTTGATGATGCGATTGAGATAATGTCGAGGAGAGATAGGTCGTTTATGGGAAGACTTGTGCAGGCTATGAAAAAAGCTATCGGGATTGGCTAATCCTTCGAACGTCGCTTGGGAATCTTCCCTTGTATTTCTTATAATAGGTGCTGAATTTACTATGTGAGGAATATCCTACTGATTCTGCAATTTCCTTTATGGGCAGATTGGTGTTTATTAGCAAAACCTCGGCAATATTCATCCGTTTTCTGCAAGTATACTCCTTGATAGTTTGGTGATATGTATCCTTGAATAATTTCTTTAGCTTTGTACCGCTCATCATTGATATTTTTTCTAATGTTTTCTGAGTAACCTTCATGGCGAAGTGTTCGTCTAAGTATTTTCGCACATCCTCAAGTGCAGTTTTATCATCGCTAGAAATTCTTACGTTTTCCCTTTTTAAAAAAGTATCTATAATTATGCTAATCCATTCGTTTGCTTTCGCACAAAAGAATAAGTCGGCGGCAGGGGATTCCATTTTGCAGTTTAAAATATCCATAGCAATCGGCTCGAGAGATTTTGTCAGAATAGACTGATTGTTCAAGAAAAAATCCGAATAGAAGGTTTTCTGATTAATGTCCATCAAGGATAGATGCTTTTCGAGAACACTTTTCTTAAAGCCTATGGAAACACCAAGATAATAAGAGCTTTCATGGAGTAGAAAGGATGAGCTCGAATCTACATTATCAAAGTCTATGGTGTATAAGGAGTTAGGCGTTAGCGTTTGGTATGGACCAAATCGTTCGCCGTTGCCACTAATCAAATATGTCGTATAAATAGAAACATAGTCGGGCATCTTATAAAAGTTATCCTGCAAAAATTCTTTTTTAATAAAAAAATCATGTACATCTATAATGAAATCATCGCTCTGATAAAACCAATAATTACCCTCCATTACATCTGTATTCCAAGAAAATGTGTGACCGGCGGAAGAATACTTTTGGCTTGAGTACGATTCATCTACACCCATATAATCTTTTATAAATTCATAATAAGTCATTTTTACATCCTATTTATTTTTCAATTATTTCCCAATTAATTCCCAATTAATTTCAAATAACAAAATATCCATATATAAGCATCGAATCTAATATAAAAAATTTTTCAATATACAAATGTACAATATCCCTTTTAGACATTATCCTTGTTAGACATTTCTAACTAAAATGCTTGCATTGCTTAGTATATCAGTATATATAATATATTTGCAAGTTAATTTTTGCATTAAATTATCTTTTTGGTCAAATAAGAAATATTAAATATGAGGGAGAAAATTTATGAATGTTTACAAGAAGCTGTTCGCATATGCCAGAGAAAAAGTTTGCTTAGGCTATTTGGCGATATTATTATCATCAATATCAGTACTTTTTACAATATGGGGATATTACTTAATATATAAGTTTTTATACAATTTAATAATGCTCAATGACCTTGCTATGAGCGAAAAATACGCTGTAAAAATAGTGGTCGTTTTAACAACAGGAGCCATACTTTATATATTATCAGGCATATTTTCGCATATGCTTGGATTTAGACTTGAGACAAACTTAAGGAAACGAGGAATAGAGGGACTTTCTCAAGCAAGCTTCAGATTTTTCGATATGAATCCATCGGGCAAGGTTAGAAAAATCATTGACGACAATGCTTCGCAGACGCATACGGTGGTAGCTCACTTAATTCCGGACAATGCGCAAGCATTTTTAACGCCTATACTTGCAATAATTCTTGGGTTTTTAATTAGCACGAGGGTTGGACTTGTTTTGGCAATTTTAACGCTTTTAGCAGGCTTGCTCTTGTTTTCCATGATGGGAGAACAAAAATTTATGAAAATATATCAGGAATCCTTAGCGGACCTGAGTGCGGAGACGGTCGAGTATGTTCGAGGGATTCAGGTTGTGAAAATTTTTGGAGCAAGTGTAGAGTCTTTTAAATCGCTTTATAATGCTATTAAGAATTATTCAAAATATGCCTACGAATATTCTCTTAGCTGTCGCAAGCCGTACGTCCTTTATCAGTTGATATTTTTCGGTCTTGTTGCTATTTTGTTGCCTATAGTGATATATGCCACAGATATCCTTGGGGATAGTGATATGCTACTTGTGGAGCTTTTAATGGTGTTCTTTTTAAGCGGAGTGTTGTTCGTAGCTTTTATGAGAATTATGTGGGTATCCATGTACGTTTTTCAGGGGAATTATGCGGTTGATACACTGGAGGGTTTATATGAGGATATGCAGAGGGACAAGATGAAGCATGGAGAACATGAGATTTTCAAGGATTTCAATATAGAATTTGACCATGTGAGCTTTGGTTATAATGATAATATGGTTATAGAGGATTTGTCTTTTCACTTGGGAGAGGGCAAAACATATGCACTTGTAGGCAGTTCAGGTTCAGGAAAGTCGACAATAGCTAAGCTAATATCAGGTTTTTATAATGTCGACAGGGGAGAGATTCGAATCGGCGGTGTATCGCTTAATGCTTATTCAAATGAAGCGATTATAAATAATATTTCGTTTGTATTTCAGAATGCTAAGCTATTTAAAACAAGTATTTATGAAAATGTAGCATTGGCAAAAAGGGATGCGAAAAGAGAAGAAGTCATGGAGGCGCTACGGCTGGCAGGCTGTCAATCTATAATCGATAAGTTTAAAACTGCTGAGGAAACCGTCATAGGGTCAAAGGGGGTTTATCTTTCAGGCGGTGAAAAACAGAGGATAGCCATAGCTAGAGCAATTTTAAAGAATGCGAATATAGTAATTATGGATGAGGCTTCGGCGTCTATCGACCCAGACAATGAATTTGAGCTTCAAAAAGCCTTTAAAAACTTGATGAAAAACAAGACTGTAATAATGATAGCACATAGGCTTTCAAGTATTAGAGAAGTTGACGAGATTTTGGTTCTTGACGAGGGGAAAATTGTAGAGCGAGGCAGCGATGAGGAGCTGATGAGTAAAGAATCTAAATATAAGAAGCTACAAGAGATGTATGGTGTTGCTAATGAATGGAGGGTAGGAAATGAAGCAATTTTATAAAGAGCGATTTGCACTTACAGGAAGAGGTGCTGAAAATTTGACAAAGGCGACCGTGTCTTCGTTTTTGGTGTATTGTGTCAACATGGTTCCAGCCATTCTCATAATGTTCTTCGCACAGCAGATACTTGATAATGTCGCACAAAATAATATTTTCTACCTGCTAGCTTCAATCGCTACACTGTGTGTCATGTTTATTTTGTTGTATTCTGAATATGACAAGCTATATAAAACTACATATGAGGAAAGTGCGAATTTAAGAATTGAGACAGCTGGGAATCTATCTAGGCTTCCATTATCTTATTTTTCAAAGCATGATATTTCTGATATTTCACAGACAATCATGGCAGACGTTGAGGGAATTGAGCATGCGATGAGCCACTCGATACCGAAGGTTGGCGGAATGCTTTTGTTTTTTCCGATAATATCACTTTTGATGTTGCTCGGGAATTGGAAGCTTGGACTTGCCGTTATCATCCCGACACTCTTGAGTTTTGTGTTCATACCACTGTCCAAAGGACTTCAGGTAAAAGGCTTCAAGAAGCACTATGATATACTGAGGAGAAATTCAGAAGCATTTCAGGAAAATATCGAAATGCAAATGGAGATTAAAAGCTATGGTCTAGTGGGGAGAATGCAGAGGGACTTATATGGCAAAATGGAGGAAACAGAGAATGTGCACTTCAAATCAGAGCTTGCCGTTGCCTGCGCTATTGCTATATCAACTCTATTTGGATATATAAGCCTAGCCATTGTAATGCTTGTGGGCATCAGGCTGATTTTGGCGGGTGAGCTGAGCGTTCTATATCTTTTGGGGTATTTTCTGGCAGCGGTTAAAATCAAAGAATCAATGGATGCGTCAAAAGAGGGGATAATGGAAATATATTATCTGACGCCCAAAATTGATAGAATAAGACAAATTAGAAATCAGGAGCTACAGCATGGCGAGGATTGCGTGATTGAGAATTTTGATATATACCTTAAGGATGTAGATTTTTCATACAAGCAAGGCGTTAAGGTCCTAGACGGGTGCAGCTTTAAGGCAAAACAGGGCGAGGTTACAGCCATTGTGGGTGCGAGCGGAAGTGGCAAGACAAGTATACTTAGACTTATTTCACGACTTTATGATTATGAGGACGGAGAGATTGTCATTGACGGAAAGGAGCTTAAGGATATATCGACCGATTCGCTGTTCAGCAAAATTTCGATTGTTTTTCAAGATGTAATGCTGTTCAACACGACCGTAATGGAAAATATAAGGATTGGGAGACAGTCCGCCACAGACGATGAGGTGAAGGAGGCAGCTAAGCTCGCAAATTGTACGGAGTTCATAGACAAGCTAAGCGATGGATATGAGACCATAATCGGTGAAAACGGTGCTGAGCTTTCGGGTGGCGAAAGGCAGAGAATTTCTATAGCAAGAGCATTTTTAAAGAACGCCCCGATACTGATACTTGACGAAATCGCTGCGAGCCTTGACGTGGATAATGAAAAGAAAATTCAGGATTCTCTAAACCAGCTCGTTATTGGAAAAACTGTTTTGATAATATCACATAGGATGAAATCTATTGAAAATGCCAACAAAATAGTTGTTCTCAATTCTGGGACGGTTGAGGCAGAGGGAACTCATGCCGAGCTATTAAGGACTTCGAAGACATACAGAAGCTTAATTGAAAAAACAGAGCTTGCGGAGGGATTTAAATATTAGTGGGGCTGGCACGCTTATATGATTTAGCTTAAGCTTAGATTATTTTGTAAATGACTGATGATAAGTGAATAATCAGGGTATATATGGCTTAAGAGATATTGAGTGCCAGAGAATTATCTGTTGCAATCAATAACGATATGTGATTTAGGATAAGGAAGGAGTTATGATTCAAATTCAATGAAATCATGTGTTTAAGCTATGAACTGGAAAGATAAATATAATAATAAAAAAATGACGGCGGATGAAGCTGTCAAGCTGATTAAAAGTGGTGACACCGTTGTACTTGGTCACGCAATGGCAGAGCCGCAGGCACTTGTTGAAGCATTAAGCAAGAACTATCGAAGCTATAAAGATGTAGAAATTGTTCAGATGGTTCCATTTACAGGCGAATTAGCAAAGGAAAAATATGAGGGACATTTTGTTTACAACTCATTGTTTGCAGGTGGAAGCACTCGAAAGGCGGTTCAAAATGGATTTGCTGAATTTACGCCCGTATTTTTCCACGAAGTACCAAAGCTATTTAGAGAAAAACTCATAGACGTAAACGTTGCATTAATAATGGTTACACCACCAGATGAGCATGGCTACTGTAGCTTCGGCGTTTCAATAGATTACACAAGACCAGCGGCTCAGGAGGCTGATATTGTCATTGCACAGGTGAACAAATATATGCCTAGAACGCTGGGAAATTCAATGATTCACATCAATGAAATTGATGCAATTGTCGAGGCACATCATCCGTTGCCTGAGCTACAGCCACCTAAAATTGGTGACATTGAAAAGAAAATAGGAGAATACTGTGCTTCACTTATCAAAGATGAGGCTGTTCTTCAGTTGGGTATAGGTGCTATACCAGATGCGGTCCTGACATTCTTAGGGGATAAGAAAAACCTCGCTCTGCATACGGAAATGTTTTCAGATGGTGTGATTGACCTCATAGAAAATGGTGTTATCAACAATTCGCGAAAATCATATATGCCTAACCTTTCTGTTTCAACTTTTCTTATGGGAACGCAGAGGCTATACGATTTTGTCGACAATAATCCCTCGATATACATGGCGAGTGTCGACTTTGTAAACAATCCTGCTGTTATTGCTAAAAACAGACGAATCACGAGTTTGAACTCGGCTATACAGGTTGATTTGACTGGACAGGTTGTCGCAGGAACAATGGGGCACAAAATATTCTCGGGCGTTGGGGGTCAACTCGATTTTGTCAGAGGTGCGGCAATGGCTAGTGAGGGTGTATCAATCATAGCATTCCCGTCAACAACATCAAATGGCAAGATTTCAAAGATAGTTCCTGATATTACTGAGGGCTCTATGGTGACAACTACAAATCACGACGTCGATTATATTGTTACTGAATTTGGAATAGCAAAAATGAGAGGAAAGACGCTCAAAAAGAGAGCGGAAGCACTTATAAGCATTGCCCATCCAGACTTTAGAGAAGAGCTAATTGAGGCATACGAGGAAAGATATAATTGCGAATTTCCGCGATAGGATTGAGTGCAAATAACGTAATGCTTAGTAATTGAATGCAATCAAAAGTCATGAAGGGCGAAATCGAATGCAATTAAAAGCCATGAAAGGTGAATTTGAATCCAAAATCGAAAACATTGGTCAAATAATAAGCACCCCAATTACCGAATGAAATGGTATGGGGTGCTTATTAAACTTTTTGTTTGGGTTTTATCTAATTTTATACAGAGATATAATTATATTTTAGTTGTACATTATTTCTTATTTCTTCTTACTAACATGACTGTAGTTGAACTTGCAAAAAGTAGTAGTAATAGCGATGATAGTGGAATAGTTTGATCTCCAGTTGATATTATATTTTTTATATAAGTTGCAGTATCCCTTGATTCACGAGCGTCTTGCTGTTTTTTTGTTTTGTCTTTTTCAGCTTTTCTTATCTCGGCAATATTCATCTCTATTTCTTTGATTTTAGCTGCTGTTTCTATTGAAAGCATTGCTTTTTCCTCGTCACTCAAGGATTTAAAATCTTTAACAAGTTTTTCAGCTTCGATAACATTTTTACTGTCGATATATCCTAGCTTTGATACTCTTGTTTGAATATCATTGACTCTTTGTTTGGAAAGTGCCTCTATTGCGTTTTTCAATGTAGTCTTGACCTCTTTGGAGATTTCGTTTGATTCCTCTTCTGTCATTGCTCTAAACTCTGTATTAAGTGCTAAAATTAAAGGAGCCTTCTCAAGAGTTACATTTCCTATGTTTTCTACGCGTTTCTCAAAGTCGATTACATGTTTTATGATTGGAGCCTTCTTTTTCATTGCTTCAATCTTATTTTTTAATGTGTCTGGAATTAGTTTTTTCACCTCTTCATTTGCTTGTTCATAGCGTTTTACAAGTGCTTCTACCTCTTCAAGATTTTCTTTTGTAACTTCCTCAATGACCTCGATTTTGTTTGCTAAAGTGCTTGCTTCTGTTACTGTATTTTCTGCCATTTCTAATATTTTAGACCTATCGTCAGATTTCAGTTTTTTAGTTGCAAACGGACTAAGCATTTTTACTTTCTTAGACATTGCTTTAACAGAATCCTTGTTATCAAGATTAACTCCATTTGTCAAAGTTTTTTCAATATCGGATAGTATAGGAATAACTCTCTCAAGAGTTACGTCATTTTCAAAGTATAGCAGTACCTCCGATTTATCCTCTACGATTTTATTAGCAAACTCAGAATCAATCTTGTCGTTGATTTTAACTCTCCAAGAACCATATCCATTGCCGTCAGCTTGTTTGTTTGATTCATTATTTAAAGTAATACCATCTCTATATGTTGCTGACTTCACTTCTTCTGAACTTTCTGTAGGAGAACGGAGCATAGAAGTATTTTTGGTGGCAGAAGATATTCCCAAGTCCACCTTAACACCAAGTGCATCTGAGCCTCTTTCGATAATGTCTTTAGCGGTCGCTTCTTTTGCAATCATAAATTCTATGGTTTGACCCCATTGATTTAATTTGCCATTTTCAATGCTGTGGTAATTCTCATCATCTATATCATGCAATGTATCTCCCAATATTCTAAACCTCACAGTCTTAGGTATTTCGCCTGTCTTGTTTTCTTTGGTTTGAACATCCACTGCGAATGGACACATCATATTTTTATATACGAAGTATGCCATTCTCTTGCCAGTAATTGCAGGGTCACAGTTTATTAATATACCATCGGTTGAAGAAACTTCTTCTTTCGTTCCATCAGAGTAGTTAATAGTGAATTTAAAATTATTTACTTTATTATAATCGTATCTATTTATTATTTCAGGGCTTAGATTAAATATAGCAGTTGTTTTTATCTCGGTTACATACCTGCCATCAGAAAGCACTGGAGTTCCACCTTCGCTAATCCATGGCAAACTATTGAATCCTCGTATTAAATTTTGGAATAAAACATCGTTAGTTATATCATCTTTTGATATTGCTTTTCCAATAGCGTTAGCACCTTTGCCAATTGGATCATCTTTTCTGTCAGGATTAACTGCTTTAGCCTTTCCAATCCATGGAAGATTGTCATTCTTAGCATAATAATTGTTTTGTATAATAAAATACATTCCCATATTTTCTAGGAGACCTACGATTCCTCCTACGCTAGATTCCCCTGTAATTTTTCCTGTCACAAAATTATTTTGTATCAGACCAATTCCGTTGTTTACATCTGTCATTGTCGCACATTCTGCTCCTAGAATACCACCAACGCCCTTTCTGCCTTTGACGTTTCCTTCCATGATGCAATTCTGAATAGATGGCAAAGGTGAGTTTGGTGCAGAATGCCACCCCCAAACAGTTCCGCCATAGCCACAACCCATTATGCCGCCGACATAATCTCCTGTAGCTTCAATATTTCCATAGAATTTACAGTTTCTAACTATACAAGGCCCCATCGTTTGCCCCTTATCTGCAAGAATTCCTCCGACAAAACTCTTGCCTTTGACTGTTGCATAGCTTACACATCCATCTATAGAACCATTATATTCTCCCCCAAATGACCCAACATAACTCTCGTTGCCGTCGCATCCAACGGTAACACCTTTCTCAACAGTGCAATTTCTAATATTTATTGTGGCATTTCCATGTGAATATCCACCGATAAATCCAGATTTAGTAGTATTGGTACCTGCCTTAAGTGTAACATTTTCTATGTTAATACATGGACCTGGAGTTCCTGTGGCGTAGGTCTTAACAACTCCAGTTCCCTCAATTCTTTCTCCATAGATATTTAAGTTTTTGAGGCTTGCTGAATGTGTATAACCAAGCATTGTACTTTCTCCACGAGGAATTGTAATTGTCTTATTATTTCCATCTATGTTTCCTGCAAAGAATGCTTTAACATCTCTATTTGAAATTCCTATAGGAGTCCAATTTGTTGGCAATGTGATATCTCTATCAATCTTAAAATATTTCCCCTCGTAGGATGTTTTTTTCATTTCTACCATGGCAGAGATGCTCTTTAGATGATCGACATTTTTTATTATCCAAGGGTCTTTCTCTGTGCCAGAACCCTGCATCTTAGCCTCTGTGAAACTAACCTTAACGGGTTGCTTTACAGACATGTTTCTATATGAAATTTCTACTTCTTTTATAGTGTCAGCATTTAATCTTTCAGGTTTTATCGAATATTCTTCCTGCGTAAGAACCCTACTTTCTGTTCCAAAGTTAGCCTTAACCACCATTCCTGTAGGATCAAATTTTTCACCAAATTTATACTCCGTTTTGGAAGGTGGGGACGTTATTTCAATGGAATTAGGAATCTGCAATAAATGTAATACGTAAATGTCGTCCTTATTATTTAGAGGATCACTTACACTAATTTCTATATCAGATTTTTCCTTGTTCCATGTAGGTTTAAATTTTGTCTTAGTGGTTTCCTGACCATTTATCTTAACTTTTGAATCAGAGTTGCCAGCTTCAGCGATGAGTTCTAGCTCAATATCTTTAGGAACTGATATAGTGTCTTCTTTTATCTTTTCAGTACCATTTTTGTATTTAGCAACTTTGTGGTCAATTTTTTTGCCTTCGCCGTCTTTTATCTCAAGTGTTTTTAAGGATGCATATCTTTTGATATGAAAAGTATATGTAACAAAATCGGTATCTGTTCCGACCCTTAGGTTTAAATCAGCTCCTTTTAGAGAGCTATAAGCAAGAGTTTGTTTAACTGAATTGACATTCATGTTCCATCCAGCTTTGATTGCTCCTGATTTTATATCCATGGATTTTTCTTCATCTGTCTCAGGATCCTTATAATGTAAACTCATCTTTACATCACTTGGGGTGTCTTCTTTTAGCAAGGCATACATGCCCATCAAATATTTGCAATCTGCAATATCAAGAGTATATTCAAAAACATCGCTAGAAAATTCTGGTGACATTTTGTACTTTGTGCCACTGGCAGCAAATCCTATTGCGGATCTGAAGTCCATATCCTCAAGATAGAGATTTTTTGCTGAATCAGTTTCTTTTTTTACTGTAAATTCGTATTCTTGGGCATCTCCCATAGGGCTCATTGATGGCCAGTTTTTATCTCCGCATTTGACATTAATCCTTGTTCCATCACTGATTGGAATATATTTAGTTCTTTTATATTCTGTATCCCCTACGAATGTTTTCACTTGGTAGTTTTTATTACTAGCAGTAGGTGTAACTTTTATTTTATCAATTCCTTTAGGGACTGTAAGCGTGTACTGGTGAATGTCTTTTTCAAATGCTGGCTCAACTTTTCCAGAGCTGAATGTTATCATTTTGACGGTTCTATCATCGTCACCATACTTACCACCAAGATCTGCACCTAAATCCTTTGTATATTGGACATGTATCAGATCTCCGTCTGATATGTCGCCTTTTTTTGCTGAAAATTCTAAAAGTCCACGATTGACAAACCAATCATTCAATGTTGCCATCCAGCCAGAACCATCGCCTCCCTCCTTTTCAGAAAGATCGTTAATTGACTTTATGTAGTTGTTTTCTGCACCTTCCTGCTTCGCTCCAACACTATCTAAAGCAGCCAATATCAAGCTCATCATAGTGGAGTTTTCTTGAATATTTATATCTGTATCTACAAGAACCCCACTCCAATTAGCCCCGTCAGTTTTACTGAATGTTTTATTTTCGACAATCACATGTGCTTTACCCAGAGTACCTGCGTTGCCAGCATCTTTTGTTTCCGCAAAAGCCTGCGTTGCTGCTTGTGGAATCATGGAAAGTATTATAAACATTACCATCATCAGCACGGATAGACGCTTCATAAATGCACTTTTTCCCCCTAACATATCCTATTCCTTTCTACTACAATAAATTTCCTACTTAGTCCATATTCGAGTGTACTTAATTAGATATAGACTTTACCTAAAGATTAATTCAAACTCCATTAAAGTTACTTGAATCAAATCACATAAAAAACATCTTTTTCACAAATCCAACGCAAAAAAGATGTTTATATCTTTGTTTGAATAAGTCTCCTGGCTATGCTTCTTCAAAAATTCATCCTTCTCATTCAAGCTTTTGTTTGAACAATGGCTATTTGAATTTTCTCCACAATACAGTCAGCCCGTCATCTAATTGATTCAAACTGCAATCCACAGTTGAATATCGATTTTGATTTTATGGACTCCTTTATAATTACGGTATAGACTACTAATTATTTTTTGAGGTAGACTATATCCATAAAGTCAAAATCATACTTGCTTAAATAATCTAGGCTGGTGCAATTGCTACAAGGTTCCACCCTTGAGCTCTCTCTTTTGCGTTCCTCTGGATTCAAAAATGTTAAACTTTATAACATAATGATAGTTTTTATGTTAGCAATTGTCAATATAATCTTTTTTAACTGCGCAATTATTTTACACTAACGGATAAAAAATAGAAAAAAATTCAGTGCCGCTGTGAGGAAACAAGACCTGAGTATTGTCTAATATAATGTTATAATTGTGCTCCAATAAAAAAAGAAGCAGATTTTTCTCTACTTCTCCTTAATAATTTATTTTTCCTTGTATTTTTCAATCACTTTTTCTACTTGTAGTTCTAGCTCTTCCCTGTTTGGGATATACAAAGTGTATTTTGATGCGAATATTTTATTCGATAAGCTTCCTAAGGCGTACTCTGCTTGTACCTCGTCTTTATCAGTACACAATATTATTCCTATTGGCTCATTGTCCATCTCATCATTTACTTCTGATTTATAATAATTGAGATACATATTTATTTGACCAACTGCTTCTGGCATTAGTTTGCTTGTTTTTAGTTCAATTAAGACATAAGACTTTAATATTTTATTATAAAATACCATGTCCACATAATAGTGCGTATTGCCAAGTGTTACTCTTTGTTGGCTGCCTACATACATAAAACCCTTACCAAGTTCAAGCAAGAATTTTTCAATATGGTTTATAAGTGCTTTTTCTAAATCACTTTCCATCATTGGCTTTTCTTCTGGTAAGCCTAGAAATTCAAATACATAAGGGTCTTTTACAAGGTCAGATGCCTTATTTATTTCATTGCCCTTTAGAGCTAGGTCTAGAACTTTTCCCTTATTTTCCTCTCCAGCTGATAAGAGCAATCTTTCAAAAAGGGAGGTTTTTATTTGTCTTTTTAGTTCTCTTACCGACCAATTTGCATTGATGCTTTCTTTTTCGTAGAAGCTTCGCTTTTTCTCATCGGTAATGGATAAGAGTTCGCAATAATGGGACCAGGTCAATTTTCCAGACAGTGTCTGGAATATTGGATATGATAAATATAGGTTTCTCATATTAAATAAATTAGACTTAGAAAATCCCTTACCATATTCCTTTGTAAGCTGTCTTGACAAGTCATTTATAAGCTCTTTTCCATACTCTGCTCTCTCTGAATGACCTTGCTCATCTTCTACGATAATGCGCCCAATCTCCCAGTAAGTTTGCACCAAAATATTATTGACTTCTCTTGCAGCTTTATTCCTTGCCGAATCCATCAATGTTTTTATATTATTAAAAACATCATCATGAACTCTATCGATATTATTCTTATTCATACAAGCACCTCTTTGGTCTTTTAATTGCTTTAATTATATCATAAATATTGCGTTTGTTCGATTTTATATCTTGTCTATGTTGGTGTTTTCCATATAAAGGCAAACTAAAAACGGCAAGCTCAAATGAGCAAGCCGTTTTAAAGTTTCGTTTGATGCTTGAGCCTTCTATAACTTCTATAATGGCTCAAAACTTATTTGCAATTTATGCCTCAGCCTTCCAAAGTCCGTGTAGGTTGCAGTATTCGTAAGCTGCCTTTAGCTCTTCATCTTCGCCAAGATAGAATGTTGCTTCAGGCTTGCCTGTGTGGTCAAGCTCAGCAAGTCTAAGACCACAGCAAGTTTCAATAGCAATAAAACCAATGTGATGCTCTTCAGTCATAGGGTGTTCAACGCTTCCCACTTTTACGACAACCTTGTTTCCGTCCTTTTCAATTACAGGAACATGCTTCTCTTTTGCTGCATCTACGGTGTTAGCCTTAAGCTCAACCATTTCTTTGCCACAGCAAGAAGGTGCATGATCATCCGCACCGTAAATCTTAGCAACAACAATTCCTGATTCCTGACATTTATAAACCTTTACCATCTTTAACCTCCTAAAAAATTAATAATTATATTACTTTTTTATTTACGTCCATAAGCCGTACAGGATATTTATAGACAAAAAAGTTGCCGTTTAAACATATAAATAGAAATAAGACTTTAATTTATTTTGTGTGAAGCGAGGAATAAGTTAAATCGGCGTAGTAATTCCGCAATAATCTACAGAAAGAACACTAATATTGTATGAAAAATCAAATTGTCGCAGAAAGAATAAAATTAGTGATTGATTTTTTCTGTTGACAAGTTCGTTAAAAAGCGGTATACTCTTTATAAATGATAATGATTATCAGTTAGCATGTGCATACAGAAAAGTGGTGTGGGCGTGATTGTTTAAAGGTTCAGAGATAGAATAGATATTTTAGATATATCAAACATATATTTTGGACATTGCATGGACATAGCCTTAGATATAGCTGATATATAGATGTAGCAAGATATAGGTTAAGATATTCGATGTAGGAGGTAGACCATGCTTGAAAATTTAAGAAAAAGCAAACAAAGGGATCTCATCCTCGAAATCGTTCAAGATAATCATATCCATCCAACGGCAGAATGGATATATGGGGAAGCAAAGAAATTCATACCTACAATTGGAATTGCAACGGTATATAGAAATCTCAATAAACTCGTTGAGCTTGGGGAGATTGAAAAAATATCCATGCCGGGAGAAAGCGATAGATATGATTCTGTAATGACAGAGCATTTTCATATGAGGTGCCGTGCATGCGGGGAGCTTAAAGATATCTTTCCTGTGAATGAGAAATCCTTCGATAATGTAAAGGCTGCAATAGCTGAGGCATTCAACCTCGAACCCGATAAGTTCGAGATTTCAGAAACAATGTTATCCTATGTCTGTGATAACTGCGCAGGCATTGAGAATAAAAAATAATGTAAATAATTTAATGGAGGTTTTATTATGGTTAAGGATTTAAAAGGAACAAAAACTTATGAAAACTTGATGGCTGCTTTCGGTGGCGAGTCAATGGCAAGAAACAAGTACACATATTTTGCTTCTCAGGCTAAGAAAGATGGATACGTTCAAATTTCTAAGATTTTTGAGGAAACTGCTGATAACGAAAAAGAGCACGCAAAACTATGGTATAAGGCAGCTGAGGGCATTGGAACTACAGCAGAAAATCTAATCACAGCAGCTGAGGGCGAGCATTATGAGTGGACAGAAATGTACCCTGGATTTGCTGATGTTGCAGATGAGGAAGGCTTTAAGGACATCGCTACTCAGATGAGATTGGTTGCTGATGTTGAAGAAAAGCACGAGGAAAGATACAGAAAGCTTGCTGCTAACCTTAAGGAAGGCAAAGTGTTCGAGAGAGAAGAAGAGGTTACATGGCAGTGCATCAACTGCGGATACATTACAGTTGCTAAGAAGGCTCCTGCGGTATGTCCAGCATGTAAGCACCCACAGGCATTCTTCCAGATTAAACCTGAGAATTATTAATCTATTCATATGCTTGCGGCATCTTGCTCGTAGGCAACAACAAAATATTCAAAAGTCAGGCATAGTCGCTTCAAGTGGCTATGCTTTTTTTTATGGACTTACAACCCCATAGTAAAAGCCCGCGTCTTTAGGCATGGGCCAATTGTAGGGGCTTATTGCCCAAGTTCGAACCACCAGTTTTACGAGTGGCACCGATTGTGGGATTGTGCGTTTACTTACGGCTTGTTGAGGCATTTTGCGGCTTGGTATATTTTGTTGTGGGATTACGAATGTGTGTATTTTATCGTGGGGTGCCGAAGCTGACTATTTTGTTGCCAGAATTTTGCAGTTAGATATATTTTGTTGCGATATTGCTCAGATTGATATCTTTTTCGCAGTATTTTGTGGCAAATACGATTTTACAAAAACTTTACAAAAAGGTGATAACAGACATTACTTTCCACATATATTATTAGATTTGTAATTGAATTAAATAAAATAAATTAAACTAACTGGAAAGGAATTAAAAGAAATGAAGAAAAGCAGAATTTTATCACTGATTTTGGCATTGGCTATGGTTTTGAGCGCTTCCGTTATTTTGTCAGCCTGTGGCGATAAGAAATCGGGAGATGATGGCGAGAAAAACGACAAAATAAGCGTAATTTCAAGAGAAGAGGGTTCAGGCACAAGAGGTGCTTTTATCGAACTTGTTGGAATTGAAGAAAAGAACGATCAAGGTGAAAAGATCGATAATACAGTTGATACAGCAGTAATTACAAACTCAACGAGCGTTGCAATGACATCTGTTTCGGAGGACAAAGCAAGCATAGGATATATTTCACTCGCATCCCTTAATGACACTGTTAAGGCACTCAAGATTGACGGCGTTGAACCAACAGTTAAGAATATCCAAAAGGGTGAATATCCTATAGCAAGGAATTTCAACCTTGTTACAGGAGATAATCTGAGCGAGCTAGGAAAGGACTTTATCAACTATATCCTAAGCACAGAAGGTCAGAAAACAGTTTCTGAAAATGGATATATAGAACTTACTGAAGCAGGAAAATACGAGGCTTCTGATGCAGTTAAAGAGGGCGGCAAGATTACTATAGGCGGCTCAAGCTCTGTAACACCACTCATGGAGAAGCTTGCTGAGGCATATAAGAAGATTAATCCTAAGGTGGAAGTTATGGTACAGCAATCAGACTCAACTACAGGTGTAACATCAGCAATTGATGGTAGCGTTGACATCGGAATGGCATCAAGGGATCTTAAAGACACAGAAACTAGCCAGGGAGTTAAGGCCACTGTAATCGCAAAGGATGGGATTGCAGTAATCGTTCACAAGGATAGCAAACAGGAAGAACTAACTCTAGAGCAGGTTAAGGATATTTTCACAGGCAAGATCACAAAATGGTCAGAGATTAAGAAATAGGCTGTTAGATTTTGACGAGTTCATTAATTCGAAAAGTTCTTCTAATTTTAAAAGCAGGAAATAATGAGTAAATATAATAAAAAAATACGGGAAGGCATCGTCAGCATTGCCTTCCTCATTTCAGCATTGGTATCCGTTGCAGCGGTAATACTGATTTCAATCTTCATATTCGCAAACGGATTTTCAGCCATAGGTAAAATAGGATTTGTAGATTTTATATTCGGCCAGACTTGGAAGCCCGCGAATAATCAATTTGGGATTTTTCCTATGATAATAGGAAGTATATATGTTACGCTGGGAGCAGTCTTAATTGGTGCACCGATTGGTGTTATGACCGCAATTTACCTTGCAGAGTATTGTCCTAAGAAGTTTTATTCTATCTTCTCAGGGCTTGTAAATCTAATGGCAGGTATTCCATCAGTCCTTTACGGATTTTTCGGACTGGTAGTTTTGGTTCCGCTAATTAGAGATAACCTTGACTCTCAAGGCATGAGTCTTTTAGCAGCATCTGTTTTGCTTGGTATCATGATTTTGCCTACAATAGTTGCAATTTCTCAGGCATCGCTGAAAGCGGTAGACCCGGGATATTATGAGGGAAGCCTTGCACTTGGAGCTACACACGAGAGAAGTATTTTCGCGGTCAAACTGAGGGCTGCACGAAGTGGAATTTTTTCGGCAGTAATACTTGGTGTAGGTAGAGCAATAGGAGAAACTATGGCTGTTATAATGGTTGCCGGTAATCAGGCGATAATACCTAAGAGTGTGCTTGATGGAGTTAGAACAATGACAGGTAATATAGTAATTGAAATGGGTTATGCTACGGATTTACATAGACAGGCTTTGCTAGCTACGGCAGCTGTACTCTTTGTTTTCATATTAATAGTTAATCTGACATTCTCTCTTGTTTTAAGGAGGAGTTTAAATTGAAGAACACATCAGTAGCGAGAAACAAAGCAGGGGAAAAATCAAGAAAAATATTTAAACCAGGATTATTAGCGAGATTTTTCGTTAAGGGCGGTGCACTTATTACGCTTGCAGTAATTCTCACCATTGTGGTATATATTTTGGTAAATGGTATACCAAATTTAAATTCAAAACTTTTTGCATGGGAATACAACAGCGAGAATGTGTCTATGATGCCTGCTATTGTCAATACAGTTGTGATGGTGGTATTTACACTATTGATGTCGGTGCCTATAGGAATAGGCGCAGCTGTGTACATGGTTGAATATGTAAAAAAAGAAAGTAAGCTTGCCAAAATAATAAAGCTTGCTACGCAAACTCTTGCAGGTGTTCCCTCAATTGTATATGGTCTTTTTGGCGCATTATTCTTTGTCAAATATTTGAGCTTACAGCTTTCGATTCTTTCTGGTTGTTTAACGCTTGGAATAATGATTTTGCCTATAGTAATGGAAACTACTGAGGAGGCTCTAAGGATGGTGCCTGTCAGCTACAAGGAGGGCAGCCTGGCTCTTGGAGCCACCCGGGTGCAGACTATTTTCAAGGTAATGCTGCGCCCGGCGACTCCCGGAATCCTGTCCGCCGTAATCATAGCTGTCGGAAGGATTGTCGGGGAGTCGGCTGCCCTCGTCTTCACAGCCGGTACTATCGCAAAACCTATGGCATCCATGCTTAACTCAGGTAGAAGCCTTTCGGTTCATATGTATGTTCTTTCGGGAGAGGGGCTATATATTAAGCAGACCTATGCAACCGCAACTGTTTTGATGCTTCTTGTATTAATTTTAAATGGAATCTCCTCACTTATAGCAAGAAAACTCGAAAAAAATACGACCACGGAGGAATAATATGGCAAACAACAAGATAACAATAAAAGACACCGAGCTATACTACAGTGATTTTCATGCACTGAAAAATATAAACATGGATATAGTTGAGAATGAGATAACGGCATTCATAGGTCCATCAGGATGTGGTAAGTCTACACTCCTAAAGTCTCTAAACCGCATGAATGACTTGGTAGAAGGGTGCAAAATAACAGGTGATATAAGGCTTGATGGCGAGGATATCTACGGCGATATGGACATTAATATGCTCAGAAAAAGAGTTGGAATGGTTTTTCAAAGACCAAACCCTTTTCCTATGAGTGTGTACGATAATATTGCGTATGGCCCGCGAACTCATGGAATTAAATCTAGAATAGCACTTGATGAGATAGTAGAGAACTCACTAAGAGGAGCTGCCGCTTGGGATGATTTTAAAGACAGGTTAAAGCAATCCGCCCTCGGACTCTCTGGTGGGCAGCAGCAGAGGCTTTGTATTGCAAGGGCAATAGCGGTTGAGCCGGAAGTCCTTCTAATGGATGAACCTACATCGGCACTAGACCCTATATCCACTGGCAAAATTGAGGAACTTGTACAGGAGCTAAAGGATAAATATACAGTTGTTATAGTAACGCATAACATGCAACAAGCAGCTCGTATTTCGGATGTTACAGCATTCTTTCTATTGGGAGAGCTTATAGAAAAGGGCAAGACGGATCAAATTTTCTCAGTCCCTAAAGATAAGAGGACAGAAGATTACATTACAGGACGTTTTGGATGATGAAAAAGGGTATATAATATGAAAATAAAGTTAGATCAAGAACTCGAAGAATTAAATCAGGAAATGATATCGCTAGGTATTTTGTGCGAAAAAGCAATTTCAATATCTACAGATGTACTCAGGCAAAGAACAATTGGCACAAGAATCTCTGATGAGTCCAATATAACAAAAGACGACATATCAGACCTAGATATCAGAATAGAAAGAAAAGAACGTGCAATCGAAGGCAAATGTATAAAACTACTCATGCAGCACCAGCCTGTGGCAAGGGATCTTCGCTTAATTTCAGCCGCACTCAAAATGGTTACGGATATGAAACGAATAGGCATACAGGCCGGGAATATCGCAGAAATTATTGATCGTAACCCAGGCAACGAGATCGGTATTGAGGATTGCATATCGAGTATGGCGGATGCTACACGAAAAATGGTAACAGGCAGTATTGACGCTTTTGTGAAGAAAGATGCAGCAATTGCAAGGGAAGTAATAAAAACTGATGACGAGATAGATAATTATTTTGTTGGAATCAAGAACAAAATAGTTGATTGCCTAAAGGACGGATCTGCTGATGGCGAACATGCTATCGACATGTTGATGGTTTCAAAATATCTCGAGCGTATAGGAGATCATGCAGAAAACATTGCTGGATGGGTCCTTTATTCGATAGAGGGTACTGTTAGGTAACGAAAAAATTCAAATGGAGGAAAAACGACAAAGCATGCTTATATATTGCGTTGAAGATAACGAAGACATACGGAAAACTATTTTGTACGCACTGAAAATGGCAGACTATGAATGCGAGGGCTTTGCGGATGGTGAAAGTTTCTTTGCCGGTCTAATAAATAGGAAGCCTGACTTGATTTTGCTTGATTTGATGCTACCAGGGAAAGATGGCATTTCGATTTTGCAAACGCTTAGAAGTGAAACAATTGCAAAGGATGTTCCGGTAATAATAACGACGGCAAAAAATACAGAGTTCGACAAAGTTCTGGGCCTTGATACGGGTGCTGACGATTACCTTGTTAAGCCTTTTGGCATGATGGAGCTTCTGTCAAGGATTAAAGCGGTACTAAGGAGAACTCGTACGCCAAGAACTGATTTTCTGGGCAATGGAGAGATCTCGATGTCAATAAGTAGGCATCTTGTTAAAGTTTCGGAGGAAAATGTCGAGCTGACGCTCAAAGAGTTTGAACTTTTAAGGGTGTTTTTGGAGAATATGAACAGGGTTTATAGCAGAGACCAACTCATGAACCTTGTGTGGGGTGAATCTTACGTTGGTGAATCAAGAACAGTTGACGTCCATATCGGCACTTTAAGAACGAAATTGGGCGATGCAGGTAGGCATATTAAAACTGTTCGCGGGGTCGGATACATTATGGAGGAAGTAAAATGAAAAAACGATTCTTTTTTTCCATAATGGGTGTATCTATGATTTCACTAATTTTATGCATCGTTGGCCTCTATTTTGTTCTTCTTGAGCATATAAACAAAATACAGGAAAACGAACTTACAGCGCAATCCGACTTAATTGCATCTCAACTTGAAATGACAAAGGAAGGTCGTAGTTCTCAGGATGTGCACTCAAAGAGCGGAGACGATGCTGTGTATTTGCTCCAACATCTAAACTATAGGGATTACAGGGTTACGCTTATTGCCAGTGACGGCACAGTTATTTTTGACAATAAAGAAAAACCTAGTGAAATGAAGAACCATAAAAATCGTGAAGAAATCAAGGAGGCCCGTGAACTAGGATATGGGGAAAGCACAAGATATTCTTCCACTATGACGGAAAAATATGTTTATGCTGCAAGGAGATTAAGTGATGATAGCATACTCAGGGTGTCTTCCTCTTATGAAACAGTCCTTGGTTTTATGGACGGCATGAAACTAGCCTTTTTAGGGTGTTTCATCATCATCGCTTTGCTATCATTTTACCTAGCATATTCGCTTTCCAAATTCATTCTTAAGCCAATAAATAATATAGATTTAGATGACCCAAGCAGCGCTGAAAGACATCTCGGCAAGGGAGGATACGAGGAACTTTCACCACTCTTTAGGAAAATCGACGCTCAAAAGCGTGACATTGCAAGCAAGGAGCATCAACTTGTAAGGCGTCAAGAAGAATTTAATGCTATAACTGCAAACATGAGTGATGGTCTTATTATCCTAGATAAACAAAATAGGATAATCTCGATGAACCAAGCTGCTATTGAGGCTATATTGGTGCAGAAACAAGAGGAGGACTCCGGTCATGCGACCACTGATTTTGACCTAGATGTTGCTGCCATTTCAAGTAAGTTTATCGGCAAAAATATAATGGAGTTTACTAGAAATACTGATATTTTGAATGGGATCATTGCCTATGACAGTAGTGCTTCGGAATTGCATAACCAAGAAGACTCACAAAATCTGATCATTTCAGGGCATGACTATAATTACAATAAAGTTGCCAACTTTGGTGAGAGAACTTACCAAATAAGCATGAGTCCAATCTTTACAAGCGGAATGCCTAGTGGTATGGAAGAGCATGGGGATGACGCAAATGAATGGCGGGGTACTATTTTGTTCCTGTTTGACATCACCAAAAAAGTCGAAGGGGAGCTTATGCGCCGTGAGTTTACTGCAAATGTATCGCATGAGCTTAAGACGCCACTTCAGTCGATATATGCCAGTGCGGAATTGTTAAAAACTGGCTTGGTACCAGAATCCGATAGAGAGCAGTTTGTGGATAGAATTTTCAAAGAGTCTAAGCGTATGATTCAGCTTGTTCAGGACATCATTGAGCTTTCGGAGCTTGATGAAGAGAATGTAACGACCCAAAAAGAAGAAGTCAACCTATATGATGTTGCTTGCTCTTCGTCTGAACATCTCGCTCAAAAGGCTAAGGATTCAAATGTTTCGGTGAATGTTGAACTCGACAAAATAGACGCGTCCGAAGCTGTGATTCATTCAATTCCGACGCTTGTCCATGAGATTATATACAACCTAATAGATAATGCGATTAAATATAATAAGGAATCTGGTACGGTTTCAGTTCGAATTTCTCGAAATCCAAAGGGGAAGATTGCGGTGTCAGTTGCAGATACTGGCATAGGTATAGAGCAAAAATATGTGGATAGGATTTTTGAACGGTTTTTCCGAGTAGACAAGAGCCATTCAAGGGAAATAGGCGGAACGGGCCTTGGTCTGTCAATTGTAAAACATGCTGCCAAGGTTATAGGTGCGGAGCTTGATGTGGTAAGCGAGGTCGGCAAAGGAACTACAGTAGAGGTAATATTTGCGAAATAGGTAATCCGAATGATATAGCTTGTATAGTTTGTGCAGTTTGTATAGCTTGTGCAGTTCGTGCAGTTCGAGCCGTTTGTGCAGTTTATATATAAGTTTAGACGGAATTAAGGAACGCCAGTAACAGTGTTAGTGTTTTTGTAAAAATATTGTTACAAAATCAACTATTATAACGAGGGTATCTTGCAAAAATTTTTTTAAAAGACAGTAAAATTTTTGTGAAATACCCTTGCTTTTTGCTTTTTGCTCATATATACTAATAGGGCTTGCTTTAGGCGAAGAAGCAGGAAGTTGCTGAGCTATCAGGTAATTTCTGCGGAGAAGTCCCTACATGATCGGGGGCGAGGGTATTCGCTTGTTTTTCTTTTGTGCAGAAACATAAGAAACGCACGGCAGAGTGTGGCGATAAAGAAAATCTCACGAAAATTCGTCAGACTATTGAAAATCAGAGAGAAGCGAATTGCCTTGTACGAGCATAGCGAAAACAGTACAGAAAACAGGAGGAAGAAATGAGCGAATTACAAAAAATCAGAATTAAGCTAAAGGCATATGACCATGCATTGCTTGATCAGTCTGCTGCAAAGATTGTGGAAACAGCTAAGAAGACTGGTGCGACGGTTTCAGGTCCAATTCCACTACCTACAGAAAAGGAAGTGGTAACAATTCTTAGAGCTGTACATAAGTACAAAGATAGCAGGGAGCAGTTTGAGCAGAGAACTCACAAGAGACTTGTTGATATCACAAATGCTACAGTTCAGACTACAAACGCACTAACGAGCCTGAACATGCCCGCAGGAGTGGATATAGAAATTAGACTCAACTAGTCAGGCATGCTGCTTTAGTCGGCAATGAAAGGGAATCTCCCTTAGCAAGATTGCATGTGAGGGTATGAGAACAAGCTTTTCGGAGAGAACTGTTTTGTTCCAAGACCAAACCAGAGCAATCCAATGTAAGAAAACAGGAGGAAAATATGAAAGCAATTCTAGGAAAGAAAGTTGGCATGACACAAATCTTCGCAGAAGGTGGAGAAGTTGTGCCGGTAACAGTAATTGAGGCGGGACCTTCGGTTGTGACTCAGGTTAAAACTGTTGAAAACGATGGTTACGATGCTGTTCAAATTGGTTATGAGGATACTAAGGAGCATAGAGTAACTAAACCTTTAAGAGGACACTTTGACAAGAGCGGCGTTGCTCTAAAAAAATATGTTGCGGAGTTCAGACTTGACGAGGATGAAAAGTTTGAGCTTGGTCAGGAAATCACTGTGGCAGATTTCGAAGAAGGAAAGAAATTGGACATTACCGGAATTTCAAAAGGTAAGGGCACACAGGGTAACATCAAAAGACATGGACACCACAGAGGTCCTATGAGTCATGGTTCTAAGCATAAGAGATTGGCAGGTGCACTTGCAGGTGCTACTTATCCATCAAGAGTGTTCAAGGGTAACAAGGGTCCTGGTAGAACAGGAAGAGATACTGTGACTGTTCAGAATGTAGTTTTAGTAAAAGTTGATGTTGACAGAAATCTTTTGCTGGTTAAGGGCGCTGTCCCAGGCAGAAAGGGCGGACTTGTGAAAGTTCAGTATGCTGTCAAAGGGCAAGACGATAAATAGGCTACGGAAAGGAGACGCAAACAATGGCAAATATAAAAATGCTAAATATGGCCGGTGAAGAAGCCGGAAGCATCGAACTTTCAGATGCTATTTTCGGAATCGAGCCTAATGAATATGCTGTTCATGCAGTAGTGAAGAACTATTTGGCTAACAGAAGACAGGGCACTCAGTCTGCAAAGACAAGGGGCGATGTAAGAGGCGGAGGAAGAAAGCCTTTCCGTCAGAAGGGAACTGGCCGACATAGACAAGGTTCCAGCACAGATCCTTCACAGATTGGCGGTGGTGTAGTGTTTGCTCCAAAGCCAAGGAGTTATAGATATACACTTCCAAAGAAGGTTAGAAGATTGGCTATGTTGTCAGTTTTATCTTCAAAACTTGCAGAGAACGAGCTAATCGTTATTGATAAGTTGACTTTTGAGGAGCCAAAGACAAAGGAAATGATCAAAGTCCTCGAAAATCTTAAGGCTGAGAAAAAGGCTTTGGTAGTTATGGCAGATAAGGATGAGAATGTTGTTAGATCAGCTGCTAACCTAAAAGGTGTTAGGACTGCTATTGTAGGAAGCTTCAACGTGTACGAAGTTCTAAATCATAAGAGTCTCATCTTGACAAGTGATGCCGTTAAAAAACTTGAGGAGGTGTACAAATAATGAGATCAGCATACGATGTAATCCTGAAACCTATCATCTCCGAAAGAAGTATGGACCAGGCTCAGGAGAAGAAATACACTTTTAAGGTGGCTGTTGATGCCAACAAAACAGATGTCAAGCATGCTGTAGAGGAAATCTTCGGCGTGGAGGTTGCCAAAGTTAACCTTATGAATGTTAATGGTAAAATGAAGAGAATGGGAAGAACAATGGGCAGAACTGCTGCATATAAGAAGGCAATCATAACAATTGCTGAGGGCAGCAAAGAAATTGAATTCTTCCAGGGTCTATAAACTAGGGAGGATGTAAGAAATGGGAATTAAAAAATATAATCCGGTAACTCCCGGCTTAAGAGGCATGACGGTTTCTACATTTGAAGAAATCACTGCAAGCAAGCCGGAAAAATCTCTTACTGTAACCTTAAAGAAGCACTCGGGAAGAAACTCCAGAGGTAAGATTACCGTAAGACACAGAGGTGGAGGCACTCGTAACAAGTATAGAATCATTGATTTCAAGAGAAATAAGGATGGTATTCCTGGAAATGTTAAAACAATTGAGTATGACCCTAACAGAAGTGCTAACATCGCTTTGATCGTATACGCGGACGGAGAAAAGAGATATATATTGGCTCCTGAAGGACTTAAGGTTGGCAATGTTATTTTTTCAGGAACAGATGCAGATATCCAAGTTGGAAATACTCTCCCGATAGCAAATATACCTGTAGGTACACTTATTCATAACATCGAGCTTAAACCAGGTAAAGGCGGACAGCTTGCAAGATCTGCTGGAAACGGTGCTCAGCTTATGGCTAAAGAGGGCAAGTATGCTCAGGTGAGATTGCCGTCTGGAGAAGTTAGAAAAGTCTTGATGAACTGTAGAGCTACTATCGGCGAAGTAGGAAATGGCGATCACTCTAACATTCAGATTGGTAAGGCTGGCAGAAAAAGACACATGGGAATCAGACCAACTGTAAGAGGATCTGTTATGAACCCTAACGATCACCCACACGGTGGTGGTGAAGGAAGAACTCCTATTGGAAGGAAGTCTCCAGTTACACCTTGGGGTAAGCCTACACTTGGATACAAGACCAGAAAGAAGAATAAGGCTTCTAATCAATATATTGTTAAGAGAAGAAACGAGAAATAAGGAAGGAGCATAAATAATGGGTAGATCACTTAAGAAAGGCCCTTTCGTCAATAAAAAGCTGCTAAAAGCTATTGAAGATATGAATGCAGCTAATGAAAAGAAAGTTATCAAGACATGGTCAAGGCCTTCTACAATTTTCCCGCAGATGGTGGGTCACACTATTGCTGTCCATGATGGAAGAAAACATATTCCTGTGTATATAACAGAAGATATGGTAGGACACAGACTTGGAGAATTTGCTCCTACAAGAACATACAGGGGTCATGCTGCTGATAAGACATCAAAGGTTAAGTAAGGAAAGGAGATAAAAATGGAAGCAAAAGCAGTTGCTAAATACGTTAGAATGTCTCCAATTAAACTTAAACCGATTGCTGATATGGTAAGAGGCAAAGATTTGCAAGAGGCATTGAATATTTTGAAATTTACGCCAGGAAAAGGTTCTGAACTAATTGAAAAAGTTGTTATGTCTGCTGCAGCCAATGCAGAGAATAACCACCAAATGAACCCTGACAACCTGTATATTGCAGAAGTTAGTGCAAACCAGGGACCTACTATGAAGAGATGGCGCGCAGGCGCTCGTGGTGGGGCATCGAGGATCCTTAAGAGAAGCAGTCATATTAGTGTAACTCTTATGGAGAGAGAGTAAGACAGGAGGTTAATTGAATGGGTCAGAAAGTAAGCCCTCATGGCATGAGAGTGGGCGTTATCAAAGACTGGAATTCTAAATGGTTTGCAGACAAGAAGGGTTTTGCGGACTTACTAATTGAAGATAAAGAGATAAGAGAATATGTAAAGAAGAAATTGTACGTAGCAGGCATTTCAAAGGTTCTGATTGCAAGAGAAGGTGAAGACAACCTTACAGTTACAATTCTGACAAGTAAGCCTGGTATGGTAATCGGAAGATCAGGCGCAGGTATTGAGGAATTAAAGGCTGGACTTGTGAAACTAACAGGTAAAGATCCTGGAAAACTACATATCTCTGTTGAAGAAGTTGGAAGAGCGGAACTGGATGCACAGTTGACAGCAGAAAGTGTAGCAGAAGCACTCGAACGAAGAATTGCATTTAGAAGAGCAATGAAGCAGGCAATCGGAAATACAATGAGAGCAAACGCAAAGGGCATTAAAATCTTGTGCTCAGGCCGTCTCGGAGGTGCCGAAATTGCTAGAAGTGAAAAATATAGCGAGGGTAATGTTCCTCTCCATACGTTAAGAGCTGATATTGACTATGGGTTTGCTGAGGCTGATACGACGTACGGGAAAATCGGTGTAAAAGTTTGGATCAATCACGGCGAAATTCTTGATAAAGGTCTTCAGAATCCTGTTCGTGAAGAAAAGAAGGATAACAGGAAGGATAGAAGACAGCGTAAGGATGGCGACAGAAGAAGAAATGACAGAAGAAGGAATGACCGCGGTGGTGACAGATTTGGAAGGAAAGACGTCGCAAAGGCTGTAAATAAGAGAATTAGACCAGTTGCAAAGGTAGAAGAACCGAAGACTGAAGCAGAAGCAACTTCGGAAGAAACTAATTTGCCAGCTGAAGAATAAGCATAAGAGAGGAGGAACCAGCTATGTTGATGCCAAAACGTGTTAAGCGTAGGAGAGTTCATAGAGGTAGAATGAAGGGCATAGCAACAAGAGGCAATAAGATTACTTATGGAAAGTATGGGCTTGTTGCACAGGAGCCTGGCTGGATTACATCAAATCAGATTGAGGCTGCCAGAATTGCTATGACTAGATCCATAAAAAGAGGCGGAAAGGTTTATATAAAAATATTCCCTCATAAGCCAGTAACTAAGAAACCTGCAGAGGTAAGAATGGGTTCCGGTAAAGGTGCTCCTGAATATTGGGTAGCAGTTGTTAAGCCGGGCAGAGTAATGTTTGAGATTGATGGCGTAACTGAAGCGCAGGCAAGAGAAGCTATAAGACTTGCAATTCATAAGCTTCCTATCAAGTGCAAGTTCGCTATGAAGCAGTTAGAAGAGGGCGGTGAAGCGTAATGGAAATGAACAAATTCAGACAGATGACAGATGTCGAGCTTTCTTCTGAACTTGACAAAATGAAGAAGGAACTCTTCAACTTAAGATTCCAGCACGTAACAGGTCAGCTTGAAAATCCTGTTAAGATGAGGGAAGTAAAAAGGGATATTGCTAGAGTAAAGACCATTATTCGTGAGAAAGAAATGGCTAAGGCCGAAGCATAGGAAAGGAGGATGTGATTATGGCAGTTGAAAAAGTAGAAAGAAACAGAAGAAAATCCAAAGTCGGTATTGTTGTAAGCGACAAAATGGATAAGACTGTAGTAGTTGCTATTGAAGACTTTGTTAGACACCCTCTATATGGCAAGGCTATGAAG
>USBT01000007.1 GCA_900553025.1 uncultured Eubacteriales bacterium | reverse complement strand
TTGATTAAAATATTGAGTAGCGAAGCAGTCAGTTTTTTCAAATTTTTCGTAAGTGTACGGACACTTACTGTGCTTGCTACACAAGTTAACTACATAAGTTAATAACATTTAAAGCTTCATTGCTGAATTTCTCATTTTTGTACCATAAACTTATTATAGCTAATAGTTGTAAAAAAAATTTTAGTAGATGCTAAAAAGCACGCTACCCACTACCTCGCTACCTAAAGTGGTAGCCAAGTAGCAGGTAGCGACAATTCTAAAACTTATTGATTTCTAAAATGGTAATTCAATATCATCTGTAACTTCTATAAAATCAATCATATTCTTTCTTACATAAGACTTCTTACTCACCCTAATTTTAAAAGGTGTACCCCTTGTAATACAAGAGGTACACCGATTTATTATACTATTCCCATTCAATAATTACCATAGCATATATGCTTCTTATTTTATATAATAGTATCTATTTTATTTCTATTTTTAAGTATTTTTATGCCTGTTTTTTATAGTTTTTGAACTTTTTAGTATCAAAACAGTATCAAGAGTGATACTACAGTAACGGTGATTTCCCTAATAGAACACGTCATTCATCCAACATCAATTTGCCTTTCCTGGCTTTATCCTTTAGACGCTTCATCTGCTCTTTTTCTATCTGTTGAATACTTTTCTCCGGAACAGGCAAATCTTCCGGCATAGTACCTCCAATTTTTTCAATAGCACTCCTAACTTCTTTTCCAACTGAATAATGAACTTTTGTTGCTGCTTCTGCACCTTCAATTTTGTCCTTCCTTAGTTTTTCTTCCGTTTGGGATATTCTGAATAGATTAGCAATCAATTCAGTACTTCCCATATAATCTAAAATCTTTTGTTTCGCAGTTAAGCCTTTTCTATCATGTATGTCTTCAACATCTAATCCACCATACAATCCCATATATCCTGCATTTTGGAATATAGCAAATTCTTCGTTCGTGATGACTCCTGCATCATGTGCCGTTTCTACCAAAAGTTGATTCCATTGTTTAATATCTCCACGAACGACGAGCCTTCTTCTATCTTCATCAAGTTGATTAAAATGGTCTGCAATTTCCTGTCTATATGTTTGTATAGCAAAATAGGTTTGTCCAAGTGCAATCACTTCTTTTCTCGGATCGCCATTTTGCACAATCAAATAGCAAGCATATCTCGTAAGCTCATAATCCTTAATAGATTTGCTTGTAGCACCTGCTTCCACGATTTTGCTGACTTCAGCAAAATCGCATTCTACTTCATGACCGCTGTTCTCACAAGCAATCATTGCTCTATCAATGACCTTTTGAAAATTTCGCCATTGAGAATAATCAAGTACATCAGCAAGTTCTCTTGCACTCCAATACTCACTTCCGTCCTTCCGAACATATTTTATATCTTCAAATTTTTTATATTCTTTTGCTTTTAAATTTGGCATTTTATCTCTCTTATCAAGTGCTCTCAAATTCGGCAATCTTCCGTCTTTATCTTTGCACAAAAGACATGCATAACTGTTACAAGATAGCTATTTATAAGGCTTTGGAGCCTGTTTTAAACTATTTCCATTCAATAATCTGTCCTACGCTAACCTCAGTAACCCTATCGTAGTACGAGGCTATTTCTCTCTCAAGCCTTGCAAGAGATTTCCTATATACCTCAGTGATTTCGTCAAAAATTATTCCGTCGCAGCCGATTGAATCCGATACCATTACTATGTTAGAAGCTATCGTAGAAAAAGTATAGATATCATCACGAACATCATCAAAGCAGTCTAGCTTCATGCTCCCATTTTTCCCGAACATATTGTTCCCAAGGAGAGCTGTGAGGCTGTCAACCAAAAATACCCCCTTGGGGTTCACAACTTTTTTCCCCATATATTTTATATCTACATTATCCGCATTATCCGCTTCAGCCACAAACCCTTTATCTTGCTCGTTAAAAACCTTGGTTAGTTTGCGTGGCTCCTCAATCGTTGTAAACCCCCAACCTGCTCTATCCTGAACATGTCTTTTAATTCTATTTTCATCCTCTTTGTCTGTCGGCTCCATAGTAGCTACATAATAAAGCGGTACGTTATATTCAACAGACATCGCCTTTGCAATTTTCTGGGCATACATCGACTTGCCGTTTTTTGCACCGCCGCTAATTAGTATTTTCACATCTCACCCCACTGATTAGATTAACTTAGCTGAACAGCATTTTATCTCTAATTTCAGTCATATAGTCGTCGTTTATTTCGCCTTCCTCAAACGTTGCCATATCACATATAATCGTAGACGCCGTTTCCAAAATATTAAAAGCAATAGGGCAACCGCTTCCTTCACCAAGCCTCATATTCAAATCAAACAAAGGATATAAGCCCAGCAGCTCCATCGCCTTCTCATAAGCAACCTCTTTAGATTTATGAGATGCAAACATAAAATTCACTACATCTGGTGCTAATTCCTTGGCTACAAGCGCAGCAACAATTGAAATAACACCGTCTACAACGACTGGAATTCTATATATTCCCGCTCCCAAGAAAGCCCCTGTCATTGCACAGATGTCATATCCTCCTACGCTCGCCAAAATATGAATCACGTCATAATTATTTTCAATGCATCGTCTTGAAGCATTTCCAACGACATCTATTTTCTTTCTGAGCCCCTCGTCCTTGAGCCCACCACCTCTGCCAACAATATCTTCCGCAGACAGGTCAGTCAACGCACACAAAACAGCTGAGCTCGACGTTGTATTTCCAATTCCCATCTCGCCAACCCCGAAAGCATCAGCACCTGAATCCTTTATTGCCTTTACCGAATCGATGCCTACCAAAATTGCACGAATAGCGTCTTCTCTTGTCATAGCATCTTCTTTAGCTAAATTTCTAGTTCCATTCTCAAATCGTCTATTGACGATTCGCTTTGGAATTTGATTGTTTTCATCCAGCATTTCATCTGTATATAAAGAATCCGGTATTTCCATGGCAACACCTACATCAACGACAAGTAGTGGTATATCAAAATGTTTTGCCATCGTGCCTACCCCAGTTAATCTGCGTGTAAAATTTATTGTCTGTGCCAAGGTTACCGATTGAGGTGCTGAAGCTACTCCCTCCTCAACGACCCCGTTGTCTGCACACATTATAGCAATTGCAAATTTTTCTATTGGAGTTTTTACTTTTCCATAAATTCCTGCAATCTTAACGGATATATCTTCAAGCCTTCCAAGACTTCCAGGCGGTTTAACCAAATAATCCTGTCTATGCTTTGCTTCTTTCATTTGAATTTCATCCAGTTTGCCTATTTTTGAGATTAATTCCGCAAGTATTTTTTCGTCAGTTTTTTCAATCATATCAAAACTCCTTTAATTATTTTTTATTCTAGCACAATTGCTATTTTTATGCTAGAATTACAGTAGAATATTGTTTAAAAATTTAGATGATATTGATATCGATAACGATAACGAAGCATGTTGAGATTCTTAGCAAATCAAGCATTAGTCAAGAAAGGATTGTGAACTATGAGCAAACAAATGCGCAGCAACATTCTACTTTTAATCACTGCTTTCATTTGGGGATCAGCTTTTGTTGCCCAGGTTAAAGGAGTTGACTACCTTAGTCCTTACGCTTTTAATGGAGTTAGAAGTATCATCGGTGGGATCGGCCTCATTCCTGTTATATACTTCCTTGACAAAAGAAGAGAGTCAATCTCCGAAGAGGAGCAAGTTGATATTTCCTCGCCAAAGGGTCGAAAATTTTTATTTATCGGAGGTATCTGCACGGGCATCGCGCTTTTTATTGGTGCCTCTTTTCAGCAGCTTGGGATTTCCGCTGGTACAGGTTCAGGAAAGGCGGGATTTATAACATCCTTGTATATAGTAATCGTTCCTGTTCTTGGCATTTTTCTTAAAAAAAGTGTTAAGCCGATTATCTGGTTTTGTGTTGCATTAGGTGCTGTTGGTCTTTACCTGCTGAGTATCAAGGGCAATTTCACATTTGAGGATGGGGACTTCCTAGTCTTTATATGTGCTTTCGGTTACTCGATGCACATACTTGTAGTTGACTATTTTTCACCTAGAACAGATGGCGTTCGCATGTCAATGATACAATTCTTTGTTTGCGGTATATTAAGCCTTATTGCCAATTTCATTTTTACTCCAGAAGGATTTACTCTTGCAAATATCTGGGCATGTATTATTCCATTACTTTATACTGGTGTTTTGTCTTCAGGTGTAGGATATACCTTGCAAATAGTTGCTCAAAAAGATGCTGAGCCAGCAATAGCTTCTCTTCTCATGAGCCTAGAATCTGTATTTGCACTAATTTCAGGTATGATTGTTCTCGGTGAAACCCTTTCTGCACGTGAGTCTATCGGATGTCTCATGATGTTTACAGCAGTCATTCTTTCGCAGCTCCCATCAAAGCAAGCACTTTCTAATATGGTAAAACGCGGACAGAAATAACTCTTTGAGCTATTTTAATATTATTTTTTATTTTTAATTGTCACAAAATATTTATTTTAAAGGAGCTATTATTATGGAAAACTTTTTTAAACTTAAAGAACATGGCACTGATGTGAAAACTGAATTCATAGCAGGTGCTACAACGTTCTTGTCAATGGTCTACATCTTGGCTGTAAACCCTAGCATTCTTTCAGCCGCAGGTATGGACAGTGGTGCTGTATTTACTGCTACAGCAGTTTCGGCATGTGTTGCAACTTTATTCATGGCATTTTTTGCAAACTATCCTGTTGCTCTAGCTTCAGGAATGGGCTTAAATGCTTACTTCGCTTTCACAGTCTGTGGCGAGCTTGCAGAAAAAGGCATAAATGATCCGTGGAAGATTGCACTTGCAGCTGTTTTGTTTGAGGGTATAATCTTCATCGTATTGTCACTTGTTAATTTCCGTGAAAAACTCGTAAATGATGTGCCTGCAAACTTAAAGTACGGTATTACGGTTGGAATCGGATTATTCATAGCAATCATCGGTCTAAAAGGTGCTGGCATTGTTATAGGAAGTCAAGCAACTTTAGTTGACCTTGGACAGGTTAGTCTACCTCAATTCGTTTTGGCTATGATAGGGCTTGTAATCGTTGCAGTTCTTTATCACTTCAACGTTCACGGATATATTCTAATTGGAATTTTGGCAACTTGGATTCTAGGTATGATTGCGCAGGCAGTAGGCTGGTATCAAGTTAATCCTGAAATGGAAGCTTTTTCGCTATATCCTTCACTTGGTAAAAACCTCATCCCTTCTGCTCCATACTTATTCGAGTTTGATTTTTCATGGATTTCAGGTAACATTATTAACTTCCTTGTAATCGTATTCTCATTCTTATTTGTGGATTTGTTTGATACTGTAGGAACACTGATTGGTGTTGCATCAAAGGGAAATCTTCTTGACGAAAATGGAAATCTACCAAAAGCAAAGGGAGCCCTCATGGCAGATGCCTGTGGTACTGTACTTGGAGCATGTTTAGGAACTTCTACTGTAACCTCTTATGTTGAATCAAGTGCTGGAGTTGCTAACGGCGGAAGAACTGGTCTTGCATCAGTAGTAACAGCTGGATTCTTCTTGCTTTCACTATTCTTTGCACCCGTATTCCTTGCAATACCTTCATTTGCAACGACACCTGCTCTTGTATGGGTAGGGCTTCTCATGATGAGTTCAATTAAAAATATGACATTTGATGGCGATATTGCAGACGTATTCGGTGGATTTATGGCTGTAATTATGATGCCATTTACTTATTCAATTGCAAATGGAATTATGTTCGGAATTCTCAGTTGGGTAATTCTAAAAGTTCTAACTGGAAAAATCAAGGATGTTCCTCCTGTAATGTGGATTGCTGCGGCGCTGTTTATTATAAGGCTTTATACCCTTGCATAGTTATCACTTGCTCTGCAAAAGATATATTTTGTTCACAAAATTAAGGAGAGATAAAAATGAATTATGAACTTGAGATCTGCGGACTCACACGAGAATTGGAACTCTTCCCTGTGTCAGATGACACAGCCATCGCAGCTTTTATCCTTTTTAGCGATGTTGAAATAACCAAAGCAAGTGCAGCGGCTCTACTTGAGCGAGCACCAGAATTTGACGTAATTATAACTGCTGAATCGAAGGGAATTCCACTTGCATATGAAATGGCAAGGCAGGCAGGAATTGATGATTACGTGGTAGCCAGAAAGAAAACTAAGCTATATATGGCAGATGTTGTAAAGACGGAAGTAAAGTCAATAACCTCAGACTATATTCAAACCTTGTATCTTGGGCGTAGAGAGCAAGAGCTTCTTCGTGGAAGACGTGTTCTGATCGTTGACGATGTTATAAGCACTGGCCACAGCCTTGCTTCACTTGAAGCATTAGTCGAGAAAGTTGACGGCAAAATAGTTGGCAGAATGTGTGTGCTGGCGGAAGGAGATGCCGCTAAGAGAGAAGATATTACTTATCTTGAAGAGCTTCCTCTTTTCAACACTGACGGAACCATCAGAGAGTAATGTCAACGAATAATCAAAATAATAAACTAAATATAATTTAATTTTGTATCAATATTCATAAAATTTACTCGTATCATAATACAAGGGATGACGAAAGTCATCCCTTAATTTTGCCCCCTAAAGTTATCGGAGTTATTTTAGTTGCCCCCCTAAATTGCACCCCAAAAGTTCTCGGGGAAACCCCAAAACTTTTGGGATACCCGGAATCCCTTGATTTCAAGCCTTTTTATACTGTTTAATATTTGTATTGCAGATGCGGCGAAACTGCTCATAGCTGTTAGCAACATGGAAATGACAATCATCTAACAAATTACAGCCTCTCTAAATTTTTTCTGTTTCTGAAGATTTTCAGCCTCCTGTCCTTTTCTCATATTATCGACGCTATCAGTATAACGTTCCACATGATTGTTAGTGAGGTACACATAAAAATAACATTTTTTTTTGATGAGAGCATTTTCTTATAATTCTTTGAGTAATTGAGAATTAGTAGCAATACATCAAACGAAGACACCACCATCATCCCAATTACAGTAACAAGATTCAAATGATCTATATCACCGAGCAGGTTGATGAATGCACATGCAAAAATATATATAGCACTGAGTACTAGCATCCCATTAATTATAGATTCTTTGATATTCATAACGTATCCCCACTATATTAGTACTTGCTCACTCCAACAATTTCCCAAACTTCGCCCTTATATGTCTTACCACCGTGATGCAGGTCTCTCATATGACTTTTTAACCTAACTGATACTCCATGCTTCGACGAACCTTCCATCACATAAGAAATGAGCCCTGTAATTCCACCTAAAAAAGTACAAAGAACCGGAAGCATGCCTGGAACCGCAAATCCTGCAGCAACGAGCAATGCAATAATCATTCCCGCAACACCCGCTACCGTTGCCGTTCCGCCAAGCGCATTCTTAATTGTTGCATAAGAATACTTCTTGGTTATTGTCTTACTTTTATACGATGCGGCTGATTGTTTTATGTTTATTTGCTTGTTAATACCAACATCAGCGGGAATAATAGTCCGTCCCTCTTCTGTCGTTACAGTCCCTGTTTCAGAATTCGCGATCAGCACCTTATCTGGCACACCAGGCTCCGAAACAAATATTCTTGTAACATTGCTGTTAACCTCTTCAAGTGCTATCTTGCTGACAGTATCTCCATCAATCACTTCAAGTTCGTTTTCATCAATTACCCTCATCGAAATATCGCTATTTGGAACAATGATTGTATTCGAAGCATAAGTATAGTTTGCAGGCAATAATGTCATCATCATTGCCAGCACAATAAATGCAGAAAGTAGCCTTGTCCTTGTCATCTTTATTATCATAGTATCCGTGACCTCCCATCCGTAAAATACTACAGAAATTAAATATGCTATTTGCATTATAAATCCATACAATTCTACTGTCAATTATGATATTATGTTTTTTATATGTTTGATGATATAATATGGTATATTAACAAGATGAATTATAATGGCAAAAAGCAAAAAAGTTTCAAAATGGGAACAGTCGAAATGCTCATACTATTTCTTCTAAACAAGAAGGACTAGTATGGGTATTAGTTGATGATGCTTTTAAAGGAGTTATCCGCTGTAGATTATGTTCTTGCTGAAGACTCTTATATCCTATCTTATACAGGTTCCTTGAGAAAGGGTATATCACTGATAGAGAGTAAACGTCAGAAAACGAAGACTTCACGTCTACAACCATATAGAAAAAAGCGGAAAGATGAAACAAAGGAATCTGCTTGAAGACTATCACACGACTTGCAATGGCATAGACCGCATATTATAAAGTTCAATAACCGGAAATTAGCTCCTGCGATGATAAATAATAAGGATATCAAAGCCTTTACACCAAAACCGCTTTACTTTACACCTGTTACACTTGTTTCTTCATTGCCCGCTGCATTTTTCGCTCTGTATCACGCTTTGCAATTGAATCTCTTTTGTCATAAAGCTTCTTTCCCCTCGCAACGGCAATTTCTATTTTCGCTTTTCCACGGTCATTCAAATAAATCCTAAGAGGAATTAGTGTTATACCTCCAACCTTTAGTTTCCCGATAAGTTTATTTATCTCGCGTCTGTGCAAAAGGAGCTTTCTAGGTCTCAAGGGATCAACGTTAAATCTGTTACCCTGCTCATACGAGCTGATATTCATTCCCAAGATTAAAGCTTCTCCATTTATTATTTTGGCATAGGCTTCCTTGATACTGACCCTTCCGTTCCTAATTGACTTAATTTCAGTCCCTGTCAAAACAAGTCCAGCCTCATAAACCTCATCGACAAAATATTCATGTCTTGCTTTTTTATTATTTGCTATTACTTTCATATTTAAACCATAGTCTTAATCGCCGCCATTTTTTCAAGTGGAAAATATCTATACACAACTCTGCCCAAAATTTTCTTAATCGGTACATTTCCTACATCAGGAGACCTGCTGTCCGTACTGTGCAATCTGTTATCTCCAACACAAAAATAGCATCCATTATCTACTACCCTCTCGCTCATATTGTAGCCTTCCATTCCCTCAAGGCTTACATTATCTACGAGTTCTTTGCCATCCACAATAATTCTTCCTTCGTCAATATTAATAGTTTCTCCAGGAAGTGCAATAACCCTCTTGATGAGAATTTTACTTTTACCTTTTGAATCCTTCAATTTGGATTTAAAAACCACTATATCCCCACGCTCAGGCGATACCCTCTTGTATGCTACACGGCTTACAAAAGCTCTGTCGCCCGAACTCAAGGTTGGCTCCATAGAGTTTCCCATTACATTTACAGGTCGAATGAACTGCATTATTATAAAACTTACAGCTGCGGCAATTGCGAACTCTTTTATAACCGTTTTCAAATCAACACCACCTTAAAAGTCAAACCTTAATCCTGCTGTTCTGTAAATTCACAAAACAAATCATATTCATCATTTTATCAAACCTATTTTGTTGAAAGGATATAATCTTATCAATGCCTTGCCTATAATTCTGTCCTTGTGAACAGGACCCACCTCATTTCGTCTGCTGTCAATGCTCACAGTTCTGTTATCTCCCATAACAAAATAGCTGTCCTTTGGCACGACGTAATTTACAACATCTCCCGGTGTGCCACCCTCATTAATATAAGGCTCATCGATAACTTTACCGTTTATTGATACCTCATTGTCTGAAATATTTATAACATCCCCCGGCATCCCTATAATTCTCTTAATTAAAAGTTTTTTTGCTTGGCTAGGTTCAGCCGTATTCATGGGAATGTCTGATTTGAATATTATAACATCTCCTCGATGCGGACTAGATATCTTGTAATTTATTTTACCTACTATCAGATAATCTCCACCATAAAAGCTTGGCTCCATTGAATGCTCTCGCACCACTGTCGGCACGATTAACTGCATAAGCAAAACAGCAATAAACGCAGCAATTATTATGCTCTTCACCCAGTCATTTAGCTCGCTGCGCCGCTTTACGTTAGTCTTTGTTTCATGCTTAGTACCTATATCATTCTTTTCTGATGTTTCAATTTTGTCCATTTCTATTTCTTTTTTTTCTGACGTTTCAACTTTGTCCACTTCATTTTCGTTTATTTCTTCATTCGAATTTTTTATTTCAGTCACTATTTTATATCCCCTTTAAATATATTATTTACCGCCTTGACAAACAAATTATCCGGCTTCGTTTCAAATGTTTTTTCACTGAGTTCAAACAAAATATCATCATCAGAAAATTTTGGAAAATTCAGTTTATTTGCACAGAGCAATTGATTCCTTATTTCAAGTTCCCTTACTGCTCTTCCGCCATATTTGGAATCTCCAACAATTGGATGCCCAATGTATGATAGATGTGCTCGAATCTGATGCATTCTTCCAGTCATTAGCTTAACCTCTGTCAATGTATATTTTACACCTTTGTATTCTCCGTACTTTAACGGATTAACTTTAGTATGTATAGCTTTGCTTTTTTGATTGCTTGTTTCTGATATAACTGTCCTAAATTTACCACTAGCTTCGATTTTTTCCATATAACCATGCAAATCTAATGGAGCCTTAATTTCACCTTGGCAAATTGTCAAATACGATTTCTCAATATCTCGGTTTTTGAAAATTTCATTCAATCTACGAAGTGAATCGGTGTTTTTTCCAAAAACTACAAGCCCAGATGTATTCCTATCGAGCCTATTAGCAGGTGATGGCGAGAATGTATTTGAAAATCTCGGATTATAGTTTCCTGTATCAATCAGATATGAAACCACCTGGTTTGTTAAGTGATTTTTCTTTTCATTTGCATCGCCATGCGTGAGAATGCCTGGATTTTTAAAGACAATTAAAACATTATCACTTTCGTATATGATTTGAAAAGTTCTGTCTGTTCTTTTTATTTTTTTCCTTACAGAAAGTTGATCTATCTTTTTATCGTCTAGATAGAGCGTTATTATATCTCCCTCTTCAAGAAACGCATCAAGCTTTGATCTTTTTCCATTGACCTTCACATCTTTTCGAATCATTTTGTAAATTCCTGAAAGAGTTGCCTTCGGTAAATATTTTCGCAGGAATCTGTCTAGCCTCTGTCCTGCATCATTAGGCTTAATTTCTATATTTTTCACGCTTTCCATTATACACTATGTTCCTAAAAATTGGAAATTCAAAAGATATAAAACATTGAATATATTGAGATTTTTTTGGTTTTGTGTTAAATTTATATTAGAAATCAGAAAATACAGGGGGAAGCATGAAGCAGTTAAGGGAATTTATATATGACAAAAGTGATATTCTAGTTGCATTGGTAATTTTACTCATTGCAGCTCTTGTGATATTTTGGCGCTTTGAAGCGATTGCCGATTATCCTTCAACGCTCGTTGACAATGATAACATCAAATCTGCAAGCGAGTCTTCGGAAAAGCATAAGACCAAAAATGAAGCTAAAGATAATGAAAAAACATCCGAAAAAAATAGTACCGATTCCAAGGCAGAAAATAACGAGAAAGACTCGTCAGATATTTACAGTGATGGTGTAACCAAAAAAGAGGCTAATATCTCAGTCCAATCAGGCTCTGCCATTGAGGCTGCTGAAAGTCTTGTAAGTCTAGGATATTTTTCATCTTATGATGATTTTGTTTCAATATGTAATAGCGCAGGAATTGACTCTAATTCTATAAAGGCAGGCAGCTTTAATATCCCTGCTGGTTCATCCAAGGCTGATATCGCTAGAATTGTTTGTCAATGATATCGGTGTAATTTTTGATTTTCTCTGATATTCAGTATTTGTCTGAAATCGCGACTATTTTGTATGCGATATAATATAAATTTATGCTGTTAGGAGACAAGGAGGAAAAAATGGCATTAATTACAAGTGAAGAAATGTTCCGCAAAGCACTAAAAGCTGATTATGCAATTGGAGCATTCAATGTCAACAACATGGAAATTATACAGGGTATAGTTGAAGCTGCGGGAGAGGAGAACGCTCCACTAATTTTGCAGGTATCTGCCGGTGCAAGAAAGTACGCAAAGGGACCTTATCTTAGACATCTTGTTGAAGCAGCTATTGAGGATACGGGCGTAGATGTTTGCCTTCATCTAGACCACGGCGAAGATTTCGAAATCTGCAAACAGTGCGTTGATGACGGATTTACATCAGTAATGATAGATGGTTCAAAGCATCCTTTCGAGGAAAATATTGCGCTTACAAAGGAAGTAGTTGAATACGCACATGCACATGGTGTTGTTGTAGAAGCAGAGCTTGGCAAATTGGCAGGAATTGAAGATAACATTAACGTAGATGCTCGCTCAGCAACATTTACAGATCCTGATGAAGCCGCAGAATTCGTAGAAAGAACTGGTGTTGATTCACTCGCAATTGCCATTGGCACAAGCCATGGAGCATATAAATTCAAGGGGGATCCTTACCTTGATTTTGAAAGACTTAAAGCAATCCACAAGCTTATCCCTGATACACCTCTTGTTTTGCACGGTGCATCAACTGTTCTCAAGGAATTCGTAGACAGATGTAACGAATACGGCGGTAAAATCCCTGGTGCACAGGGCGTACCTGAAGAAATGATTAGAGAGGCTGTTAAGCATGGTGTTTGCAAGGTTAACATAGATACCGACCTCAGACTTGCTATGACAGCTGAGATTAGGAGAGTGTTTATAGAGCAACCTGACGTATTCGATCCTCGTAAATATCTAGGGCCCGGACGAGAGGCAATTAAGAGAATGGTTCAGCACAAAATACGCGACGTATTGAATGCTTCAAATAAAAGATAATTTATCCTCTAGTCTAATTTATGGGTGCTATTCCATGCCTAACGGATAGCATCCATATTATTAATATCAAATAATAATATTGGTGACAAAATTTATGAATAGACAAGCTAAAATTCTTTTGTTTTTGACACTATTAACTTTATTCTCTTGGGTAGCATATGTAATATGTGTATACCATGATGTAGATCATATGTATATCTCCATTTTAAAAATAACTTCTCAAATATCTCTTTTGCTAATTAGCCTTACCTTAGCATTCTTCAGGTATAAAAACAGGAAGTAATTAATTATTAGAATAGGCATTTTCCTTAAAACTATAGTTTTTTATCTATTGCTATATGTGGTGATTAATCTCTATCCTCATAGAATAATTATAATTTTTCGCTTTTTTAAAATATTTTGAAAATTATTTCACTTTTTTGAAAGATTATGCTTGTATTTTTATTTTGACCAAGTTATAATAATTATAAGATAACAGTGATTTATATTTTACGGAGGTTGGTCCAATGGGTTATGCATAAACATCTTCATTGGCAAGATGATAAAATATGCAAGGCTTTGGGAGGATAAAATTATCATGAATGCTTCAGAACTAACATATATTGTAATAGGTTATGCCTTATGTTGTATCATATTTTTATTTAGGATGATATACGACATAAAAAATCGCAACAAATGGGGATTATTATACCTATTACCCATTATGGTTTTCATAGTTTTGTATATAAAAATTTAAACCTACTGTCTCAGATAAATAGTGCATAAGAAAAAGGGGTATGTCAGAACTCTCAAGGTTTGACATAACCCCTTTTGTTGTATTAGTGATATCTACATATATTACGAATGTAAAAAACTATTTTTTCTTGTATGTAGCTTTGTTAAGAAGTTCTTCTTTCATATCCCACAAATCCTGTGATAGATCAACATAATAGGTCTGTGGATTTTCAAATCTAAGCATCTCATCCCAAAGCGTCTTCATCTGTTCTTCACAGTTCTTTTTAATCTCCTCAATTCCTGGAGAATTATACACGCATTTTCCATTTATAAATAGAGGAACCCTGATGTTTTTAGCGTAGAAGTTTGTAAGCGTCTTCCTCTTCCAGATAGCATTTGGGTCAAAGATTTCATAGCTTTCTCCCTCTCCACATTCTGCTGGTATAGTCTCTCCATCCACAGTGATTACATCAGCTAAAGCCTTATTATTATCCTTGTCAAATAGCCTGTAAAGAGTTTTGAAGCCAGGGTTTGTTATCTTCTCAACGTTTTCCGATACTTTAATCTTTGGAATAATATTGCCATCTTTATCTTCAAGTGCGACAAGTTTATATACACCGCCAAATACAGGTTCAGATTTTGCTGCAATCATTCGCTCTCCTACCCCAAAAGAATCTATTTGCGCTCCCTCAAGGAGAACATCACGAATAATATATTCATCAAGGCTATTAGAGATAACTATTTTGCAGTCTTGAAGCCCCACATCATCGAGCATCTTTCTCGCCTTCTTTGTAAGGTAAGTGATATCTCCGCTGTCTATCCTTATGCCCATACTCTTCGGCTTCTTTTCCTTGAACACCTTGATAGCCGCAGGAACGCCTGATTTGAGTACATTATATGTATCTACAAGAAGCACACAGTTATCAGGATAAACCTCGGCATATGCTTTAAATGCATCATATTCCGTAGGAAACATCTGTACCCAGCTGTGTGCCATAGTTCCAGTAGCAGGAATGCCGTGGTCTCTATCTGCAATCGTACATGCAGTAGCCGCACACCCTGCTATGTAAGTAGCTCTTGCTCCATATATAGCAGCTGCTGACCCGTGTGCACGTCTTGTACCGAATTCCATAACAGGTCTACCTGCCGCCGATCTCACAATGCGGCTTGCCTTAGTCGCAATGAGGCTCTGATGATTGATAATAAGCAAAATCATAGATTCAACAAACTGAGACTGAATAACCGGTCCCCTTACAGTTAAAATCGGCTCATGTGGGAAAATAGGTGTTCCCTCTTCTATTGCCCAGACATCACAGCTGAATTTGAAATTTTCAAGATATTTAAGGAAGTCTTCGCTGAAACATCCTTTGCTTCTAAGATAATCGATATCTTCCTTCTCGAATTTCAAGTTCTTGAGATATTCAATAACCTGTTCAACGCCAGCCATAATCGCATATCCTCCGCCATCAGGAACCCTCCTGAAAAACATATCAAAATACGCGATTTCATCTCCCATGCCATTAGCAAAATATCCATTTGCCATAGTAATTTCATAAAAATCAGTGAGCATGGTCAGATTTTCTTTTGTAATCATTTCTTTTTCCTTCTTTTCTTTATTTTTAAACAATTTCTACATTTTAAGAACACGCTTAATTATACTAGATTAGAGCATTTTCTTCAAGAATTCACCAGTGTAAGATCCTTTCACTTTAACTACATCTTCCGGTGTTCCTTCAGCAATTACTCTACCTCCACCTGTCCCGCCATCAGGCCCCATATCAATTATATGATCTGCTCGCTTAATTACATCAAGGTTATGTTCGATTACAACTACGGTATTCCCTGCTTCAACTAACGCCTCAAGTACGTGAATTAACTTGTGCACATCCGAAAAATGAAGTCCTGTAGTAGGTTCGTCAAGAATATAAAGCGTTCTGCCAGTCTGCCTTTTCGAAAGTTCCGAAGCAAGCTTAACACGCTGTGCCTCACCGCCGGAAAGCTGTGTCGAAGGCTGACCAAGTCTAATGTAGTCAAGGCCAACCCTATTTAGAGTTTCCAGCTGCCTCATAACGCTCGGAATATTTTTGAAAAAATCAAGAGCTTCCGCAACAGTCATCTCTAAAACTTCGTAGATGTTTTTTCCCTTATATTTTATCTCAAGAGTCTCTCTGTTAAACCTTTTTCCCTTGCAGACCTCACAAGGGACATATACATCCGGAAGAAAATGCATCTCGATTTTAATTATCCCATCACCTTTGCAGGCTTCACAGCGTCCGCCTTTCACATTAAAACTGAATCTGCCCTTCTCATATCCACGTAATTTCGCCTCAGGTAATGCCGCAAAAAGTTCTCTAATCGGAGTAAACATCCCTGTATATGTAGCTGGGTTCGATCGTGGCGTTCTACCTATTGGAGACTGGTCAATATCTATAACCTTATCTATATGCTCTAGACCTTTTATAGCCTTAACCTCGCCGCCCTCCTCAGCCGCACCGTTGAGTTTATGTGCAACTGTTTTGTACAAAACCTCATTTATTAGACTGGATTTTCCGGATCCCGAAACTCCCGTTACGCACACAAATTTTCCGAGAGGAATGTCCACATTTACATTCTGCAAATTATTCGCAGCCGCACCTTTAATTTGAATTTTCTTACCATTTCCCGGTCTTCTATGCTTTGGAACTGAAATCTTCTTCGCACCAGACAGATACTGTCCAGTAATGGATTCCGGAATCTTCTTTATCTCCTCTACTGTGCCCTGAGCTACAAGCCTTCCGCCATTTACTCCCGCTCCTGGCCCTATATCAATGATTTGATCCGCTGCATACATTGTATCTTCATCGTGCTCCACTACCAAAAGCGTATTTCCCATATCAGTAAGTCTTCTCAGTGTTTTAAGTAATTTAGCATTATCCTTCTGATGTAACCCTATACTTGGCTCGTCAAGGATATACAAAACACCCATCAGCCCCGAACCGATTTGGGTTGCTAGACGGATTCGCTGCGATTCACCACCACTAAGGGTACCGGCGCTTCTGCTTAGTGTTAAATATGAAAGACCAACGTCAATGAGGAACTTCAGCCTTTCCTTTATTTCCTTTAAGATCTGAAGCCCTATTATTGAATCCTTCTCATTAAGTTCAAGACACTCAAAAAACTCATACGCATCTAAAATCGACATATCGTTTATCTGCGATATGTTTTTGTTTCCAACAGTTACAGCGAGGATTTCCGGCTTTAATCTCGCACCCTTGCAATCTGGACAAGGCTTATTGGTCATGTACTGCTGAATCCTTTCTTGCATAAAGTCAGAAGCAGTTTCTCTATATCTTCTCTCAAGATTATTTATAACGCCCTCAAATGGATGGTCCATCTGAGATTGACGCCCTGATCTTCTGCTGACATATGTGTATTTTAGATGTTTGCTTCCCGTACCGTATAGGAGTGCCTTCATGAATTTTGCAGGCAGTTTTTTAAGAGGTAAGGAAATATCAACGCCGTACATTTCAGCAAGCGCCTCAACCTCTTGGCGATAGAAACCCGAAAACTCCATAGATGCATATACACGGCCAAGAGCACCGCCAGGTATCGACTTTTCATAATCAAGCAATTTCTCAGGGATGATGCTCTGTATAAATCCTAGACCGTTACAAGTAGGGCAGGCTCCAAATGGGCTGTTAAACGAGAACGACCTAGGCTCCATATCTTCAAGGCTGACTCCATGAATAGGGCATGCAAATTTTGTTGAAAACATTCTTCTATGATTCCCAGCTGTTTTGTTTTCTTCGCTCTGATCTGATTCCGCTGTGTTATCTTGGGCTGATTTACGGCTAACTTCTTCAACAACCACAAGTCCATTGCCGTGAGCTATCGAAATTTCAACTGCTTCCGCAATCCTTCCTTCTTGCCCCTCAGAAACAACAATTCGATCCGTAACAATTTCGATTGTATGTTTGAAGTTTTTTTCCAGCTTAATCTCATCTTCGCCAAGAAGATACTCTTCACCATCTACAATTACCCTATTAAAGCCTTCTCTCTTCAGCCTTTCAAGTATCTTTACATGTTCTCCTTTTCGTTCCTTTATCACCGGAGCAATAACCTTGAACCTTGTGCCATCCTTCATCTCCATTATATGGTCAACAATTTGATCGACCGACTGGCTTGAAATTTCACGACCACATATTGGACAATGTGGTACACCTATCCGAGCAAATAAAAGTCTAAGATAATCGTTAATTTCTGTAACTGTTCCAACAGTTGATCTCGGGTTATTACTCGTAGTTTTCTGATCAATAGAGATAGCTGGAGAAAGTCCCTCAATAAACTCAACATTAGGCTTATCCATTCTACCTAAGAACTGCCTTGCATAAGCTGATAAACTTTCAACATATCGTCTTTGACCTTCTGCATATATGGTGTCAAATGCAAGTGATGTCTTACCAGATCCTGATAGACCCGTCAAAACAACCATTTTATCGCGTGGAATATGCACATCTATATTTCTTAAATTATTTTCCTTTGCCCCTTTGATAAAAATCTCTTTTGTTGTCATTTACTTCCTTTCACAAAACACTTATAAGCTCGCAAAAATTAAATTTGCTACAGCTGAATCTGCTGCAATTTCTTTCTTGATAATAAAATCAAAGTGCCGCCTTGTATTCAAGTATCCTATCACGTAAAATTGCTGCCCGCTCAAACTGTAAATCGTCAGCTGCAACCCGCATTTCCTTCTCAAGAATACCAACGTATTCCTTAAGTTCTTTCTTGGTCATATCAATAGGTGATTTGCCCTTGAATTTATCATCTTCATTTTCAGCCGACTTTGTTGCTTCAATTACCTGCCTTACAGCCTTCTCTATTCCCTTAGGTGTTATGCTATTTTTTTCGTTATATTCATTTTGAATTTTGCGACGTCTAATCGTTTCATCAATAGCCGTCCTCATAGCCTTGCTTATTTCATCTGCATACATCAAAACTCTACCGTTTACATTTCGAGCAGCACGACCTATGGTCTGAATAAGCGATGTTTCTGTCCTGAGGAAGCCCTCTTTATCTGCATCGAGTATCGCAACAAGTCCAACCTCAGGCAGATCAAGCCCTTCTCGCAATAGATTTATACCCACAAGTGCATCAAATTCACCAAGTCTTAGATCTCGTATAATTTCTAGTCGTTCAAGTGTGTCAATTTCAGAGTGAAGGTATCTGACCTTAAGCCCTACCCCCTTTAGGTAATCTGTTAAATCTTCCGCCATTCTCTTTGTCAGAGTTGTAATGAATGTCCTGTTGCCATTCGCAGTGGTCTTCTTGATTTCGCCAATTAAATCATCTACCTGGCCCTCCGTCTTTCTCACCTCAATCGGAGGATCAAGAAGCCCTGTCGGTCTTATAATCTGTTCTGCAGTTATGCCATTTGATTTTTCTTTTTCATATGTTGCAGGCGTAGCACTTACAAATAAGACCTTCTTCGCCAGCTTCTCAAACTCCTCAAACCTGAGAGGTCTGTTGTCGAGAGCGGACGGCAGCCTAAATCCGTAATCTACGAGCGATTGCTTCCTGCTCCTATCTCCTGCATACATTGCCCTAAGCTGAGGGAGCATCACATGGGATTCGTCTATCATAACGACAAAATCATCAGGGAAGTAGTCCATAAGAGTATACGGTCTTGTCCCCGCTGGCAAGTTGTTAATATGCCTTGAGTAATTTTCAATACCCTTACAAGTTCCAACCTCTCTGAGCATCTCCATATCATATCTTGTCCTCTGCTCAATCCTCTGTGCTTCAAGAAGCTTTCCCCTGTCCTTGAACCACTTAACTCTGTCCTCAAGCTCCTCCTCAATTGTAACCAGCGCCTTCTGCATTTTATCTTTGGATGTAACATAGTGTGATGCTGGATATATTGCAACGTGATTCCTTATTCCTAGAATTTCACCTGTTATAGGATTCAGTTCCTTGATTGTATCTATTTCATCCCCAAACATTTCAACCCTTATCGCCTTGTCGGAGCCTGCGGGGAATATATCAATCACATCGCCCCTAGTTCTGAATGTGCCCCTATCAAATTCCATATCATTTCTATTATATTGAATGTCTACAAGCTTCATTAATATATCTCGTCTTGACTTAATCATTCCTGGTCTTAAAGATAACATCTGATTTTCGTAGTCAAACGGACTTCCAAGACCATATATACACGAGACCGATGCCACTATAATTACATCCCTTCGTTCAGCAAGAGCTGCTGTTGCGGAGTGCCTAAGCTTTTCTATTTCTTCGTTTATATCTGAATCCTTTTCGATATATGTGTCTGTCGACGGAACATAAGCCTCCGGCTGATAGTAGTCGTAGTATGACACAAAATATTCAACTGCATTCCCTGGGAAAAATGCCTTAAACTCACCATGCAGCTGGGCAGCAAGTGTTTTGTTGTGAGATATGACAAGCGTAGGTTTCTGAATCTTTTCTATCACATTTGCCATCGTAAAGGTCTTTCCTGACCCTGTAACACCAAGAAGGGTTTGATAATTCTGTCCATCACAAAATGCCTTTGACAATTTATCAATTGCCTGAGGCTGATCTCCCGTTGGCTTGTAATCTGATATTATGTGAAACTTTCCCATATTTCTCCTCATCCTACATGCGTAAAAAACCGCATGTATGGGTCTGTCAACCCAACTATACGGTCTACATCTTATAACTATTAAAAAAAACAATACTACTTCTAAAGAAGCTCTATTAACCTCCCGAGCTCCTCATCTCCAGCATCAGGCTCCTTTGTCTTTTCAGCTTGCTCACGGTAAACATCCATCAAATCACTGAACACCTCCGCAATTGACGGTGGCGTATAGCTTATCGTATTTGCTCCCGCTGCAATTGTCTGCTTTATAGACTCTTCCGTAGGTCCACCCGTTGCAATTATCGGAATCTTAGGAAAATCTTTTCTGATATTTGCAACTATCTCGGGAGTCCTTGAACCAGCGGAAACATTTAAAATAGTAGCTCCAGCATCAAGCCTTGCCTGTACATCTTCTAAATCGTTAACCACGGTTACTATTATCGGAATGTCAATTACCCTTTTTATTAGCGCGACATTCTTGTTGCTCATTGGTGCATTCACAACTACTCCATATGCTCCTTGAGCTTCGGCATCTTTTGCCATCACAGCCGTCCTAAATCCCTGTGTTGTGCCGCCTCCAACGCCAGCAAGAACAGGAATTGAAGATGCGTTAATTATTGTCTGAGATATTATCTGCTGCGGTGTATATGGATAAACGGCTAGAACAGCATCTGCATTACAGTTTCTAATCGTAGCTATATCAGTTGTAAATATGACAGACTTAATCCTCCTGCCCATTATAACGATGCCCTTAGCCGTCCATATAACCTCAGGCACCTGCAAGCTCTTTGCTCTAAGAGTGCCTGTTATTCTTGGTATTTCTTTATTCATGCGCAAACCTCCTATAGAAAGGAATATCGAAAATTAGTACAATAATTATATAGTATTTTGTGCTATAATACAATTATGATTACAGAAGCAATTATTAACAAAACAATCAAGAATTACAAGGATACCGATGATAGCAAAACTCGATCAAAGTACGGATCTGTCGCCGCAACAGTTGGGATTTCAACGAATTTTTTGCTTGCAAGCAGTAAGCTTTTACTGGGCTTAATCGTAAACAGTATATCGATTGCAGCAGACGGAATAAACAACCTCAGCGATGCCACATCATCAGCCATAACTTTGATAGGATTTCGAATGAGCCAAAAGCCAGGAGACAAGGACCATCCTTATGGACACGCGCGTAGCGAGTACATCGCTGGCATGATCGTCTCGGTTTTAATAGTTGTCGTTGGTATCGAGCTCTTCAGGTCATCATTCTTGAAAATACTTCACCCAGCGAAGATTACAAGCAGCGTGTGGGTGTACGTTATTTTGTTGCTCTCTGTAATCGTGAAATTATGGCAGAGCAGATTTTATCGCAAGATAGCTTCCATGATTAGTTCTGTAGCGCTTAAAGCAACTGCGACGGATAGCAGGAATGATGTGATAACTACATCGGCAGTAATTGTCGGCATGTGCATTTATCACTTTACGAAATTTAACATAGACGGATATGTTGGATGTTTTGTTGCAATTTTCATCATCAAATCAGGTTATGACCTAATTAAGGATACTGCGAGTCCTCTTCTCGGTGAAGCTCCAGATTCAGAGCTCGTTCAATTTATTAAGGACAAAACAACTGATTTTCCTGGCGTATTTGGCGTTCATGACCTTGTTGTACACAACTACGGCCCTGGAGAAATCTTTGCATCAATTCACGTTGAAGTTGATAGTCGCACCGACATTATGATAAGTCATGAGCTTATCGATGATATTGAAAAAATTTTTCTAGATAAATATGAGATCCACATTACATGCCATCTTGATCCAGTAGAAATTGGAAATCCGAAGCTTGATCTGATATCCAAGGTAATCTTTGATGAGATTAAGAACTGGGAAGGGCTTTGCAATCCTCATGACATTCGCATAGTTCCTGGTAAAAATCACTCAAATATTATTTTTGAAATCGTGGAAGAAAGAAACTCCAACGTAGACATATCTGCTGCAACCAAGGCATTTTCGACTCGATTAAAATCAATCGATCCAACCTTTGAAGTTAACATTAGATTCGAGCCAGACTACACTGGAGCAAAATAACAACACACTATTTGGTTTTGAGTTGTAATGTTCTCTCGAAATCTGAAACATTACAATTCTTTTTTCTCTTCTTCTATATCTTCAGCTTGGGCTATTTCGTGGTGCACGGGAAAAGCAAATTGCGTAATATAAATATCCTCATCATCACCCCAAGAATATCTTCCTCCTAGGTCTTTTGCAATTTTTTCACATGTCATTACGCCAATCTTTGTGCTTTCAACCTGCCTAGCCTCGTGGGATATTTTGTTTTCAAAACGAAACAAAAATTCTTCAGATTCCTTATCGGCGTCAGTATATTTCGTTATCGCATTAACTTTGATAGACTTTCTCTTATCTGCATATTTCATGATATTTGAGAATATGTTATCGAACAATCTTCTTAGCGAAGATATATCTGTTTCCACCAATTTCCCTTCAATTTTATAATCCATAGTTACAATGTATCCATAGCTTATCAATTCTGCAACATGCTCTGTTAATAATTGCTGAAACAAAATATCACCGTCAAGCACCTCAAGTTTTTGAGGATTCTTCTTGCCTCCAAATACAAGGAAGTATTGAAAAAGCTTATCCGAAAGTTCTTTAAGCTGAAAAGCCTTGTTTCTACAAGCTTGAATATATTGATGCAGCTCATCTTCGCTTTCGTACTTTCCGCCTTCAATAATATCAAGGTAACCTACAAGAGAGGTTAATGGAGTCCTTATATCGTGTGACATCGAGGTAATAAGACGGCTATTAGCATCCCATGCTGCTTTTTCACCCTCAAGCCTTTCAATCAGCGAGTATCTCATGTTATCGATACCTTCTGCCAAAACACCAATCTCATCTGAACCCGATGTTTGTATATCTGCATTTATATCACCAGAAGTAATACGAGTTACGTCTTTTGAGATATCAGCAATACGCGCCGTTATACTTGTAGTATAGGCCGTTACAACACCTAAAATTACTACAAATGCGACAATGAGCTCAACTATCTTCATTATCCTTCGGAAGCCTTCTTCTCTATAAATCTCCATATATACATAGTAATCGTCATCTGAGAACGATACGACCCTATCATTTCCATTTATATGTTTTTCTGCGGTGAGCCTCGGACCCCTCTTTCCATCCTTTTCCTTTTCTTTGTCGGTTGATTCTGTAATAGTAGTCTTTGCAGTTTCTATTTTTGTCGATCGAGATTCACCTTCAGCTACCCAGCCATCTTCAAAATATCCTCCGTAGTTGTCATATACGGTCAGATATGTGTAAGGGTTGTCTTCGAGCCATTTTTTCATTGATTCTGAATCAGTTGATGAAATATTCTTCTTCTTTATGTATTCTCTAAGTTCAGCAAAGGAGTTATCAAGGCTTTGTGAATATGCCTTATCGCTAGTATAGTAATTATACACAAGGGTACTTTCCAGCTTATTTAAAGCTACATATACTGCAAAGGCTAGCAATATTCCAATAATTACCGAAATCACGACCTTCATATTTAAAGGAATGATTAACTTTTTGCCTTTCTTACTTATCAATTCTATACCCCTTCCCCCATACTGTCTTTACTATGGATGGGTTGTTTATGTCCTCTTCGATTTTCTTTCGCAGATTGAGGACATGAACCATTATTTTATTGCCAGCACTTGGTGAGTACTCTTCTCCCCATACAGCCTCGTATAAATCTCTGTTTAATACAACCTCTCCCCTCTTTTCAAGAAGTGTATTCAGTATTGCATATTCTTTATCAGTCAAATTTATTCTCACTCCTGCCTTGGTAGCAATTCTTCTATCCTTATCTACAGCAACATGCTCCGACAAAACTTCAATGCCACGTTCAAGCTTTGCATGTCCCTGATAGTTGTTATACCTTCTCAGTAGTGATTTGATTTTTAACAAAAGATCAGTCTGGTCAAAAGGCTTCACTATATAGTCATCTCCGCCTTGGTTATATGCGTCTACTTTATCGTCATCCTGTGATTTAGCTGTCAAGAATAAAACAGGAACATTAGAAAATTTCCTAATTTTTCGGCAAACCTCTATGCCGTCCATGCCTGGCATCATAATATCAAGGATTAAAAGATCAAGGTTGCGAATTTCAAGCACCTTTAGTATTGCTTCCTGACCGTTAGCTGCGGTTTCTGTTTCATAACCCTCACTCCTTAATAGGACTGATACAACCTGCCTAATATCGGCATCATCATCAACTATTAAAACTCTTCCCTTGCTCATAAGCTCTGCCTCCTCTGAAAATCCTCAAAATTTAAATCACTCAGATCTTCAAGATATATATCTGCTACCTGTTTTATAGCTTCTTGATCACCGTGACTAACCTTATCATATACACCAACTACAGGCATCCCATAAGCCTTAGCAGTTATCATTGAATATAGACCATCTTCAAACAACCAAGTTTCCTCGGGCTTTGTTCCCATTTTATCCATTGCAAGCTGGAATATATCAGGGTAATTTTTCCCCTTGCCCACCTCTGTCGCTGTGTAAATTCCAACAAAATATTTTTCTATTCCTAGCCTCTTAAGACCTATCTCAATCAGAAATCTATCCGTTGAAGTTGCAATTGTTGTAGGAATTTTTAAATCCCTAATCCAATTTAAAATGCGCATAACCCCCGGCTTAAGCTCTATCTCATTTCTATAGGCATATTCGACCTGATCATGAATTCCCTTTCGAAGAAATTCCCTGCTCTCATTAACCGAAAATTTCTCCTTCATATAGTCTATAACCTCATCCATTGTCATTGAAAAGAAAATATCCCCAATGCTTTTATCTACATCAATGCCTAAGCTTTTAAGGACATTATATCCTGAGTCATGCCATGCCCCCATTGAGTCAATCAATGTACCATCGACATCAAAAATCACGCCTTTTATCATAAAATTTAACTCTCCAAAGATATTATTCCCCTGTTAATTATATCAGTTAAATAATTTCTGTTCAACTAATCACAGTCCTTTGACAAGAGCTCCAAAGAACCCGTAAAACTCAAAAGAATCCGTGAAACTCATGCGGATTTTTAGAGTGCTTTGAGAATCTATACTGTTCAAATTATTCTTATTTCCAGACATCTGTATTGTCAAGACCGATTGATTTTGCTTTGAATATGGGATTTTGTCCTGCCTTTTTCTGTTCAACATAATCATGCAGTGCTTTGATTGCATATTTACCAAGCAACAAAATAGCAAAGCAGTTAATAAGTGCCATGAACCCCATAAGTATATCTGCTGTATTCCAAGCAAGCTGTAGATTTGAATTTGCCCCTATAAACACTGCAACTACTGCCACAATACGAAATATCGTCAATGCCGTCTTGCTTTTTGTTATAAACTTAAAATTAAACTCAGCATAGAAATAATTCCCAATTAGCGATGTGAATGCAAAAAGTGCTACTGATGCCGTCAAAATAGCAATACCAACTTCGCCAAAAACGGTGCTCACACTCTGCTGTACTAGGGGTATTCCATTGAGCTCGCCACCAATCTCATATTGTCCCGTACACAGAATAATAAAAATAGTGGTGGTACAAATTATTAATGTATCAATAAAAACTGAAACAACTTGAACAAGCCCCTGCTTTACAGGATGACTAACATCAGCTGCTGCCGCGGCATTAGGTGCTGACCCCATACCGGCTTCATTACTGAACAGTCCCCTCTTAACGCCCCATACTACACAGGAGCCAGCAAACCCTGCTGAAATCTTTTCAAAGTCAAACGCTTGGCTGAAAATTTGAGCAAAAATATCTGGTACCTTGCCTAGATTAAAAAAGAAAATTACAAAACCTACTAACAGATACACGCCCGCCATTATCGGCACTAATATTGACGACAATTTTGAGATTTTGTGCGCTCCTCCAAAGAATAAAAGTGCAGATATTCCAGCGAGAATAATCCCCAGAACCATCGCAACTATTTTGTAATTATCTCCTGAATAATGCTCAAAGGCCGACGCAATATTATATGCCTGTAGTCCATTAAAGCCGAATGCAAATGTTAGTATTAGAAATACAGCAAATATTATGCCTAGCCACCTTGCCTTTAATGCTTTTTCAATATAATAAGCGGGTCCACCTTTAAAAATTGCGCCATCTGGTTCCTTGTATATTTGAGCAAGCGTTGATTCAACAAAAGCTGATGCAGCTCCTATGATTGCCATAATCCACATCCAAAACACCGCACCTGGACCACCCATTACGATAGCTGTTGCAACACCTGCAATATTGCCAGTACCAACTCTCGAGGCAGTTGCTATCATGAGTGCCTGAAAAGATGAAATCCCTCCATCGTGGCTTTTTTCACTCAGGACCTTGATAGCTTCCGGAAAGAGCCTTATCTGAACAAATCCGGTTCTGATTGTAAAGTAAACCCCAACTACAATAAGAACCCAAAAAAGAATATTACTGTACATAAAGCCGTTAATGCTGTCAGTAATTTGAATTAGGTTATTAAAAAAATTAATCATGAAAATAAGTCCTCCTATTTTAAATTTTATTTTCTAAATATTTTATATTTTTATTAATATATTCACAACCACGAAAGGATTGATAATACTACACTGCTGTCAATTGATTGTTAAGGCAATCAATTGAATCTATCTTTATATATAATGTCGAACAGCCACTGTAGATTTACTCTTGGCTTACTTTGGGCGTCAATAACTGGTTGAGCCATTTTATAAATATCTTTCTTTACTTCCTCAACATCTATATTTTTAATATCTATTTTTTTATAATGTCTATCACTGCAATACGTCAATTCAAAATCGCTATTAAAGTTATAAAATTCATCATCAGTACTATAGGAATACTCCTCTCCCCCAAAGCTAGCAAACCATGGTTCATATTCAGATTTATAATTATGATTTTTAATGCAATTGCCGCCATCAAGGTCATATTCTATACCATCTATTTCGGGATTAGATATCCAGAACAAGTTATCTACTAGCATCATAAGAACAGGTTCTGTCCCCTCCTTGTGCGGAGTATGCTTAGCGTAGTATACGGAGTTACTCTTTATATTTTCGAAGCAAAAGGCTGTTAAACAAAATAGTGTTACGGAGATTATAAGAATTATATTAAAAAATTTTTTCACAGTCTGCCTCCAACATTTCTTAGCATGAGATGATTTTAATTATCTAAAAAATCTTAAGTCTATATGTAGTAATTAATATCTTTAGGCTATATAAAACAATATTAGATTTACTCCAGTACGTCCTCGCTTGTGGAAATGATAATAATTCTAATCTGTTTTTAGGTGATTGTTAAACTAATCAATTAAATTTATCTTTATATACTATATCAAACAGCCATTGTAGATTTACTCTTGGTTTGCTTTGAGCGTCGATAACAGGTTGCAATAAAGTATAAATATTATGTTTAACCGCATTGATATCAAATTGGTTTAATGGAATTTTTTTATTAAAATCATCGTCCACATAAATTAAACTGAATTGTGAATTAAATCCATAAGTAATTCTGATTCCATCATAATATCTATACTCTTTACCATTTCCATATTCAACAAAATATGTAGAATCCTTGCTTAAATTATTATTATAAACACAGTTTCCGCCATCAAAGTCATACTCTATACCATCTATCTCAGGAGTATATATCCATTCCAAATTATCAACTACCATCATTAGTACTGGTTCCGTACCCTCTTTATGAGGTGTATGCTTAGCATAGTATACCGAGTTACGCTTTATATTATCAAAGCAAAAGCCTGTTATAAAAAGTAGTATTGCAATGACTATAAAAACTCTTTTAATGATTTTCTTCACAACTTACCTCCACAGCTTTTTCCAGAATCTTTTAATAGGCTTTACAATATGTTTCTTTATATATTTTTTCGCATTATGTCTTACATTTTTTATAACCTTGCTTCTATATGTCTTGACAGGTTTAGTGCCTGATTGACTACCTCTATATCCCGTATAGCTTGAATTTACACTCCCTCTACTGTAGTTTCCATAAGAGGCAGATTGATGTAATACATTTTGATGAGGTTTAGGTTTAATTATCTTTTTCATAACAGTTTTTGCAAATTTTTTTATAGGCTTTATTACAGTCTTTTTATTTCTTTTAATCAAAATCTTTCCACTGCTATAAATAAGTTTAGCACACTTAGCAAGTATTTTTTTAGCACTCTTTCTCTTATGTATACTATATAATATAAGAGCTATGCCTCCACAGCTTATAACCCCTGCAAATATATTAAGTTGCTCCTGCTCTTTTGGGGTAATGTATCCTTTGCTCTGTATTTTCAGGACTTCTTTATATAAACGTTCTCGCTCCTTATCAAGATTTTTCATATGATAATATCTCTTGATAAATTCATCCAATGTTAAATTTTTAAAATCAGGATGATAATGAAATATTATAGCATCGATATCACTTCTTCTATCCTTCTCATCCATATGAGTAAGCCAATCACCAGTTAGAGAATTAGTTTGAAACAAATTATCCTTTTTGGATGAACCTGTATTTGTAAGCATTTTTACTGCTAAAAACGGTATATTGAATGGAATTGTATTTCCCGTAAGTTGGAATATGCTCAATATTGATGTTCCTCCTACAGCTTTAAAAAGCTCTTTATCTAAGCCACTTCTATATGTAGTTGCTATAGTAGTTGCAAAGTGTGGAAAATCAATTAAATATGGTTCTTTTTCATGAGTTTTTTTAATTTTAGACTTTACCTTTTCATAAATTTTACTCTCAGGTTTATCTCCAAAATCATTTGCATGGCTTTGCAGAAAATCGGTTGCATATACAGAATATGCAATTGCATTAGCTATTGCATGGTTAATCTTATCCTTATCATTCCCATACTTCTTTTTTGCATTCTTCTTAACCTCACTTATATACTGCAAAAATAGCTTTTTTTCGTCGCTTTTCATCTTAGTGTTGATAAGGAATGGGTCTTCTTTTGCCTTTTTCACTTCCTTGGGCTTTGTGCTTCTTTCTATATTAGTCCCATATCCTCCAACATTGAAATTCTTTGCTTGCTCGTATTTTACACTGCTTCGCCCTGTATCCTTGCTGATATTCACATCATTGCTTGCCGGCAACTCTGCTTTAGCTTTCTTTTTATATACAAATATATGTTCAATATCTTTATCTACTATCCCGTTGTAAACCTTTGGTGTTTCATACCCCTCTAAAACGGGTGGCTCATATTCTACATTTTCACCCTCAAGGTATTCATATTCCCTATCATCTAAGAGGTTGTTCCCTCTTTCATCCCTAAACTTGAGTTTAACATTATATTCTCTAGTGTAGATGAATTTTATGACAGGAAAATGTATATTGTTTTCGTCCTTTTGAATAGATACCAGCCTATAACCTGAAATTAAGATGGATTTAAATATATAACTCTCATCCGTATATCCTTGGTAATATTCCTTTTCTTTAATTTCATTACCTTGTTTATCTAAATATTCTAAACTGATATGTTGATTTATCCGTGTAAGCATTTTAGCTTGAAGACTGCTACCAAAAATATCATACCTTGTGGCTATTGGATAGTAATACGAATCATTTACTCTTAGTGGAGCTGGTGAATAAAATATATAATTAAAAGAGGACAAAAATCCTGCGCCAAGATATCCTCCCTTTGGGAGGTCAGTTGAACCATTTAAATTGACCACTCCGCCTTGGCTATCGTAAATTACTCCGTCCTTTTTTACAAGATTAGAATCAGGAGGTATTATCTCTACAATATTTGCAAGGTCTGTTTCAACGCCTTGAGCCGAATCTATATCTGATGATATAAAGCTCAGTATTACCGGCATTTCCTCAAATGTACCATGCTTTACTATTTTGTAGTTAATTCCTAAATTGCTCGCCCTGTTATATAAAACTGCTATTGAGTTTCCACTTCCACCTCGAAAAAACTGCTCTCCTGTAAAAGCAACTCCTTTTACTCCAGTTCCTGTATTAAGATAGCCTGAATTCTGTTCCCAGTCACTCTTGTCTGAATCTATGATTGTCCATACTATATCAAGGTCTACGCCTGATTTTGTCTTTCCTACATAGGTTAATCTTCCACTATCCCCATTTTCAATTCTATATGCCTTAACTTCTCTGTTTGGTGCTTCATTTGGGAATGCCGAAAAATCGTAGTTTCCAAGCTCTACGCCTGTAATAAGCTGTGTCTCAGTTCTTTGTGACCAGTGAAGACCTTCCTCTGTAAGAAAATGGTCATCTGTAAGGTTTTCACCTATCAATGAGATTATGATATTTGCAAAATATTCAATCCCCCTCTTACCCCTATTGTACTCACCTGATACAGCATATTCTTTGATGTAAGGGGTTTCATCTTTCTTTGGAGGTGCATTTTCCTTGTTCGCTTCTTTAGGCTCCCCGCTTGATTCCCCTATGCTTATTTCTCGTGTTTCCTCGGAATTTACAGGCGTATCTTCCCCATAGATATACGGTATGTTAATAAAAAACGTACCTAATATAATTGCAAATATGAGGGATATGTTTATAACTATTCTCGCACTTTTGTTTTTCATTACTTTTACCTTCATCTTAGTAAATTTTCTATATTATACACTATTTGCTGCCACATATAAATCACAACTATAACTGAGCTGTTTAATTTTTATAATAGGATTACGAATAAGTTTTAATTGACATCCCCATATTTTTAGTGGTAAAATTGCTCTATAAATTGAAAACGATTTTCAATTTCATCCATATCATTCACATTCCGGATAATGAATGATAAAAAATTCAACAAAGCTCTTTGCCACCATTGAGTATTCCTTTACAGCAATCTCAATTTGGCATAGAAAGCAAACAGAAGGAGAAGTATATGACTTCTAATTACGCAACCAAACAAAGGGCAGCTATTTTGTCGTACATAGAAAAAATGGGCGATGATTATCAGTCTGCTTCAGAAATTCTTGAAGGATTGTCCGCGCTCGGCGAAAAGATGGGATTAACCACAATCTATAGGCATCTTAAAAATTTAGAGAATGAAGGTCTTGTGATAAGTAATCAGCTAGAGGGTGTGGCGTCAAAAGCTTATAGGGCTTCAAACCCTGACGACAAGTCCGAGAATATCAAATTTTACCTTCAATGTGAAGATTGTGGTAAGGTTGTGAATTTCAAGTGCCATGAAATTGGGCATCTTTATGCACATCTGCAAAAGGACCACAGCTTTAGTGTAAATCCTGAAAAAACAATCTTCTATGGTCACTGTGGTTGCAAACACTAAGATAAAAACATTGTAATTATAATTAGAATATTATTAATGGCGATTATGAAAGGATATAATATGAATAAATTCTCAAAGTTATTGGCTCTGTCACTTGTTTTGGTGATGTGTGCTAGTTGTTTTTACGGTTGTTCCAGCAATAAAGATGAGGAAAAATCCTCAAAGAAAATAAAGGTCGTTGCAACAATCTTCCCTGTTTACGACTTCCTTAGAGAAATCGGCGGGGATAAGATTGACTTAACAATGCTTATGACCCCAGGTGCCGAAACTCACAGCTACGAGCCTACGCCTAAGGACATGAAAACAGTTAGCAACGCTGACTTATTCGCATATGTAGGTGGTGATTCTGACGAGTGGGTCGAAAAAATATTAGATGGTAATAAAAATGACAAAATGAAGGTTATAACGCTCATGGACTGTGTCAAAACAGTAGCCGAAGAGCATGTGGAGGGCATGGAAGAAGAACACGACCACGACCATGATGAAGACGCTGACAGCAAGAAGGATTCTGATACTGACAAGCATGATGAGCACGAGGACAAGGACAAAAAAGATGAGCACGCTGACGAGCACAAGGATGAGCATGACCACGACCACGATAGCGATGAGCCTGAGCAGGATGAGCACGTTTGGACCTCGCCTCAAAATGCAATTCAGATAGTAAAGAAATTAACTGCCGAGCTTTCGAAGGTGGATCCTGATAATGCGGATTATTACAAGAAAAACTCCGAAAATTATATCAAAAAACTTAAAGGGTTAGACAAAAAATTTGAAGATGTTGTGAAAAACGGCAAAAGAAAAGAGATAATCTTTGGGGATAGATTCCCATTCAGATATTTTGTTGACAGATATGGATTAAAATACTATGCTGCATTCCCTGGCTGCTCAACGGATACAGAGGCCAGCGCTAGCACAGTTGCATTCCTAACTAACAAGGTAAAAGAGGACCAAATCCCTGTAATTTTCCACATAGAGCTTTCGAACAACAAAATAGCAGAGAGCATAGCAGAGGCAACGGGCGCAAAAATCTTGCAGTTAAATGCCGTGCACAATGTAACAAAAGAGGATTTTGAAAAAGGTGAAACTTATTTGTCGCTTATGGAAAAGAATCTGAAACCGCTTGAAGAAGCTTTGAATTAGAAACCTTTTAACTACTGGCTTTTGAATTAGAATAAGGATAGGTTATATGGCGTTAAACTATATAGCTTTGAACTAGAATAAGGAGTCGATACATGGCGTTAATTACATGCCGAAGCTTATCTTTTGCCTACGATGGCAAATTCGTTGTTGAAAATTTGAATTTTGAACTTAATAAGGGGGACTATCTTTGTATAGTCGGCGAGAATGGTGCTGGTAAAAGTACCTTGGCTAAGGGACTATTGCGATTAAAAGCTCCTCATTCCGGTGAAATTTTGCTAGGAGATGGACTTAAGCCTAACGAGGTTGGGTATTTGCCGCAGCAGACTCCTGCACAGAGGGACTTCCCTGGTAGTGTGTTTGAAATTGTGCTATCTGGCAGGCTCAACAAGCGCGGGCTTTATCCGTTCTACAATAAGGCGGATAAAGAAGCCGCCCGTAGCAACATGGATGCCCTCGGAATTTCGCATCTATCGGCATGTTGCTACGGCGAGCTGTCAGGAGGACAGCAACAGCGTGTCCTCCTGGCCCGCGCCCTCTGCGCAACCGACAAAATCGTCTTGCTCGATGAGCCTGTTACCGGCCTCGACCCACTGATGACACAAGACATGTACAAGCTCATCTACAGACTAAATCAAGAGATGGGAATAACAATCATAATGATTTCACATGACATACACGGTGCAATCACATACGGTAGTCACATACTTCATCTCGACAACAGGCAACTGTTTTTCGGTAAGACAGACGATTACATGAACACACCTCTAGGAAAGCAATTCACAGGATGCCCTGTTTGCGATGATATTTCTGAAGAGCATAGATCACACGGAGGAGGCCATCTACATGAATGATTTTGTCCAAATGTTACAATTCCCATTCCTTCAACGTGCACTCATAGTCGGGATCTTAGTTTCATTATGTGCGGCTCTTCTTGGAGTAAGCCTAGTTTTAAAGAGATTTTCTATGATTGGCGACGGACTATCACACGTCGGCTTCGCCTCGCTTGCAATCGCATACGCCTTTAAAGCTGCACCTCTCTTAGTAAGCATCCCCGTATGCCTTTTGTCGGCCTTCTTTGTGCTTAGAATCACTGAAAACTCAAAGATTAAAGGCGACGCGGCAACTGCTCTTCTTATGAGCGCCAGCCTTGCAATAGGTGTCATGGTTATTTCCCTGACACAAGGTATGAACACCGACGTATGCAACTACATGTTCGGCAGCATCCTTGCAATGAGCACCTCGGATGTGATACTATCCGTCATTTTATCAATCATCGTCTTAATTCTGTTTGTATTTTTCTACAACAAAATATTTGCGATAACTTTTGATGAAAATTTTTCCAAAGCAACTGGTATTCACACAGATGTTTATAACATGCTCCTAGCTGCTCTAACATCCATAACCGTGGTTCTCGGTATGAGGATGATGGGTACTCTGCTAATCTCAAGCCTCGTTGTGATGCCTGCGTTATCCGCCATGAGGGTATGCAAAAGATTTTTAACAGTAGTAATAACATCTGCTATTATATCAATCCTTTGTTTTATCATAGGAATCTACATCTCTTACACGATGTCAACTCCAACCGGAGCAAGTATTGTAATCATAAATTTAGCTGTTTTCGCAGTTTGCTCTGTCGTAGGAAGTGGCAAATCAAATTAATTCTGCTATAAGGAAGGTCGACAAATGAAAAAAACTCTAATATTTGCCCTCACTATTATTTTGCTGCTATCACTTTCAGGCTGTCTAAGCAATGACGCACAAAATAATGGCAAGCTCCCAAACGATTCTCAAAAAAATTCATCTGGGAATCAAAATTCCTCGAGCAATGCAACAAAACAGTCGCAAGGAGAAGGCAAATCATCAGATGCTGATTTGTCAAAAAGCAATGGGGAAGAATATCCTCATGACATTGCAAAGGACAGAAAAAAATTCCGCAAAAAAAAGAAGGCTGAAATTGTTTTCAAAGACAATAATTACGTATCGTTAATTAACGATTGTTATCTTAACCCTGCTGCCTATGTCGGAAAAACCGTTGAAATTGAAGGTTTTTATATTTGGGATGGGCTTCGCACATATGTTGGGAGAAAAGGACCGAGCTGCCCTTGCTGTGCGACTGGTTTTGTAGGTATGGAATATCATGGGGATGATATGAGTGTTATAAACGATGCTCCCCCAGGCTCGAATGGCGGTGCAGCAAGCGACGCTTATAATCCCGAAGCCAAAAACCCTGATCCAAAATATGATAAATTCACAATAGGTGATACTTGGATTAAGGTTAGGGGATATATCCGTCAAGGGAGCGACCCTACAATCGGCTCATTTACATATATTGAAGCAATAACCGTTGAAGCAATGCCAAACAAAGGCACCGAAACAGTCAAGTAGATACCAAATTATATTTCTATATGATGATGCTAAAAGCAGTAGATGTTTCAAAACTACAAACTTCTACTGCTTTTTCTACAAAAGTTCATCTCATCCTGTTGCAAACATAGCTATAATTATTCTATTTCTCTAATGCCTCTGAGTTGCAACTACATTAGCGCCTGTGTTACATACATTTTCGAGCAAGACATCGCCAACTTCTATTTTTTTTATTCCCTCTTTCTTTAAATCAATGCTTTTGATTTCTTCAAGTACAGAAAAGATTAAATTCTTTGGAACTGCTTCAGATGTCTTGACCGAAATCATCTGATATATGCCAGTGTCTTCATCTTTACAAATTGGCACAGATGAGGTTACCATCCTTTTTGGATTTAGAACTTCATCCTTTCCATACTGCAAGCCTCTTGGACATTTATTACCCTCAACTCTAATATTCTCTTCACTGTCCCCATATACCTTTAAATTACACCCAATGGGGCAATTAATACAAATCATTTCTCTCATATCATCTCTCATAATTTAATTATTCATCTTAAAAACCTTTTTAAGCAATTTGCTCATCTTTTATGTGCTTTTTTACTTGCCAATGCAGTTTCACTCATTTAGTTACCAATACAGTTTCACGTTTTTACTTGCGAATACAGTTTTACTTTTTTAATTATTCACTTATTTACTGTTGATTTATTGACTTTACGTAATCCGCAGCACTTCTGCCAGCTTTGTAGGCGTGTTTGCTAACATTATCTACCAAATCATGAACATGAACAACATTTCCACAGGCAAAAATGCCTTTAACGTTGGTCTGCAAATTTTCGTCAACCTCAGGACCGCCTGTTGAATCCAGAATCTTAACGCCTGCTGTCTTTGACACCTCATTCTCAGGTATTAACCCAACCGAAAGCAAAAGCGCATCGCAAGGCCAGTATTTTGTTGTACCATCAATAGGTTTAAAATCCTTGTCAACTTCTGCAATGGTCACACCTTCAAGACGTTCCTTTCCGTGAATTTTAACTACTGTATGAGAAAGAAGGAGCGGTATGTCAAAGTCTTCAACGCACTGGGCAATATTTCTTTGAAGCCCACCAGATTTTGGCTGAATTTCTGCTATACAATGGACCTTGGCACCCTCAAAAGTCAGCCTTCGAGCCATTATGAGCCCAATATCACCAGAACCCAAAATAACGAAGTTTTTCCCAGGCATCCTACCTTCGATGTTTACAAGTCTTTGCGCAGTACCAGCCGTATAGATTCCTGCAGGTCTGCTCCCTGGAATTCTCAATGCTCCACGCGGCCTTTCTCTGCACCCCATTGCGAGAACTATACTTTTTGCGTGAATTTCTATCATGCCTTCATATGACGATGCCGCATACACAATATGTGAACTGTTAGTTTCAGATTTTATTTCCATAACCATCGTTTCAAGCAAGTATGGGATTTGGGCTTCCCTTACCATATCTATGAATCTGCACGCATATTCTGGCCCCGTCAATTCCTCTTTAAACACGTGCAGTCCAAAGCCATTATGTATGCACTGGTTCAAAATTCCGCCCAGCTCAATATCTCTCTCAAGAATTAAAATGTTTTCCGACGAGATCCCCTGCTCATGCGCAGACATAGCCGCTGCAAGGCCTGCTGGTCCTCCCCCTATTATCACTATATCAACATTTATTTTTCTCATTCAACATCTCCTTGCCATTATGGTATTTTGTCATCGTCAACACTCAACACCATTATCATATTTTGTCATTTTCAACACTCAAAGCCATTATCATATTTTGTAACCTTCAACATTCGACAAAATATATGACTCCCCACCTGACTTGGTTATTCTATCGACCGTGCATCCTAGATTTTTTGCTAAAATTTCAATCATCTTTGGCGTGCAAAATCCAGCTTGGCATCTTCCCGAGCCTGGTCTAACTCTTCGCTTTAAACCGTCAAGTGTTGTAGCACCAAGGGGTCTATTGATTGCGTCTTCAATTTCACCTTCAGAAACTTCCTCACATCGACATATCATCACACCATATTGGGGTTTAGATTTAATCATCTCACTTCTTTCGTCCATAGACAGTTCCGACAGAGTCCTATATGCCTTCCTTTCAGCCTTCCAATCGGATTTTTCAATGAGCTCAAAGCAGCCAGTTCTACCCGCGCTTTTCTTAACTATTTCTACCACATATTCGCCTATAGCAGGTGCGCACGAAAGTCCAGGAGATTCGATGCCAATTACGTCTATAAAGCCTGATGCGTTCTCAAGTTCTTTTATGAGGAAATCATCCTCTGGTCTATGTGCTCTAATCCCAGCAAATGAAGTGATAATTTTAGATGATGACGGCATAACATTAAGACTCTTCTTAGCCTTTTCTAAGATTTCTTCACTTCCCATCTGAGTTGTTGTATTGTTCTCTTTATCTTCAAGATCCACTGCGTTAGGTCCAATCATCAGATTCCCGTGAACTGTAGGTGTAACAAGGACGCCTTTTCCAAGCTTTGTCGGAACCTGAAATATTGTTCTCTGCACAAAGTCGCCATATTCTTTGTCATAAAGACAGTATTCCCCACGTCTTGGTATAATATTTTCCCTTTGCTGCACTTTGACGGAATCGACATCGCGGCTGTCTACCACCATGTTATGGATTGCATCGCCATAAACTCCGGCTGCATTTATCACCATTTTGGCAGATATACTTGGTTTTTCAAGAAGCTCATCAGAATCTGGTGGCAACTTCATCTGTGCCTCAGTCCTCATATATAGTGGCGGTTTGTATTCAAGTTTAAGTTCAAAGCCTTGCTCACGCTCTTTCTCATGCGACTGTTTTGTTGTCTTTCTTATCCCGACCACCTTGGTATTTAGCCTAAATTCGACTCCATTGGTTGCCGCGTTTTCGGCGAGTGCAATGGTTAAATTGAATGGACAGACTATTCCTGACTGATTTATCAACAAAGCCGCTTTAACATTTGGAGATAGGGCAGGTTCGAGCTTTCTAGCCTCATCGCCATCTATGATTTGAAGTTCTCCTACTGTATTCTCAATGGATTGCTTTGCTAGCCTCTCAAGTTCAGGAATTTCCTCATCCTTAAATGCTATGACCATAGCTCCGTTACGCTTGTATGGGAAATCAAGTTCTTTAGATAACGCTTCCATTTTCTTGGCTCCTTCTGCATTCAGCTTAGCCTTTAGAGATCCCGTATGCGCATCAAAACCAGCATGTGTAATGCCGCTGTTTGCCTTGCTTGTACCCTCACAAACGTCGGAATGCGCCTCAATAACGCAAACCTTTAGATTATATCTAGATAATTCTCTTGCAATTGCTGCTCCGGTAACACCAGCTCCGATTATTGCAATGTCATAATTCATAAAATCAGTCCTCCTACGGACTCTATTTTAGCATAGATTTAAAAAATTATGCACTGATTCCCGAAAATTCGTGATTTTTTATTGACAATTAACTTTTGTGGTGTTAAACTATCGCTTGTAGCACTGTGATGTTTATAGTTTTTCATCATGCTGTTGCTAGTTCTATCGAATATACACCCATAGCTCAGCTGGTAGAGCACCTGACTCTTAATCAGGGTGTCCGGGGTTCGAACCCCCGTGGGTGTACCATCAAAGAAAGCCCTTGAAAACATTGGATTTTCCAACGCATCAAGGGTTTTTTGTTTCTCTTTTTCTTCCAAAAATTATCCTTAAAAAGTTCCCGAAAGTTCCCAAAATGCCCCCTAGATGGGTTACCCCCTGATTTACCCTTATGCTAGATTTGTTGTTTGTTTTTCTCGATTTCATTTCTTATAAGACTCTTAACAGCACCCTGTTTATTGGATTGTTTTGATAGCCAGTTTAGAATATCCTTATCGGTATTATTATTTAATTTCATTCTAAACTGCGTTGTATTTTTCTTGTCGTATTTCTTTTGACTGAAATATTTGACTTCTTTACTACCATCTTTATATTTAACTTCAACTTTTGCTTCCATAATTTACTCCTCCTTGACTATAATGCGAATTTAGTTTAATATTAGGGTGATGGATTTACCATCACCCTACCTGTTATTTTACTTTTTAGGCTTAATAGTGATTACAAGTTTGTCGACTATCTCACTGTTTAACGCTTTTTCAAGTAACTCTAGCAGGTTTTTTATTTCATCTTTGTCCATTTCTTCATCACCTCCTTCCTCTCCCTTTCTATGGTTTAATTATAGCGTAGGTGTCTACCTATGTCAACCCTTTTTCATAAAAATTTTTATGTTTTTTTAACATTTTGTTCCCCCTCAAAACCCTTTAAATTTCAACGAAAATGCGACGCTCTAATTTGCGTTTTAAGCGACTTTTTTACACTTTTGGATATATAGTACCTTTAGAAAACATCAAGATTATTCTTTGCAATAAAAAAACGTCCCTAAAGGACAAGGACGCTTTCGATATTTCTTGTAATCTTAGTATCTTTAAATTCCCTAACGCTTAATCGTCATATTCTTTTGGCAATACTAAGAATCCATCTTCATCTCTATATCCAATGAATGAATCCTCAGGGAAAACGATGTTTTCTCCGTCATAAGTACATTTGATTTTTTTCTCATGCAAACCATAATCATACCTTACCTTAAATTCCAAAAGTTCTATTAAATACTCTGAAGGTTTACTCTTCCCACTTTCCCAATCTTCTAAAGTTCGACGTGGGATTTTATACTTTTCACAAAATTTTATCTGTGAAAGCCCTGTTAACCCTCTTATATCCTTGACTTTCAATTATTTTCTCCTTATGAAATACATAACGATCGCAGATACTGATGCTGCCACTAGAATGGCAATAATTACTGGCAATTTCATATTATTTTACATTGATGCTAAACTATGATATATTTAGATGAGGGAGCCCCGAAGGGCTTTCCTCATTTTGTGAGTAGCCAAACGATTATACCGCTTACTACTCCAGACACGATGCCAGAAGCTGTTGCTATTGTGAAGTCTTCAAGTTTCTGGCTTTTTTTGTGCTTTCTTTTGCTCATCAATGTTTCCTCCTTCCTTATGTTTATATATTACCACATTATCCGTGGTGTGTCAACACTTTTTTTAAATAAATTTATAATTTTTTCAATATTTTTATTATCCTCAAAGCCGCTTAAATATCATAAAATAGAAAACGTGCAAAATAAAAAAAACTCCCCTGTTAAGGGGAGAAAAAAGGAGATTTATGAATATTTTATAGTAATTGATTAACTCTTGCTTGTACCGCTTGATAATTATACCCTGCACGAGTGAGCCGTGCCTCTCTATCGGAACCATTGCCCCAATCTCCACGCATAACTTCTCTCGCTACTTGGTCAATAGTTTTTCCTGTTGGTGCATTTATGCCACATAGACGATTAACCTCTGCTTGTACTGCATTATAATCATATCCAGCATTTGTCAGCCTTGCCACTCTATCAGAACCTACACCCCAGTCCCCTCTCAGAACCTCTCTTGCTACTTCTGACGGTGTTTTACTTGCTTTGGGTGTTATTGGTTGTGTCGTGCCCAGTACTCTCATATTAACAGCATTTTGCACTATATCAGGGTCATATCCAGCACGTCTTAAGGCATCGTATCTTGCTTGACCATTCCCCCACATGCCTTGTAATACTTCTTTAACTAAAGTGTCTGTGCTTTTCCCTGCCTTTGGCTTTGGTGTTGGTGCTAGCGGTGCTGAAATGTTTCCACTTTCCGCCATGCTTTTAAGAGTTGATAATTTTGCATAATATCTACCTGGACAAGCAGTAGCGACTATATCTTTATGCCCGATGATAGGTAGTTTTCCATATACTTTCCATATCTCTCTGATAAGCTCAGCAACTGTCGCAAGGTCGCCGTCAGTCATTTCAGGTCGGCACTCTATACCGATTGACCGTAAGTTATACCACCAGTTCCCTGCGTGCCATGCTGTATCATCAGGATCAACTATACATGCCACCTTCCCAGCTTCTACGACATAGTGAGCTGATGAGCCACCGCCTTGTCTGCATAGCCAATTCACAACGCCCCAAAAGTTCTGTCCGTCTATGCCCCAGTGGTGAATTACGATGTACTGTGGTTTAGTGCCCTCTCTCCCACGTGTAAAGTTCGGGCTGTCGTATTTTGTAATATATTCGTAAGCCATTAGTTTTCTTCCTTTCTCACATCTTCATCAGTCCCATAAGTTAGTGCCCTCTCGCTGTCAGCAGTTCCTGACGTTGTTGGGTCTACGATAACGCCAACTCCAACTAAAAGCGTTAGAATAATTTTTACAAGGTCCATAACTTGGTCCTCTGCTACTTTAGGTACTATTCCAATCAGTGAGCATACCTGGTATGCAAAGGCTACAATTGTTCCAATGAAAGTTAGTAACCATACTTTGTTTTTAAACCTGATTCTCCAGTTAATCCTCATCTTTTACCTCGCTTTCCAAATCATCTAGGCGATGATTTACTACCTTAATTTTTTCACTTGTTACCTCTCTGCAAGCCTCGTGCTTTTTCTCTAACTCGTAAACTCTAGTAATTATACTGTTATGTTTATCTTGTTTCTTTTCGAGCTCTTTCAAGCGGTAATCTAAAAGTGCTATGATTTTATCTTTACTTTTATAACTTCCGTATACTGAACCTAAAAACGCTAAGCCTGCTACTACTATATTTGTCCAATCCACATGTTTTCCTCCCTTATTTCCATTTCCCGATTGCTATTATTGCGATATCTTTTGCTCCCGCAGCCTTACAACTTTGTGAACCCGATACATGAAGCTGAACATCGTTAGTTGTAGGATGTGTAGTTACACCAATACCTATTCCACTACCTCCAGTTACAGAAGCTGAAACGACTGGGGCTCCTATGAAGTGTTGTGGGAAAGTATATGTCTTATGTGAAACCGCCATCCCTGCCATGTATGGGATATCAGCCCACCCAACGTTATCAGTGGCTCTATATAGGGTCTGCACCATTTTACCGCTATGCCACTTTTCAATTGCCCAACCGTCTTTAGTAGTTCTTTCTACTATGTGGTCAATGTTTAACATATTTGCCATAGGTTCTAAAATATCGAATAGCCTCATGCTATCACCCCCTTGAAGGTAAGTGATTGCAAGCGTTTTATTAGCCTAGAGAGATACCCCCCCCTATAGGAAAAAGGCGTAAAGAAAACCTCTACCGTAGAAACGTTTCTACCCTTATAAGTGATTTTGTACCTTTCGCCTTTACGCGCTATTCCTGAAGCAGTTGCGTTTCCTCCGCCATAAGCATATGTGCATATATATCTGTCCTTACTACCTTGCCCTACATATACAACGTCGTTTTGAGCGGTAATTTCCAGCATAAGCATTCCGTCACTCGGCGCTATCCAGCCACTTGTTAAGTCAACTTGTACAGTTTTGCTCCATCCATTTGGTATTTTGCTTATTGTCTTTTTTAGCAGTTCAAATAATTCCATTTTATTCCTCCAGCATTCTCATCAAAGTGTTATACTCTTCGTCTGTAAGTGTGTAGTCAACATTTTTAACTTTTAGTGTATCTTGTACGATAACCTGACCTGTCAAGGTCGGTGCGTTTTTCGGTGCATACTTGCTAAGTCCTGCTTCTACAGCACTGAGCCTGCTACTTAGTTTCCCCGCCGTAGTACCGTCAAGAGCAGATTCTACCAAATTAACACCTTCTTTTAGTTGGAGCCATAGATCGTCTGATTGGTTTTTAAATGGTATAGCGGGTATAACTAATCCGCAAAGCTCCGTATTTGACCTTTGGTCTTTAATATTAGCGTTTGTAATTTCACTTGCACCTGCTGGTACATATATATCAGCAAGTACGAGTTCGTAGTAGTTTGACTGTCTGATAATTTCTTGTGGACTTGGATATGTAGCAGTAACGCCCTCTTTTAAATATATATCGATATTTCGCTTATCTTCAGCGGTATCAAAGCGGAGCACTATTCTGTCTATTCTCGGAAGCGTTGATGAGGCTTGCGAAAGAGTTATGCTTCTTGATGAACTTTCCCAAAACCTTGCCCCCTCAATATGTGCACCTCCAGGCTTTATCTTGATGGATGTTCCGCTTTGAGCAATTACAGCAAGACTATCAGCTGGATTCACAAAAACGCCATTTGTCCAGCAAAGTTTGTTAAAATCTCTTTCATCTTGGGCAGTTATCGCTCTATCCCAGTCAGGTGATGTACTTGTCCCTAAATTTTTACTTTCAAATGGAAAACTTTTTGCCATTAAATTATCCTCCTATATTCTTGTTTCGTTGGAGTTCCCAAAATTAATTCAACGTCATTTTTGTTTTGGCTAAATACTTCATTAATTTCTACAATTCTTGCGGTATACATTTTTTTAATTTTATCTATAACTATTGTGCAAACATCACCAAGATCATAATCTTTTAAGTAATAGAATTTGTTTTGGATAACATCAATTGAAATTTTTTCATCAATATAATTGTTAAGGAGCTCTAGTTTTGCCTCATGCTGCATTGTTTCCCTGACCTCTTTTTCATTGTTAGCATTTATTTCGCCACAATTTGTTTTTATTATTTTCTGTGGAAAGACCTCCCCTAAATCAGTGGGCATGTTGTTTTGATAGTTATATGCTTCTGAAATATATTTTTTATATTTGCCGTCCTCATATGTATAAAACACATTGCTATAATTTGTAATTTCATCTGGTATTTCCTGCAGACCTATAACACATTCTTTAGCACCGCTCTCGTCTGCCATAAACTCAATTTTTTTAACATTATCAATGCTATCTCCAAAATAGATCGAATTTCTTAAATCTCGCCCCTTCCAAATTTGAGTTTCTATGCCAAGAAGAGCTTTGCTTTCATCTCTATTTTTAAATAATGGCTTAACTATATAACTGCAATTGTATTTTTCTAGATTATTATATAGATTTTTGCCAAATGGCTCTCCAACAGGAAAACTAATTACTGCTCTAGGTATTCCAACTCCGTCTTTTACAAGAGTTTCATAAAAGAAAACTGCGGGATTACTATCAATATAGCTTAAGCCAAGTGCTCTTGGATCTATGCTGTTTTTTAAGTTATCTGTCCGCTGGATAAAATAATTATAAAAAGCTAACCTTAATACTGCATTAATTGCATCAGGTACTGGTTCTGGATATTCTGCATTGTTACTTATTCTATACTGCGTTGGTGCTGTACAATCGAGCAGTTTTTCAATAAAAAATCCTGATAGTGTTACAAAGTCACCATTTGTTTTTTCTTCATACACAATCTTTTGAACAATCCCCGTTTCGGGTCTATCTTTAACTTGTATATATTTGATGTCTGGATTGTAGTCTTTTGCTGCCATATACAAAACAAAATTCCCAGCCTCATGATATTTTCTATTCCATTGTAGTTCTATAAAATCTATTGGCATTATCTCATCGCCAAACTTGTTTAGACATGTTATCATTAGAGCCCTCCATATCTACCTGTATAACTAATTTCTGAATGGAATGCTGAGCTTTGGGGGTTATATATTTTCACGTTGTTATCACCGTATTTAATTTTTAGAGCAGCAATATCCCATAAATTATAATTTGATAAATTAACTAGACCGCCGTTTTTGTATACAGACTTCTTTTCACAATCAATTATTAAAATGTCGCCTTTATACAGATTGGTTTTTATCTCTGTTTTTAGATCTCCAATTTCAATTGTTATTCCAGGAACATATCCTGTAGCAGCTACTGTTATGGTTGGAGAGGCTGGTTCACTCCCAAGATAATTTATAGTTTTTTCGGTTGTTCTAACTAGTTCACTAAAAGCTAGTTTACCGGTTTTTCCTTCATATACTCTTGTATCGTGCCACAAAGCCTTGTTCGAACTAAAGTCGGTATAATCGGTGCTGTTTGCGAAAAGGTCTGAATATGGTGATAAAAAAGAAACGGCCAGTATTGCATTTCTACCGTAGCGTTCAGTTGGGTAAATTATGTCGCTGATTTCTGCTTCTTTAAGGTTTAACGTTCTACCTTGATATGTAATCTCCAAATCAAAAGTATAATTCGAATTATGGAAAGCCATAATCTCATCTCTAATTAGTGGATATTCTTCAATATCACGAGCAACTACCGTTATTGATACTTCTCTTGAAAGTTTTCGCTTCCCTGTTATTATGTCACCATTGCCAAAACCTCTAGGTTCTTTAAAAACTTCTATTTTGGTAAAGTCAGCACCTTCAACGCTTAATATTGCCCATTTCTCAGATTCATATTGAAAAAAATATCCGTCAGAACGACGGACAATAATATTATATTTTTCATTGTATTTCATCATGCACCTGCAAATCCTAGTCTTATAGCCTGTTTTCTTAGTTCTCTTGCAGTTTCTGCTGGAGTCTTCACAGGCTGGTATATATTAATAGTTTGGTTGACGCCTTCTGGCTTTGTTTCCTTGATGTCTGAACCAAAATTAGGTAATATTCGATCTACTGCCATATCGCCTTTTTTTGTCGAGATTCCAATTGATGATTCAAAATCTTGTGTTGCTATATCCCGAACATTGCTCATTGCATTTTTAACTGGATTCAAACTTTCATTTATTCCTTTAGCAAGACCTTCGTTGAGATATATACCGAACCCCTCAAATACTTTAGAGGGTGAGTTGATTCCAAATATTCCTTTTACAGTCTTTAAAATCGATTTGCATGCGCTTACCGCTACTCTTACAACACCGCTTATAGCTTGTCCCATACCTTTTGCAAGACCCAGTAAAAGGTTTTTACCTGCGTTTACCATTTGCCACACATTGCTTCTAAACGCACCAACAAGTGCGCGTATAATTGCTGGCACTGAACGTGCTACAGCAATTATGATTTGTGGAAGAGCCTGTATTATCGCAACTATTAAATCATATCCGGATTTTACTATAATCGGTATATTATTTGCTATAGCATTTGCTAAGCTCGCCACTATAGTAGGAATTGCTGGTATTATTGCCTGAATTATCTGTGGTAATGCTTGAACAAGTGCCACTAAGAGCTGA
>USBT01000006.1 GCA_900553025.1 uncultured Eubacteriales bacterium | reverse complement strand
AAGATGTATGGAGCCATTTTAGGATTCCATCTTCTTGTCTGATGTCCAAAGTGAACACCTGCTTCTAGTAATTGTTTCATTGAAATAACTGCCATTTTAAATTCCTCCTAGGTTTTTCCTTCCACTCATACTCTGCCTCATATAAGCCATCGCTCCAAATCTGGCATCAACAAAATATTTGCTTGCCACAACAGGCGCTCAACAAAACACAAGCTTCGTTTTGCTATACGGTTAGCTAAACGGTTTGCTATATATTTCGTATTAGCAAATGGCACCTTATGGGCTATATGGGTGTGATTATTTTGTGATCGCGATATTGCGAACCTCATATATTATAAACGTCAAAACTGCAAAAATCAAGTTTTATTTGCTCAAAACATTTATTAGACCAACAAGTTCTTCCTTAAAATCTCTTTTCATATTTACTGCTTCTTCAAGTGGAATCGCACGCACCTTTCCATTCAGTTTTCCTACTGCATATGATTTTAAATCAAATTCAGGATTGGTTAAAACTTCCACAGCTTTTGAACCACACAGAGTTCCAAGGATTCTATCTGCAGAGCTTGGTGATCCGCCACGCTGAAGATACGACAAAACGACCTGCCTAACTTCTTTATGTGTTACCCTCTTTATTTCATCTACTAAATCAGTAGTTTTTATAGGTGCGCCCTCTGCAATAATAATTACGCTGTGCGTTCTGCCATTATGCCCATCCGTTATTATTTTGTTGCAGATTCTGCTTACATCTACAGGCATCTCTGGCACGCAAACCGCCTCTGCACCGCCTGCAAGAGCTGCATAGACAGCGATATCCCCACATTTTCTGCCCATAACTTCGATAACTGTGGTTCTCTCATGTGAGCTCGATGTATCCCGTATTTTGCCAATTGCTTCAAGCACAGTGTTGACAGCTGTATCAAAACCTATCGTATAGTCTGTATAACCAAGGTCATTATCTATAGTTCCAGGTAGACAAATCACAGGCACGTTAAAGTTGCTAAGGTCATATGCACCACGCATAGTGCCATCACCTCCGATTACAACAAGTGCGTCTATACCAAAGGTCTGTAACATCGACGCTGCTCGCTCCTGCCCCTCCTCTGTTTTGAACTCCTCGCTTCTAGCAGTTTTGAGCATTGTTCCGCCTCTTTGCATAGTATCGCTAACCGAATATCTGCCGAGTTCTATAAACTCGCCTTCGATAAGTCCCTGATATCCTCTCTGGATTCCATACACCTTTATACCGTCGTCAATCGCACATCTTGTAACCGCTCTTATAGCAGCATTCATTCCAGGGGAATCTCCGCCACTTGTCAAAATTCCAATTTTTTTAACTTTACTTAGAGCTCTAGCCTCTGCAGCCTCCGTCTTCAAATCTCTAGTTTTCATCAGTCTTTCTCCTTCTCGGAAATCCCTTGCATTTTAACATTTTCTTTTCCAAGCATTCGCTCAAGCGTTTCAACAAAAAAATCAGAAAGCGAAGCACCATGCTTTGGCGCTATTTGCCTACCATCTGGCAAGTATATTCTAACTGGGATATCCCCATTGTTTATCAACAAAAGGCGTTCAAGGTCAAGCATTGTTTCCTCTACATTGTGTTCCGCTGTTATCCTCAGTTTTATAATTGCAGAAACCTCATTTCCCTTGGCATCCCGTGGTTTTCTTTGCAAAGTTTTATCTTCCGCCTCATCCATATTTCGGTTATCAGAATCCCCATATTCGTCGAGACTTTTTATCTCATCGGCGAGAATTGCAGGAGGTGCATCCTCTTTCATATTTATACGGCCTACTACAACCAATGGTTCTCCCGACTCTAAAAGGCTGGCTGATTTTTGATAGACCTTAGGAAATACGACGATTTCCGCCGTACCATAGAGGTCTTCAAGATTCACAAATGCCATTAATTGAGATTTTTTTGTGGTCAGCTTTCTCATTGATGCAACAAGGCCACACATTACAACCCTTGAATTATTTTGCAGAGTTTCATTTTCTTCTGAATTTATAACATCTGACGAAATAGTTGAAAGCTCTTTAATTTTATCAGCATAAGATTCCAGCGGATGTCCAGAAACATATATTCCCATAACCTCTTTTTCGAGCTCCAAAATTTTACTTTTTGAGAAGTTCTTTATATTTGGAAGTCGCTTGCTAAGACCTGCATCCTTCATCGCAGCTTCGTTTAACTGAAAAAGTGAAATTTGACCAGATATTGTATTCCTAGATTCTTGCTGTGCTCCTTCAATTTCTTGCTGATAAACTGCCATAAGTACAGCTCGATTTTTTTCAATGCAGTCAAAGGCTCCTGCCTTTATCAAGCTTTCTATTGCCCTTTTATTTATCTTTGAAATATCAACGTTTCTAATAAACTCTCCAAACGTTTTCGGAAGTCCGTTTGTTTCTCTAGCAAAAATTATCGCATCAACCACAGCTTCCCCGACATTTTTAACTCCCATGAGACCGAATCTTATGCCCTCATCAGTTGCTACAAAGTCAGAAAAGCTCTCATGAACTGAAGGTGGCAAAACATCAATCCCCATTTCTTTGCAGTTTCTGATATATTTTGCTATAGCAGTCGCATCGCCCATTACCGATGACATTAGAGATGCCATAAATTCTTTAGGGTAGTAATATTTTAGATACCCCGTCTCATATGCTAAAACTGCATAGGCAGCAGCATGGCTCTTGTTAAAAGCATATTGTGCGAAAGTCTCCATATCACTGAAAATACTTTGAGCGTCTTCATAAGAAATCCCTCGTTTCAAGCACCCCTCAATTTCAACACTCCCGTCAGGACCTATTTTGCCGTTGATAAAGTATTCTCTGTTTTTCTCCATTTCCGCAGCTTTTTTCTTGCTCATGGCTCGTCTAACTATATCTGCTTGCCCATAGCTGTAGCCTGCGAGTTGTCTAACAATTTGCATTACCTGCTCCTGGTATACAAGGCAACCATATGTAACATCCAAAATAGGTGCAAGCTCTGGAGTAACGTATTTTACATTATCGGGACTCTTCTTATTTTTGATATATGTAGGTATTGCATCCATCGGACCTGGTCTGAAAAGCGAAATGCCAGCTACAATGTCTTCAAAACAATTTGGCTTGAGCGACTTCATAAACTGTGTCATGCCAGACGATTCAAGCTGGAATACTCCGAGCGTATTACCTGAGGATATCATTTCATATACCTTTGCATCGTCATATGTCATCTTGGAAAAATCTATTTTCTGACCATGTCTTTTTTCAACAAGCTCCAAGGTTTTCCTTATCACCGTTAGGTTCCTAAGCCCCAGAAAGTCCATTTTCAAAAGGCCTAACTCCTCAATTGTTACCATGTTAAACTGTGTCGTCAAGCCCTTATCTGTTACATATAGTGGCACATAATCATCAAGTGGCTCTTTTGAAATTACAACACCTGCTGCATGAGTGGAAGCGTGGCGCGGCATCCCCTCAATGGCACGTGACATATCTAAGACATTTCGCGTTGTTATGTCTTGCTCATATTTTGTTTTAAGCTCGGGATTCAATTCAAGGGCTTCATCAATTGTAATTCCAAGCATATTTGGTATAGCCGTAGCAATTTTATCAGTCTCAGCATATGACACGTCAAGCGCACGACCGACATCTCTTACCGCAGCCCTTGCTTTGAGCGTACCAAGAGTTATTATCTGGCTTACTTTGTCTGCACCGTATTTTTCTATAACATAATCTATTACTTCTCCACGCCTCTCGATACAGAAATCTATATCTATATCCGGCATGCTTACTCTCTCGCTGTTCAGGAATCTTTCGAATATGAGATTATATCTGATTGGATCTATATCCGTTATATGCAGACAATATGCAACGATTGAACCCGCTGCAGAGCCTCTCCCAGGTCCGACTGTTATCCCATTCTCACGTGCATACCTTATAAAGTCCCACACAATAAGGAAATACTCCACAAACCCCATGCTCTTTATTACATCGAGTTCTTTATTAAGCCTTGAGAACAAAATATCAGCTTTTGGTCCGGAAACAGTTTCTTCACCATATCTTGTTTTTAGTCCTTGCTCACAAAGGGATTTCAAAAACTCAAATTTATTCCCATTGAAATCCTTTGGCAAATCAAATTCTGGTAGATGATAGTTGCCGAATTCAAACTCAACATTACATCTTTCAGCAATTTTGCCAGTGTTTGACACCGCTTCAGGTGCAAAGGCAAATATTTTTTTCATTTCCTCAGGACTTTTGAGATAAAACTCGTCATTTGGAAATCTCATCCTATTTTCGTCGTTGACTCTACTAGCGGTTTGTATACACAGCAAAACATCGTGTGCTTTCGCATCTTCTTTTTTTACATAATGAACATCGTTTGTCGCTACAAGTGGGATGCCCGTTTCTTTGCTTAATTTAACGAGAAGTGGATTAACTCTGGCTTCTTCCTCCAAACCCTGATCCTGCATTTCCAAGAAAAAATTCTCATTGCCAAAAATTTCCCTATATTCTTCTGCTTCCCTTCTGGCTCCTTCGTAATCTCCAGCAAGCAAAAGGGACTGTACCTTTCCAGCAAGACAAGCAGATAGTGCGATTATTCCATCACTATGCTCTTGAAGCAAGGCTTTATCTACCCTAGGCTTATAATAAAAGCCTTCAGTATGCGACCTTGAAACAATTTTCACAAGATTTTTATAGCCTTCCTTGTTTTCAGCTAGGAGCACAAGATGATTCGATTGCTTATCTTTGTCTGCGTCCTTATCAAACCTCGTGCGTGCGGCAACGTAAACCTCACAGCCAATTATAGGTTTTACTCCAAAATCCTTGCATTTCTTATAGAAGTCGACAACGCCAAACATGACACCATGATCTGTGATTGCAACAGCGTCCATGCCTAGCTCCTTAACTCTTGGTATCAATTTGTCGATTCTAGCCATCCCATCAAGCAGGCTAAATTCAGTATGTAGATGAAGGTGTGCAAATCCTGACATTTAATTGCCCCTCTCTTAATTTCCATTTTACTTCGTAAAAATTATAACATTTTTCTTTACTCCTTTCCAGCACTCACAGACTGCTAAAGTATTGCATTTTTCTATTTTCGGCTTTTGACATGCTCGCCTCTGCTATTGTATAATTATCACAGTAAATATTTACTATTTATTTTGCTAAGAACACAAAATATAAGCAAATCCACAGTGCTTTGTAAAATAATATATAGGATAAATCAAACCACCGAGAACACTCGGAGAAAGGAAAAGTCCAGACCTATATAAGGTAATTGGATTATACGTTATAATTATGAGCGAAAAATTAGCAAACCTTTTATTTCCAAGCATAGAAAAAACTCCTTCCTATTACGAAGATCTTTTTCCAAAAAGAAATCTGCCTGATGGCGCGAAGGTAACCAGATTGGGACCAAGTCCAACCGGTTTTATGCATCTTGGTAATCTATATGGAGCCTTTGTTGACGAAAGATTGGCTCATCAGAGCAATGGTGTGTTCTATCTTAGGATTGAGGATACTGATGACAAAAGATACGTTGAAGGTGCTGTTGATACAATCATCAAGAGCCTTGACTATTTTGGAATTCACTTTGACGAAGGTGCTACAAAAGATGCAGATGTCGGAGAATATGGAAGCTATACACAAAGCGAGCGTAAAGAGATATATCAAACATATGCAAAGGAGCTTGTGAGAAACGGATTTGCATACCCATGTTTCCTAACTGAGGATGACATCAACGAAATACGTGCTCATCAGGAAGCACAGAAGTTAACTCCAGGTGTCTATGGAGATTTTGCAACTTCAAGAAAGCTTTCCTTTGAGGATATTGAGAAAAAAATAAAAGCTGGAGAACAATGGGTTTTGAGGCTTGCTTCGGGTGGCGACTGTTCCCAAAGAACAGATATAGTGAGAAAAATAAGGGTTAACGACGCAATCCGTGGTAGGCTTGAAATGCCAGAGAACTATCACGATGTTGTAATTCTCAAAACTACAGGGATTCCGACATATCACTTTGCTCACGTAATCGATGATCACCTTATGAGAACGACTCACGTTGTAAGAGGTGCTGAATGGCTGCCTTCGCTCCCAATCCACGTTGAGCTCTTTGAGAAGCTTGGATTCGATATACCAACCTACTGTCACACAGCCCAGCTAATGAAGCTTGATGAAGCTGGAAACAAAAGAAAGCTTTCTAAGAGAAACGACCCTGAGCTTTCTCTTGATTTTTACCGAAAGAAAGGCTATCATCCTGCCGCAGTTAGAGAATATCTTTTGACAATTCTTAATTCTAATTTTGAAGAGTGGCGAATCGAGCATCCTGATTCAAATTATAACGAATTCGCATTTACAACTGAAAAAATGAGTAATTCTGGAGCTTTATTTGACCTCGATAAGCTCAACAATATCAGCAAGGATGTGCTCCTCACCATTCCAGCTAAAGAGCTTTACGACTTCCTCAAAGCATGGGCGAACGAATTTAAGCCTGAGCTCATAGGGATATTCGATGACGAAAAATATTTCTGTAGCTTTATAGACCTTGGCAGGGATGACAAAAAACCTAGAAAAGACCTGGTATACGGCGAGCAAATCATAGAATTCATGTCTTGCTACTTCGATATTTTGCACAATCAAATGCATAAGGACAGCCTGCCTGAAGAAAGTTCTGGCGATGAGGCATCTATTCTGAACAAATACCTGGAAACATACAATCATTCCGATGACCAAAGCCAGTGGTTTGACAAAATAAGGGCAATAGCAACCGAGCTAGGATACGCCGCTAAGCCTAAAGACTTTAAAAAACACCCAGAAGATTACAAAGGCCATGTCGGCCACGTTTCCACAGTTATCAGAATTGCTCTCCTCGGACGGGCTACTTCACCTGACATATGGGCAATACAGCAGATTATGGGCGAGGAAATGGTTCGAGCTAGAATCAAAAAATTCATTAAAGAGCTATAAACCTAAGGTCATACATATGAAGAAAAATATTTTGCTCATAACAACTGGCGGTACCATAGCTAGTGCAGAATCCCAAAATGGCCTTACACCGACAATCAATAGCAAGGAGCTGATTAAGTTCGTCCCAGAGATTAACAAAATATGCAGCTTCAAAACGATTGATCTCATGAACCTTGACAGCACCAATGTTGGACCACATGAATGGCACAAAATAGCAGCTTCCGTAGAGGAGAACTACTCTGATTTTGATGGTTTTGTCATAACGCACGGAACAGATACCCTTAGCTACACAGCAGCGGCTCTCAGCTATATGATTCAAAACTCAAGCAAGCCTATAATCCTCACAGGTTCGCAGAAATCAATTTATCTTAGAGATACCGATGCTAGGCGGAACTTAATAGATGCCTTTATTTATGCATCCGATTCCCTTTCATCAGGCGTTAAGATTGTTTTTAATTCCAAGGTGATTAGGGGAACACGGGCGAGAAAAATAAGAACGCAAAGCTATAATGCATTTGAGAGCATTGATTATCCTTATGTTGCTAAAGTCATGTCTGATCATGTTACTCATTACATAATAGACTCTGTTTCAAAAGAGGTTAGCTTTAATTACCGAATGACACATCCTATCTTTGTTTTAAAGCTAACGCCAGGTCTGAATCCTAATATGATTAAGACACTTGGCAACATCTACAAAGTTTTAATTATAGAAAGTTTTGGGAGCGGTGGTCTTCCCAATATTAAGCACAACTCAGATTGTTCAATAAGCGATGCAATTAATGAATTTACAGATAGCGGCGGTATAGTCGTTTTAACTACGCAGGTACCTCATGAAGGTAGTCGACTAGCAACCTACGCCGTTGGTAAATCCTTGACTGATAATCCAAATATCCTAGAGGGAGGCCTTATGACCCTTGAAGCAATAGTTTGCAAGATGAAGTGGATACTCGGTCAAACCGAGGACCCAATTGAAATCAGAAATCTCTTTCTGAAGCCTATTGATTTTGATATTATATGATTTATACTCCACATGAGAAAAGTCACGAGATTACAAAACCCCGAGAAGATAATTTATTTTCTTCTCGGGGTTTTAATCAATACACTTTTTAGTTTGGAATGTCTATTGATTCATGAGCTTTGAAATTATATTTGACATATATCTATCTGCGACATCTCCAAACGATTCTTCAGGAAATAAATCTCTAAGAATACCCTCAATTTCAAATGCAAAATTTCGGGATAAATCCATAAATTCAAATCCCAGACAATTAGCATACAGACTACATTCTTCACCTGATTTTGAAGCATCCTTTGCTCCATCATCACAAACCTCTGAAACCTTATTAATGGCTGACAAATACAGCTTCCAGAAATTTGCCCCTCTCCAATCATTTGCCATAGAATACAAAATCTGCACCTCTTCCTCGTCAACTTCATGACCAACTAGGATCAAAGGCAGTGGAACCTTGCTCTCAAATCCAATCTCTGAAAGAACTGTTTCGAACATTTCATTCCTCTTGGCCAAGCTATCATCTATGTTTTCCATCATACCAACAATCATAGAAATAACAAAATCGTTAAAGAGATCCAGCAAAATTGGATTTTTGTTAGCTCTGCCTTCCGTTATTTCCATACAATTGAGATACATCTCTGCGATATAAGCCTTCGCTTTATGTGTGCATGTGATGTTTTGATTGCATTTTTTGCAAAATCTATCTACTACTGTAAATACCATCTGGAAACCTCTATCAAAAAATTGTATTAGTGATAATTTAATCTGTATCTAAAGCTATACCAAGTATAATGCTTGATACAACAAAATATTGGTCAACTCTAATTTTATTCAAATACTATTTTAACAAGGGCTCTTATTTTGTCATTCTCAAGGCTGTACTTTGCTCTTGTCCCCTCATATTCAACGGAAACAATCTGTCTACTTCTAAGCTTTGCAAGATGCTGAGATATTGTTGACTGTGATTCATCCATTACTTCTGTAAAATATGTAACAGTACAATAGTCATTCTCTGAAAGTTCCTTTAAAATCCCTAATCTTACAGGGCTAGCCATCGCCTTTAGCATTTCTGCCTTTACCATTAACTCTCTTTTTGTTATCTTCACTCTCTTTGCCATATTTGCTCCTTTCACTTACTACTGAAATTTAATTTTATATATCTTTAAACAAATTGTCAACCAGTTTGGGAATATTTTTCTTATATTTTTCATTATTTTATGATATGATAATGAATTTATATATATGAGCACACAATCAATTAAATTTATCTTTATATACAATGTCAAACAGCCACTGTAGATTGACTCTTGGCTCGCTTTGGGCATCGATAATAGGTTGAACCCTTTCAACACTTGATGAATCACGCCGCTTTCAAGGATTACACTCCCCTTAGGTATTCAACCTCTTTTGTCGTCAGCTTCCTAACTCCACCTTCTTTTAGATGCCCAAGCTGTATTTTACCAAATGCCACTCGCTTAAGCTCAATCACTGGATTGCCTACTGCGTCAAACATCTTTCGAACCTGCCTATTCTTACCCTCATGAATAGTAATCTCAACAAGGCTTGTATTTGCCTTTATTCTCAGAGTTCTCACCTTGGCTCTCGATGTCACAAATCCACCTATATCCACACCTCTGACAAGCTTGAGTTCTTTTTCTCTGCTCATGACGCCTTGAACAAGTGCATGATAAGTCTTCGGAAATTCATGCTTAGGATGCGTCAATCTAAATGTTAAATCGCCATCATCGGTCAATAACAAAACACCCGACGTGTCATAGTCCAATCTACCGACCGGAAAAAGTCGTGGAGCTTCATCTGTTATGTCAGGATTCTCAGCTAAAATGTCAGTTACGGTTATTCGCCCTCGGTCATCCTTAACCGAGGTTATTACACCCTTAGGCTTATTGAGCAAAATATATGTGTAAGCCTTTACAGGCTGAATCGGTTCGCCGGCAACCATGACAATATCCCTCTCCTTGACTTGATATCCAGCTTCTCGAAGCGTTTTACCATTCACCTTGACCTGTCCTGCTATTATTAGTTCATCTGCTTTGCGTCTGCTGCAAACTCCAGATAGTGCGATATATTTATTTATCCTCATATTCTAACCCTAATTAATATATGTCTATTGCTCTAATTTATATTCTTATTTCATTTATGTATTTCACCGAAATTTTATTTTTCATTGTCAAGCTGCGATGCAACCTCAAGCATTATTGCACATTCCATTCTCTTTTTGAAAATTCTGCACCCCTGCTCGTATACGCCTGATATTAAGCCGCTGCTGTGATAGTTATTTGCTGCACAGCCTCCGCTACAGTACAGCTTAGCCCAGCAATCATCGCATTCCTCTCTAGAATAAATATTACAACGGCTGAATTCTTCTCTTTTCTTGATGTTGGAAATACCGCTATAAATATCGCCCATTTTATAATCCTCATCTCCCACAAACTGGTGGCATGGGTATAAATCACCCCACGGCGTAACAGCCATGTATTCGCAGCCCGATCCACAGCCTGCAACTCTTTTGTGCACGCATGGTCCGTTTTTGAGGTCAACCATATAGTGATAGAATTCAAACGGTCTGCCTTCACGTCGTCTTTTCAGCATTTCAACGGCAAGCTTCTCATATTGGTCGAATATATACGGTAAGTCGTCCTCCGCTAACGCATATGGTTCCTCCGGTGAACAGACAACAGGCTCCATAGAAAGTTGGTCAAATCCGAGGTCTGCCATGTGCAGGATATCATTCAGAAAATCCTTGTTTAAAGCAGTAAAGGTTCCACGGATATAGTACTTCTTTCCACCACGTGATTTCACGAGTTTTTTAAAGTTTGGTATTACTAGGTCATAACTGCCTTTTCCGTCAATAAATTTTCGGAAGTGGTCGTGTACTTCTTTTCTCCCATCAAGGCTCAGAACGACGTTATCCATTTCCTTATCAGCAAAATCAATGACATCGTCAGTTATGTTCACTCCGTTTGTTGTGAGTGTAAACCTAAAGTGCTTATTAAACTTTTTCTCAAGCTCCCTGCCATATGCAACAGTCTGCTTGACTACATCCCAGTTGAGTAGCGGCTCGCCACCAAAGAAATCGACCTCCAGATTCCTTCGTCCCCCGGAGTTTTCAACAAGAAAGTCAAGCGACTTCTTGGCAACATCAAGGCTCATAAGCGCTGAATCACCGTGGAACTTCCCCTGTGCGGCAAAGCAGTATTCACAGTCCAGGTTGCAGGTATGTGCGACGTGAAGACAGAGGGCTTTGATAACATCGATATTCTTTGCCGTTTTCGCGAGCTTCTCACGGTATATGTCTGGGGTGAATAGTATTTTGTTTTTGACAAGGCTTTCGACATCCTCTACAACCCTCTGAACTTCCTCATAGGTCAAATCCTCTACTCCCGCAAATTCAGCCATTACCGCATCCACGATTTCAGACTTTTCACTATCAGTTGGATGCCCCTCTGCTTCGGATAGCCCGCCATCTTTCTTTGCACAAAAAAGTTGGATGATGCGATATGCCACATCATCCACTACATTAACCGATCCGCTGCAAACGTCCAACACAATATTGTATCCGTTTAACTTAAATTGGTGTATCATGCTATATTATTTCTCCTCGTTTTCACAAGGCTGATTAGCTACTCCGCATGATGTCTTACAAGCTGACTGGCAAGAGGTTTGGCATTCTCCACAACCGCCATTTTCAAGGCTCTCTGCAAGATTTCTAGTTTCTATTGTTTTGATTCTTTCCATTTTTTCTTCCTTTCCTAAATATACTTTAATCCGTTTTCATAGGCATCGTCCCCATAGCAAGGGAGCGAAAAGCCATTATAAAAAGTGCTAAACTACCTAACTATTGTACCTATAAATTATCTGTTCGAAGCCGTAGGTTCTCCCTTTGGACCTATGTACTGCGAGTTTCCAAAAGCTAAAATCAAAATAAAAATACTTTGTATTAGCACAAGACCCAAACAAAACAACGAGCTTTTCCCAAAAGCTTTTCCAAGCTGCCAGTACACATATATTCCATATATCACATTCACAACAGGAACAAAGAACCAAACTGCTCCCCAGCCTGAGCCTCCAGTTGCAAACTTTACAAGATAAATCAAATTGAGAATAGGAACTATACCATACCAACCAGGCAAGCCTGCCTTATTAAACAGCATCCACAAAGCGACTAAATTAATAATTAACATAATGATACCAAAAGTAATATATTCAGCAGTTAAAATATCGTTAAATTGATATCCATTATCATACATTTCCATATACAAATCCTCCTAAAATTCTCTCTATAAATTAATTCAAAGAAAATTATACCATTTACTATCTCGGCACGCAAGATTTTATTATCTCGCTAGCAACATCCTCCACGCTTTTATTTGCAACATCTACAGTTGTATCGGAATATCTTTTGTATAGCGGCACCCTATAATTATACAGTGATTCTATGCTCTCACCCTCATCGAGCGTAACACCCCTCGAATCAAGATTATAAAGTCGCTTTTTTAGCCTATCAATACTCTGCTCAAGGTATACAATTGCACCCATCTTCTTCATATGCTCGATTGCTTTTGGGAACAAAACAGCACTCCCCCCAGTAGCTATAACTGTATCACAGCAATCCAAGCTGCATAAGATTTTCTCTTCGACTTCCCAGAAAGATTTATTGCCTTTATTATCAATTATATCCTGCAATCTCATGCCTTCACTTTCCTCAATAAGATTGTCTGTGTCAACAAAATCCATATTCAACTTTTTAGCAAGACGTCTGCCAACTGTGCTCTTCCCGCTCGCAGGCATCCCAATTAGTATTATATTTCCCATAAATAAATCCTGTTTTCTATCCCTTTTTTTTATTCCTTGTACAAACACATGAAAAACATCATCCCAATCATATTTTTAGCTTAAGCTGCTGTGTCGAACCTGAATTTTCAATTTCCTCATCAGACAAAACGCCTTCCAAATCTTGAAATGGTGGCAACTCAGATATTGACGAAAATCCAAATTGTTTCAAAAACACATCCGTCGTTCCATAAATTATAGGTCTTCCAATTCCCTCAGATCTGCCCTTTTCAGCAACTAGGCTCCTCTTCATAAGTCCCTCTACAACCCTGTCGGCACGCACACCTCTTATAGCTTCGATTTCTGCCTTTGTAACTGGCTGCTTATATGCTATAATTGCGAGAACCTCAAGTGCTGCCTGCGAAAGCTTGGAGCTTTTCACAGGGGTGCAAAGTCTTTTGATGAATATTGCGTTTTCCGCTGCGGTTACCATCTGAAATGATCTGTTAATCTGCCTTATTCTTAATCCGCGTCCATCATTTTCATATTCATTTTTTAATTCCACAAACAATTCTTTAACCTGATCATACTCGATGCCAAGAACATCGGCAACGGCTTTGATTGAAAGCGGCTCTCCCCATACATATAACATCGATTCAAGAGCAGATTTGTATATTTGAGTGTTTCCCATTATGAGATCTCCTTATTTTCAACGCTTTTATTATCCTCGCACAGCTTCAACAAAATATCACCATAGATGGATTTTTGTTCTGCAATTATTGATTTTTGATTTATCATTTGAAGCGTTGCTGCAAAAGTTACGACTAGATTATAGTTATCTTGTTTGCCTGGAACAAGGTCTTTCAGACTTATCTTGGTATTTCTTCCTGTTATTTTGTTCTCTGTTTTAAATCTATCTATGATGTACTCCATCCTTGATTCCATAGATATCCGATCTCTTTCAAGCCTTGTATATCGCTCTCTGACCTGATCGATTCTTTGTTTTCTTTCAATGAAGTCATTAAAAGCGCTGACGAATTCATCAATTTCAAGGCTTAGGTACTCATCCGGATTATTCGTATACTCCTGTATATCCTCCTGAGGTTTCTCCATTATCTCCTGATTATCGCTAAATCTTTTTGAAAGCATATCAGCTTTCTTCTTGAAGCCTTTGTACTCGATTAATCTTTCCACAAGCTGCGATCTCGGATCTTCCTCTACGATGCCCTCAACATTCTCATCCTCCGTTGGCAATATCATCTTACTTTTTATTTCTATGAGGCTGGCCGCAAGCACCATAAATTCCGTAGCACGCTCCACATCTATCGTATTCAAATCCTTCATGTATTCCATATATTGTCCTGTAATTTCTGAAACCTGAATGTCATATATGCTCATCTGCATATTTTCTATGAGATATACAAGCAAATCAAACGGTCCCTCGAATGAAGAAATCTTAACCTTATAGCTCATCAGAAACCACCTTCTCCGCTATCTTTTTCGTGCTTAGCATCAATACTTAAGGATTGATTCAAATGTTCCTTAGGCTGACCTTCCTCCAGCTTGCTATAATAATTATAATACAATAGCCCAATTACAACTGTGATCATGCCCAGAAGCTGCCACTTCTCGGGCACCTGTCCAAGGAATATATATGCAAGCATCGTCGCCGACACAGCCTCGCTAGATTCCCAAGTAGAAACATATAGCGATGATACATGCCCCATACACAAATTAAAGACAGCGTGCGCACCTATCTGGCATATAATTGTCAGCCCAAGAATATACATCCAATCCGAATATGAGTAACCAACGAATGACGTCCCCGTGGATATCATACCTATTCCGAAGCAAATCCAACAAAATAAGAAGCATAAAAATACATATGTAGTTCCCGATATGTTTTTTCTGGCTTCATGACCCATGGCAAAATATAACCCCATAAATATTGCCGTCGCTACAGACAAAACATCGCCCTTAAAATCTCCGGCGGCAAGCTCCTTGTAGTCAAAGCCTGCAACCATACTGGCACCTGCAAGTGCACAAATGATACCCATCAGAGGTCTTCTGCCCACATGCCTCTTGAATATAAATATCGTTGTGAATACAACTACCAGAGGGTGAAGTGCCGCAAGTACAGAAGCGGAAGCTATATTGGTAAGCTTAACTGCACTGAACCAACAGAAAAAATGTAAAAATAAAAAAACTCCAGCCAAGATCGTAAAAATCATGCTTTTTTTCGGTATCGACTTTAGCTCGTGTATTCCTGTTTTAAAAAAGGGCACAGCAAAAAATGGCAAACCAAAACTCAGTCGCCAAAATCCAATCGCCATCGGCGGAGCCTGAATCACCGAACCAAAAATACCCGAGGCTGATCCGGCGATTACAGCAAAAACCACGATGACCTTTACATACCTCTCGAGAAAACTCTTTTGTTGCATCTTGTCAACGCTTCCTTATTTTAAAATATCAGTATTCTTATGTCTTTTTGTTTAAATAACATCGCAGCATTTACCTAGGGTTTAATCAATCATTAATCAATTATTGATTGTTATTTCTTTTTTCGTGAGCCTTTTTAACAGCTTCGCAAAGTCCCTCATTAAAAGGTGGATATATCACGCCTTCTTCGGTAACAACCGCTGTTATAAGGCCTGCATCGGTTACGTCGAATGAAGGGTTGTATGTGTCGGTACCCTCAGGTGCCATAGGCTTTTCAAACCAATGCTTATATATCTCATCACCGTGACGCTCTTCTATAATTATATCATCGCCTGATGCGGCATTAAGATCTATAGTCGATGTTGGAACAAACATGTAAAATGGCACATCATAATGCTTCGCCAAAACAGCAAGAGCTAACGTTCCTATTTTGTTGGCTCCATCACCATTTGCGGCCATCCTGTCGCATCCTACAACTATTGCATCTACCTTCCCTAGCTTCATTAGCGAAGCCGCCATATTATCACAAATCAGAGTCACATCAACTCCCTCTTCCTGAAGTTCCCAAGAAGTAAGCCTTGCACCCTGAAGTAGCGGTCTTGTTTCACCAGCGTACACGTGGAAGTCATAACCTGCTTCTTTTCCAAGATAAATCGGAGCTAGGCAAGTTCCATATTCCGACGTAGCGATGGTGCCAGCATTGCAGTGTGTTAAAATTCCCATGCCATCTTTAAGAAGCTTGAGTCCATATTCTCCCATTGACTTGCACGCTTCAACATCTTCCCTGTGAATCGCATAAGTTTCTTCCTCAGCGATATTAATGAGCTCGTCTACACCAGCAGGAGAGAGCAAGCCTTCTTCCGACTCTTCTATCATCTTGAGCGCTAGCTTTTCAATTTTGTGATATATTCTATCAAGTGCCCATCGCAAATTAACAGCCGTCGGTCTTGCTGAACCTATATAATCTCTGAGTTTTTTGGCCTCATGCAAAAACCCTTCGGGAGTACAGTTTGTGCTAATTTCTGTGAAGGCATAACTAGTTTCCTCATCATACCACTTTTTCAGTGCAACAAAATATCCATATGCTGCAGCAACTCCTATCGCAGGAGCTCCTCTAACAGCCAACGTTTTGATTGCATTGTAGATGTCTTCGGCTGTATTAATCTCGATATAAACTTCTTCTCCAGGGAGCTTCCTTTGATCTAAAACAGTCATCTTCCCATCTTCGTATTTAAATGGTGTAATCTTCATGGTTACTCTGTCTCTCCTTCCCATTGGATTGCCTATTTTTCACTCAATGCGATTTATCGTGAATATATTTCTATGCTTTATTGATATAAATGCTTACATACATTATACCCTATAATAGTTAAAATTACTATGCCGGTCTTGTTATATTTTTACATAAATGCTAAAATTGTTATAATTATTTCGACAAATGAAATGTGTCCCAAGCTATACAAAAAGAAAGGGGAATCGATGTCTGAATATCAATTTTTCATAGTTGATGCATTTACTGATAAAATCTTTGGCGGTAACGCTGCGGGTGTTGTCATCCTTGGTGAAAATGAAAATTTTCCAAGCGATGAAAAAATGGTCAAGTTGGCCGCTGAGCTTAGATATTCCGAAACTGTGTTTATTAAGCCCAAGCAAGGCTCAGACGAATACGATTTTCACGCGAGATACTTCACTCCGACAGACGAGGTCGACCTGTGCGGGCACGCTACAATCGGCGGAGTTTACTGTCTAAACAAAGCAATTGACCTAAATAGCAGTTCTATCAGGCTCAAAACAAAGGCTGGCATTATTAATGTTGAGATAAGTGAAAATGCAGTGCTTATGGATATGGCACCTCCCAAACATATCGCAACCTTTGATGAATATCCTTTATTGGAAAGAATTTACGCTTCTATGGGAATCTCTGTACCAAGCGACGAATCTATTTCAACGCTAAAGCCTATGTCAATTTCAACGGGGCTTCCTGATATAATGTTGCCAATTCCATCAAAAAATGACTTAGATAAAATGGTTCCAAATATGGATATGATATCTGAATTGTCAAAAGATTTAGAGGTTGTCGGCATTCATGCATTTGCGACAAGCTATGACAACGAGCTTTCGTCTGAGAGAAAAGTATTTTGTCGTAACTTTGCGCCCCTTTACGGTATTGATGAGGAAGCCGCAACGGGAACTTCAAATGGGGCTTTGTCATATTATTTTTACATAAACGAGATGCTTTCACCAAATGGCGTGCTTAATGTAATTCAAGGCGAGTCAATGCAACGCTCATCGTCTATTACCGCTACGCTATCTCAAGCTCCTTCTGAAGTTAGTGCGCATACTGTGTGTTCTGTGCCTGTGGATGCTGGGAACAGTGTGAAAATCAGAGTTGGTGGTTCTGCCAAAATACTTGCAAACGGTACGGTATGTCTTTAAAGAGATTGTGATCGACCTATAAAGTAGCGTTAATCGCCATGCTCATCACTTTAAATTTGTATCTAATTTAACATTTTCGGATTCAATACCTATTATCATGGTCTTGTTCCATTTTCTCGATTTAAATCTCAATGTTAAGATTGTAGCTTCAACTAGATTGTATGTTCCAATCAAGGCATAAACCCAGTAAATAGGAAGTTGCAAGGTCAATGCCCCTATGAAAGCCAGTGGCACTCCTATCAGCCATACCGCCCCACACTCAGCAAGCATGGCAAACCTTGTGTCACCGCCTGCACGCAATATCCCTGTTACAAGAATTGTGCAATAAACCTTGATTGCCATTATAATCGCCATCACAATAAGGAGCCTTTCAGAATAAGTTTGACCCAGGTCTGTTAATTCAAAAAGCTTAAGCATCCATTTGCCTATGAAGTAGAGTCCAAAAGCTGAAATTATACCTATCATAGTACCAATTTTGAGCAATTTTTTTGCAATGTCTTCAGCCAAAGCATTTTCTCTCCGACCTAGATATTCACCCAAAATAATCAGCGTTGCATCACCAATGCTATACCCAGCAAAAATAAAAACTCCGTTAATATTGTTGGCTGCTTGAAACGATGCATATGCGGTCACTCCAAGCCTTGCAAAAGCAGCAACATACACAGTCTGACCAAGGGACCAAAAGAGCTCATTGCCAGTGGTGCTCTTTGCATTATTCAAAACTCTTTTTAGAAACACTTTATTCCAGTCAAAATACTCAGAGATTTTGCCAGTTAAATAATTCCCCCTGCTAATTACTATGACAAGTATTAACATTTCTAGAAGCCTTGCAATTACTGTGGCAATTGCTGCCCCATAAACACCCAGATGAGGGAATCCAAATTTACCATATATGAGAAAATAATTTAGTATTGTATTTAAGGAAAATACAAATGTGGAAACATAAAGTGGTAGAGTAGTCTGCTGAGTTCCCCTAAGGGAGGCTTCTATCGGAATGCTGAAGCCCAAGAAAAGAATTGTCCAAGAGCCTGTTCTCATGTAAGTACTTGCAAGGGGTACCACAGATAAATCATCAGTATATAGAGCAATTACTCTCTCTGGAAAGAAAAATGCCGCGACAAAAAATACTAGACCTATTAATAGCGATACGGTGATTGCAAATCCAAGTGTTTTATGAACACCCCTTCTATCACCAGCACCATAAAACTGCGCAACGAATGTTCCGCATCCGCTTACAAATCCAAAAACAAAAAGATATTGAACAAAGAAAATCTGCATCGCAATTCCAACTGCTGCAAGAGCTTCTTCGCCAAGGCTCCCGACCATAATATTGTCAACAAGCCCAAGAGAAGATGAAATTATGCCCTGAACAGCAATTGGTGCAGCAATTTTGATGAGCTTTTTATAAAAATCATTAGGGATGCCCGAGGGACTTCTCAGTTCATTCGTATTTTGCATATTTAATTATTTTGACCCAATGTAACAACCTTGATTCCCGCTTCTGCAAGAAGCTTTGTCGCCAATTCATCAGGATATCCTTCATCGACGACAATTCTTTCTATACCTGCATTGATTATCATTTTTGAGCAAATTGAGCATGGCTGGTGAGTTATATATATGCTCGCACCCTCAATGCTTTGCCCTAGCGTAGCAGCTTGAATTATTGCATTTTGCTCAGCGTGAAGGGCTCTACACAGCTCATGCCTTTGTCCAGACGGCACCTTTAGCTGTTCCCTCAAGCATCCTCCAAGCTCAGCACAATGAGAAAGCCCTCTAGGTGCTCCGTTGTATCCCGTAGCAACAATATGCTTGTCCTTAACAATCACAGCGCCGACTTTTCTCCTCAGACAAGTTGACCTTTGAGATGTCAGCTTTGCCATCCCCATGAAGTATTCATCCCAGGACGGTCTTTGCTTTTCTAAATTATCCATAATATTCTCCCTCATAATTCAATAGCTAAATACTGTTATTTCCTGTGCTAACCATTATCACGACTCTCACTTAGCTTAACTCCATTCCTTGATTCATCCAAAAGAGTATCTTTGTCAAAATACATTTTTTCCAAAAATAACCCCTGTGGCGGTGCCGTATGTCCAGCCATCTGACGGTCTTTTGCATTTAATATTCTCGTAATTCTATTTTCAGAAATTTTACCCATACCCACATCAATAAGTGTACCGGACATTATTCTAACCTGCTTATATAGGAAGCTATCCCCATAAAAATCAATCCTAATACTCTGATGTGCGTTGTTCTTGCCACTTTCAGCACAAACGACCCGTATACCGTATATTGTCTTATTCGGGTTTTGTTCTGGATCTCCTCCCGCAGCCTTAAAGCTCGAAAAATCGTGCATTCCCGTCAATTCTCTCGCAGCTATTCTCATTTTGTCCACGCATAAATACTCGTCAACAAAATATCTCGAATTTCGCAGAGTAATTTCTCTAGTATGTCCAGTTTCTATAAAATAACTGTACTTCTTTCCCACGACAGCCCCTCTTACATCAAAGGTCATAGGCACCTGCTGAGCTGCTGTAATAAAAATATCCGGCATCAGGCCATTTCTTTCGCTTTTTTTTGCGAGTGCATTGTTCAAAACAAATGGAAGTTTTTCAATTGGAATTTTTACCTCAGCACAAAACTGTGCCATTTGCTGATGAGCGTGCACTCCTGAATCTGTGCGACTTACACCTCGTATGTTTACCTCTTGATTGAGTACAGCCCCTATAACATCTTCAATAGTGCCCTGTACTGTCCTAATACCTGGCTGCCTCTGCCATCCGCTGAAGTTTGTCCCATCGTATTGTATTGAAAGCAAAATATTTTGTTCCATTTAGATCTCCAAGTTAAGCTGTAATTCCCATATAATCGACAGGTAGAGCCCAGTGCTAACAAATATATATGGCACCATGGGGAGAGAATCTTTGATCGAAAGTTCGCCTTTGCCCATCTTAAATAACGCGTATATCCCCATGATTAAGCATGTCAGAATCATAACGGCTACTACGCCTTTAACACCTAGGCAAAGTCCAAGTGCTGCGAAAAGCTTGATATCGCCACCACCTACTGCTATCTGCTTAAGTGCAAACTTAGAAAGAACAGCTACTAAGAGCATTATGCCTCCGCCAATCAACAGACCAATCAATTGAGCCTGCCACGAATCTATAAAGGGGATAAATCCAAAGCCACTTATAAATGCTAAAATAACGAACTGGTCCGGAATTATCCTATATTTGGCATCTGACAAAGACATCACTGCTAGCGTCCACATCAAAACAACACCGCATGCAAAAAAACGATAATCAATAAATATAAATTTTATAAAGGCAAGTGACAGGACTACGGATAAAATATAAGCCCACGGATTTCGATTGATCCTCGGCTTAGACCTGTCTAAAAGCTCTTCTGAAGGAGTTTCTCCATAATCTGTCAGCCAACCAGGCGGCATACCATTAAATATAGCTACAGCACTGAAACCAGCTAAAACTGCTACCAGTGCTGCACCCATGCTTTTACCAAGAGTAAAAATTATTTCATCTACCATATATTGCTACATTCCCTTATTTTGGTCTATAACTACTTTTGAGATCAACAATTCGATTAAACACCTTCCTGCCATCCTTGCCTTCCTCATATAACTCCGAGTCTGCGATGTAATAACCATGTCTGAAAAATTGAAATCTCTCACATTTCTTGGCATCTAGAATTGAAGGTTCCGCATAAGCAATCGGTTTCTCTATAGAATTTTCATTTAGTTGATATTCTCCATTCTCATCGGGTATCATCAGATAACCGTAGTTTCTGACTTCAACTGGCACACAGTTTGCAGCATCAACAAAATGTATAGTACCCTTCACCTTCCTGCCAGTGAATCCACTACCACTTCTTGTTTCTGGATCATAAGTTGCATGCACTTCCTTAATAGTGCCATCCGCATTTTTAATAACATCTGTACACTTAATAAAGTACGCACCCTTGAGTCTTACCTCATTTCCAGGAAATAATCTGAAATATTTCTTAGGAGGAATTTCCTTAAAGTCTTCACCGTCAATCCAAATTTCTCTACTAAAGGTAATTGTCCTTTCTCCAAGTTCAGGAACCTTGCCATTATTCTCAATTGTAAATTCTTCAGATTTCCCCTCAGGATAATTTGTTATTATAACTTTGACAGGATTCTCAACAATATTTCTTGATTCAACCTGCGACTGCAAATCTTCCCTAACACAAAACTCCAAAAGTCCTATTTCCACTTCACTATTAGACTTGGCTACACCAATCCTATCGCAGAAATCGCGTATTGACGATGAGGTATATCCTCTTCTTCGTAAGCCGGCAATGGTTGGCATCCTCGGATCATCCCATCCTTCTACCACGCCATCATCAACAAGCCCCTTCAAAAGTCTTTTGCTCATTACTGTATTGGTTAGATTTAGCCTTGCAAATTCAATCTGCTGTGGCTTTGGATCCCACCAATTAAGTTCTTTAAGAAACCACTCGTAAAGTGGCCTATGGTCCTCAAATTCCAAGGTACATATCGAATGTGTAATCCCTTCTATTGCATCCTCGATTGGATGCGCAAAATCATACATAGGATATATACACCATTTATCTCCAGTATTATGATGAGAAACGTTAGCAATTCTATATATTATCGGATCCCTCATGTTAATATTTGGAGATGACATATCAATCTTTGCACGAAGAACCATTGAGCCCTCAGGATGCTTTCCCAACTTCATTTCCTCAAAGAGATTCATATTTTCTTCAACAGATCTATCTCTGTAAGGGCTGTTTTTACCTGGCTCCGTTAACGTACCTCTGTACGCTCTCATTTCCTCTGGAGATAACTCGCAAACAAATGCCTTTCCTTTCTTAATTAGTTCACATGCCGCCTCGTACATCTTTGGGAAATAATCTGAAGCCCAAAATTTATTTTCCCATTCAAACCCGAGCCAATGCACGTCATCTTCAATCGACTTCACAAATTCCATATCCTCTTTTTCTGGATTTGTATCGTCATATCTCAGGTTGCACCTTCCACCATATTTCTCCGCAGTCGAGAAATTCAAGCAAATCGACTTTGCATGTCCAATGTGAAGATATCCGTTAGGCTCAGGCGGAAACCTTGTCACAACCTCACCACCATGCTTACCAGTTCTATTATCCTCATCTATTATATCGTGAATAAAATTTGAACTCCTATATTCTGACATTCTCTAACCTACCTATTCATATTTCTTTAATTTTTAGCTTTTGTTATATATTTTTCTACAGTCAAGACCTATTTTCAAATGATTATACCACAAAATAGTTTGCCTCGAAAGATTTGCCTACGTAACAGATTTAAAATGTTGCTAATTCAGGGTCTGCAGCTTTTGCAGGTCTAATATAACTCACTACAAGTATTGGACCTATACCGTCGTACATTGGACTTTCTTTGAATGTCATCTTACCACGGACAACAAACCAATCTCCATGTTGATCGGGCTTCAGTCTTGAAATACATCCATGGGCATATTCACAGATAATAGGTTGGAAAGCAATATCCTCAACACAGCATGTCATTACATGTCTTCCAATAGCAAAATTTTCTAAATCCTCGTTCCCTTCCTCAGTGCAAAGAGCTCTACCTTTAAATTCTAACACCTTTCCATCGTAAATCTCAGGGCTGTCCATCAAATCTCTTAAAAAGAAAGCGAAGTCATCATCTTCAATTCTTACAACATCAGCATCAAGGTCATACGGTGGTGGATCAGGGATGTTATCCTGCTCAACAGTACCATCTTCATACTCGTATATGATAAGCGCTCGATTATTGGCCACACGGACTATTTTGTGATATTCTTCCATATCGAACCCATCTCTTATAGAACGATTAAAGAAAATCATGTCGGCCGTATTCAGTTTTTCATAAACGAGCTGTCTAATGTTCTTATTGTATAAAGGGAATGTTTTTGATTCGAAAATCGCAGCTTGTTGGACAACATTCCACATTGGCGGCAAACCATTTGCAAGCGTTTGTTTATTCCACATTCCGTTGTATTCTATGAGAATTTGTTCTGCCCTGTGTTTCTTCTGCAGCCAATCAAGATTTTTTTCATTAAAGTCGTTACTATCTTCAATATATTCAAGGAATATATCCTCAGAAACAAACTTTTCCTTATGATATTGTGAAACGCCATCTTCGCAGATTATTACAAGCGTTCTCATGTTTTCGACAAAATCATCACCCTCTAATAGTTCCTGAATAAAGCTTGTCTTCCCAGCATCCAGGAAGCCATAAAATATAAATACAGGTATATTCATTTCTCCCCTCTTAAATACATCTCAAATTTCAATCTATGATTTGTTTTTACTTTTTCAATCATTTATACCAATCAATTGTTTATTTTGAACAATTCCTTTATTTTGCTCTTGTCAAGTTCAGTTCCAATTGCAACTATTCTACCTATTACATCTGCAGATCCTTTTCGAATTTCAAAGTCGCCTGGAACCAAGTCGAAGTGAAGCCATCCATCCTTAGATTGCAAAATACCCTTTGCTCTTAATATAGTTCCAAGGCTTTCATCATCCTTAAGGCTGGAAAGTATTGTTTCAAGCTCGTTTCGCTGATATGCTCTAGAGGTTTCAATTCCAATGCTGTCAAACACTTCATCGGCATGGTGGTGTCCATGCTCATGATGATGGTGGTCGTGGTGATGATCGTGGCAGTGCACATGATGATGTTCGTGTTTTTTTTCGTCGCTATGTTCGTACTCACCGTGATGATCATGGCAATGCTCGTGATGATGTCCGTGCTCATGATGGTCATGGTCGTGATGGTGCTCGTGATTATGCTCATCATGTTCGTGATGATTGTCATGACAATGCTCGTTTTGATGTTCGTGCACATGACGATGCCGATGATTATGCTCGTCGTTATGATTATGCCCCTCATGATGACCATGATTTTCATGATGGCAAATACCGTTCTCATGGTCACAGTCTGCATGATTAACCTCATATGTTAGCTTTTCTAATGTCTTCTCAATTGTGGAGCCTTCCTCCATCGTTTTTAAAATTACGGAACCGTCAAGTTCATCCCAATCTGTAGTTATAACAGCTGCTTCCTTGTTGAGCTCTCTAATTTTGCTGACAGCTTTATCTATTTGCTTCGCATCAAGATCCTGTGCGTGACTTATGATAACTGTGTTTGCATGCTCTACTTGATTGTTATAAAACTCACCGAAATTCTTAGCATACATCTCGTATCTTCTGCCATCCACAATGGTCGTGAAGCTATTCAAATGAATCCTATCATCTTTTAGATTCTTAACGGCTAAAATAACATCTGACAGCTTGCCTACGCCAGAGGGTTCAATCAGAATGCGGTCAGGTTTAAATTCACCAATTACTTTTTCGATAGCTTTTGAAAAATCACCGACCAGGGTGCAGCATATGCAGCCTGAATTCATTTCATTTATTTCTATGCCTGCATCCTTAAGAAACCCTCCGTCTATTCCAATTTCCCCAAATTCATTTTCTATTAAAACAATTTTTTCGCCCTTATATGCTTCTTCAATCAGTTTTCTAATAAGCGTTGTCTTTCCCGCACCTAGAAATCCTGAAAAAATATCTATATTTGTCATTTCCTTTTTCATTTCAATTCCTCCCTGAAAATATTATACCACATTATCTAAAATTTATTCCCAGTAAATGGAAATTATTTTTTATTATGCTTAATTAAATCCTGTATAACATATCCCCCTATCATAAGGCCTGCAATAGGTGGAATATAACTCATACTCCCTGGTGTTTTTGATCCAGTTTTAATTGGTTCTTCAATACTATACAAAGCTGCAACATCTTGTAATCCCAATTCTCTAACTTTCTTGCGCATAATCTTAGCTAGTGGACACACTTTGGTCTTACTTATATCATCTATTAAAAATTTCTCTGGATCCATTTTGTTTCCTGCACCCATTGCTGAGATTACTGGTACGCTAGCATTTTTTGCAGCAATAATTATAGCAAGCTTGCCCGAGACATTATCAATCGCATCAATGACATAGTCAAAACGCGCGAAATCTCCAATATCACCAAACTGCCCAGGCAAAACAAACTGCTTATATACATCTACAGTGCATTCAGGACAAATAGACAGAACTCTTTTCTTTGCCGCCTCTATTTTGTCCATTCCAATCGTATCATATGTTGCAATGACCTGACGATTTATGTTGCTCTCATCCACTATATCTTTGTCAACTAACGTTAGCTTCCCAACACCCGCTCTCGCAAGAGCCTCTACCGCTGAACCTCCAACACCCCCAAGTCCGAACACTGCAACATGAGAATGCTCAAGAATATTGAGAGCCTCAGACCCAATCAGCATTTCAGTCCTATTAAGTCGCTCCTTTTTCCCCATATCCCTCTCCTAAGCATATAATATAGATTTGTTTGAGCAGTTCTTCTCTGCTTCTCTATACTACAAAATAACATTTTTAAAGCAATATATTTTCAAAGCGCACTATCTTGATTAATTTTGCTGCATACCTTGTATATCACACCTGAATTATACCCTTTGCCTGCTAGGTTTCGTGCGACTCTGGCATATATTTTTCGCGGTACTTTATCTGAAATTGAATAGCCCGACTTCTCAAGAAGCTTTAGCATTACTTCATTAGCACGATCTTCTTCGGACAAAATAATTCGCCCCGTGATGCTATGATGTCCCTCTGTTTCAAGACGATAGAAGGCATCTTCTATGCTGAAATCATCAACTCCAAGCATATTGAGCTCACGTTTCGCACGATTAAAGCTCCTCCCCTTTTGAAATGCATTCGCTAGGAACAAAACAGCGTACTCCTCATCATTAATATATCCATCTGATTTAAGTGAATTGACAACCTCTGCCGACTCCTCCTCTGTAAATTCTAAATCAAGTAAGTGTTTGATAACCTCTTTCTCCGTTCTCATGCGACGAGATACGAATTTTGCACCTGCAGCATAAGCTTCCAGCTTAGTTTTTCTACTATCCATATCCTACCCTATTTTTACTACACAGCAACTACCCCACAAGTCGTCTGTAAACTTATGAGTAAAAACTTCAAGCTTCTTATCCTTGTATTTAATTTCTTGAAGTAGTTCAAGGTTTATGCCTACGCTTCCTCCAAAATCATTATCTTCTAGGAAAAATCCTTCGGCAACTGCTTTTCCAATGGCTTCACGCCTTGTCCATATTTGAAAAAAACCACCAATGCCATATTTATTAATAAATTCATTCTCAAGCTTCGAAAAATACTTTTCAGCTATTTCATTATATTCTACTTGCCTTACGAATTGAAGATCAAGTCCTATCTCGAGGTCAGAAACCGCACATCCCCATATTGTGTTTGCTGATCTATTTGCATTGATATCCGAATTATTACTATTGCGTTTACTTGTATGTGATATCGAGAAATTTAAATTAATATCTGAAAAATACGGCTTCCCTCTGCCAAAATATTCAAGCTTTAAATTAGCTGCAATACAATGAGAATCATAATTGTTTTCACTATCTTTATTATAACATCGAAGATCTGAAGTTTTTTTAACTAACTCAATTTCGTCTATTAAAAAAACATTAAAAGGAAATGCTTCCGAGATTGATATATCCATTTTTTTTGAAATAGGAATATCTTTTTTGTTTAGCAGCATCCATCTGAGCGAAGCTTTGTCTATTTTGTTGTCTGTCAATTCGGATAGATAAATGTCTCCCTGCTTGTTCATGTTGTGAAAATCCCCATACGAAAATAAAATAGCGCCCCTTCGGGCGCTGATACTATTTCTTAGCTAAGTTATCAAGAACTATCTTATATCCATCTGCTCCGTACACCAGGCATTTGTTGATTCTGCTTATAGTAGCAGTAGATGCCTTGGTCTCCTGCTCAATTTCCTTATATGTGCACTTATTATCAAGCATTTTTGCAACCTGAAGCCTCTGTGCAATGGAGTTAATTTCATTGATTGTACATATATCTTCAAAAAATCTATAACACTCATCCACAGTTTTTAAAGACAAGATCCCCTCAAACAGTTCATCAATATCATCTCTTTTAAATTTGGAATCATATGGCATATATCCTACCTCCTTTTATCACACTAACTCAATGATAACATTTTTTTAAACAGTTATCAACTGTTGCAATAAAATTTTAAAGCGTCTATCATTAACAATCAATTATATTAATATGTATTATATGTGAACTATCCATTGTCTAAAACCAATGGGCTTCCTGCTTCATCGACATCGTAACCTATAACATGAACACCATGTGTATCAGGCCTTTTACATTATTGCTTAAGAAGTGATTTAGCCATTTCAAGCTGGTTGTCAGTTCCTGAGCTAGGATCAAATTTAACCTCAACATCAGGCTTAATACCCTTCTTGTGTATCACCTTTCCCTTAGGAGAGAAATACCTCAAAACGGTCAGCTTTAATGAGGATCCATCTTTAAATTTAGTAGTTTCCTGGACTATGCCTTTACCAAATGTTTTGCTGCCAACTATTTTGCCACCATTATTGTCTTTAATAGCAGCTGTTAAAATCTCAGATGTGGATGCCGTATTCTCATTCACTAGTACTACATACTTGATTTTAGTTGCTTTTTCATCAGAGTTAAAATATTTTCTCTTGCCCTTTACATCCTCCATATACGTAATAGTGCCTTCCTTGAGGAGTCTATCTGCAATTTCCATTCCTTCATCTATGTATCCACCTCCGTTATCACGAAGATCTATCACCATGGATTTTATTCCCTGCTTTTCGAAGGCTGACAGTTCAGTTTCAAACTCTTTTGCTGTTCCGTCCTCAAAGCTCTTAATCACAATATATCCGCTTCCATCATCCATTACTTTAGCATATACTGTTTTTTCCTTGACTGTTTCTCTTGTAATAGATGCCTTGATTTCCTTGTTGTTTCTCATCAGTATAAGTTCAACCGTTGTACCACTTTCCCCTCGAATATGCTCAGACATTTCTTCAGATGTTTTGTACAAATTGCCATCGACCTTTAAAATAATATCACCGATTTTAATTCCGGATTTTTCTGCTGGACTATCTTTAAATACTTCAGTAACTTGATATTCACCCTTATCGTTTTTCTGGAAGCTTATACCTATTCCAGAAAATTCGCCATTTAGGTAACTTTCCCATTCATCAGTTTCTTTCTTTGTAAGATACTCAGAATACTCATCACCAATAGAATCAACGACAGCTTTCAGTGCTGCATCCTTTGCATTCTTTTCATTAAACTCAAAAATGCTTTTTTTATCTATTGCGTCCAAAATTTTCGGTAAATTTGAGTACTCTTTGGCAATGATTTTTATCACACCATTCTCATCCCCATGTACAACAACGAAATTACCAATTTTTGCAATAGCAAATATGGTTATCAATGTAAGAACCACGCCAAGAATAAATGGAACTAACGATTTATTTATTTTTTTATTTTCTTCATTCATACTAAAATCTCTTTTCTATTATATAGTATCTTTTATATAGTATCTTTTTGAAAGATTTTTTTCACGTTCATCTGTGCCAAAACATTACCATTCCATCGATTAAGACTGATATCTCCAATAGCTTTAACATGTCTACCTTCAACAATTTCATCAATAGAACCTTGTTCTATACCAAAACACACACACGAAACAAAAGAATCAGATTTTTCCGATGTCAGTTGAAACCGTCTATATTGGGCTTCATTTCCCATGGTTTTTAGGTTCGCTACCTTACCATCTACTGCAAAAACAGGCTTTTCATTGCATTTTCCAGATGGTTCAAGCATCAATAGATCCTGAGCTAAGCTTATTGTAACATCCTCGGGAGCCAACTCGAGATCCCAATTCCACTTTCTTGTCAACAAATCAGAGTTCTTCGAAAGTTCGTTTCTCATTAAATCCAGAATGCCTTCACGCAGCAACGGAACATTGTTTTCTGATATTGTAAAACCGCAAGCTGCTTTATGCCCGCCAAAACTAATAAATAAATCAGAAAATTTTGATAATAACGAATGAATATCAAGTCCATCTATGCTTCGGGATGTCCCCTTGAAAAATCCATCTTCAGTTTTTGTTAGAATAGCAACCGGACGATAAAACCGTTCCTTTAGTCTTCCTGCAACTATACCGGTCACACCCTCGTGAGCATTTTCAAGATCAATTAAAATAAAATCTGATATTTTTTTATTATTTTTATATTCTTCTTTAATTCGTTTTAAGCACTCTTTATATATCTCATCCTGTAAAGTTTTTCTCTGCTTGTTGCAGTCTTTTATCGTTTCAACAATTTCTGTGATTTCATCATCTGAAGTGCTTCTGAAAAGTTTTACTCCCAGTCTTGCAGCCTTGATTCTACCGGCAGAATTTATGTGTGGAGCAATCCCGAAAGCTATGTTAAAAGAAGTCACTTCTCCTACTTTCAAACCAATTTCCTCTATGAGAATTTTGAGGGGCTTTCTATCTGCAGAATTCAACCTCATTAACCCGTATTTAACCAAAGTTCTATTTTCATCAACAAGAGGCATAACATCAGCGACAGTTCCTATTGCGACCAAATCTAGAGTGTTGTTGTAAGTGTGCGACTGCAATCCAATAGTACGAGCTACACCCTGGGCAAGCTTAAATGCTACGCCGCAGCCTGCAAGTCCTTTGAACGTATATTCACAACCTGGCTGATTGGGATTAATAACCGGACATTGCGGTAGCCGCTCATTATCTGCGCGGTGATGATCAGTGACCAAAATTTTAAGACCAAGTTTTTCCCCATACTCAACCTCTTCTTTTGAAACACTTCCGCAGTCAACAGTTATGACAAGATCCACACCTGCTTTGCTTATTTTTTCCATTGCAGCCTTGTTAAGTCCATACCCCTCATCAAATCTTGAAGGTATATAATAACTGAGATTTGATGTTAGATTTGAAAGAAATTCAAGTAAAATTGATGTCGCAGTTACGCCATCTGCATCGTAATCCCCATATATACATATTCGCTCATCGCTTTCAATCGCTGACAATACTAAATCCACTCCCTCTGCCATGTTGAGCAAAAGGAATGGATCATATGTCTTTCTAGGTCTGGTTGAAAGAAATTCTTGAATTTCTGTTTCTGAATTATAACCTCTATCATGTAATATTTCTAAAATGATAGGGTTGATTTCTTGCATGTTAAAATTGTTTTGCATATTCTAAATGTTCTAAATTCTAACCTTATAAATATCCTCTAGGATTAACAGGTCTCCCGTTTATGTTTACCTGGAAGTGACAGTGGTTGCCTGTTGCCAAGCCTGTCATCCCGCAGTACGCAATAACCTGCCCCTTAGATACCGTTTGACCAACCGACACAGCAATAGAACTATTATGTCCATAGAGAGTTAAAAAGCCATTGCCGTGGTCAATTACTACGGTGTTACCTGAAACTGGCATAGCTCCAGCAATTATAACCTTACCACCATCTGCTGCACATATTGGTGTCCCAGCTGGAGCAGCTATATCAAGTCCAGTATGAAAATCACTGTAAGGAGCTCCGTTTAGTATAAAAGACCTATATCCGAACTCACTGGTAATCATGCCTCTTACTGGCCACTGGAAAATACCCGTTGATCCAGGCTGAACATATGACGAGCCTCCTGATGTTCCAGGGCTAGATGATCCAGTATTGCTAGAGTTATTTTGATTTCCCTGCTGCTTAGCCATTTCTGCCTGTTGGGCTGCATATATCTGGTTACCCAAATCAGCATATGCTTGTTTTAAATCTTCTATCTGCTTCCTAACCTGGGCTTGGTCTTTTTCCAAGGATTTCTTTGCTTCAGCTACCTTTCTTTGCTTCTCTTCAAGAGTCGCCCTATATTCAACTACTTTTTTTTCATCTTTCTGAAGTTGTTCATGCTCACTCGTTAACGTCTTGAGTGTATTCTTATCATTTTCATATATTTTTTGTACAAACTCAAGGTTAGATATGAATTCAGTAACATTATTGGAACTTAAAATTATATCCACAAAGCTTACTGTTCCTTTTTTGTACATATTTCTAAGTCTTTTTTCTAAACCATCTTTTCGATTGGACATTTCTTCTTTTTTAATGCGAATACTGTTATCAAGTTTATCAACCTTAGCTTGAGTTGTATCTACCTCCGACTGCAAATCATCAACTTCTTCAGCCTTTTCTTGTATCTTTTTCCCCAACTCCTTATCTTTCATTTGATAGTCACTTTGCTGACTGCTAATATCACTTTGCTTGTTTTTTAGTGAATTTACATCTGTGGCATGCAAATCTATAGCCAGTAATCCAAGCATAAGGGTTCCTACTATACAAACAATAGATGCTTTTTTAACCATTTTTCTCTCCTTATTTATCCAAAAACTTTCTCATAGAAACTATACTTCCACTGGCTCCAACACTTACACCTATGGCCAGGAATATAACTAGTAGATTTACCGCTAAATAATCTGCCGGAACTAAAGGAGATGACAATATAACCATAATATCGTCACCTATCAGTTTTTCTATTTGAATATAAATTAACCAGGTTAATGCGGCAGCAATCATTGAAGAAACAATGCCAAGAAATATCCCCTCAATCAGGAATGGACCCCTAACAAACCAGTTCGTTGCTCCGACATACTTCATTATGCTTATTTCTTTTGATCTATTTAAAACTGTTAGTTTAATCGTATTTGAAACAACAATTACAGAAACAACTATCAGGAATATCATTATTACTATTGCAGAATACTGCAGAAAATTCGATGCCTTTGTTAGCTTATCCACCGTTTCCTTGTAATATTTTACATCCTCTACACCATCTATCTTCTTGGCAAATTTATTGATGTTATTCGCCGTTTCGTTATCTTCTGCATTTATTACGATAGAATCTGGCAATGGATTATCTCCGAGTGAATCAAGCAGATACCCACTCTCGCCCCATCTTTGTTTCATTATCTTAAGAGCTTCTTGCTTTGATCTATATTCAATGTTTTTCACACCGCTAATATTTTCAAGTTTACCCTTTATGTTGTCGACTTGCTTCTCATCAACATCATCTTTCAAGTACACTTCAACGTAATCATAATCCTTTTGTATCATCTCTGAGAACAGGTTAATATTAACAGAAATTACAAAAAATAATCCCAAAATTAACATCATTGCTGTAATTGCAAGAACAGAAGCAAAGGACATACCTTTATTTCTCCCTATTTGTTGAACAACTTGTTTTATATTATATATCAGACTGTTCATCAGTTGAAAACGCTCCTATCTTACAAGTTTCACAGGACTCATCATATCCATATATACCAACATCATCTCTAACAATTTTTCCATTTTCTATCGCAACTACCCTTTTTTCCATTTGGTCTACAATATTTTTAGAATGCGTGACCATAACGATAGTCGTCCCCGATTCATTAATTCCTTCTAGAATATCCATGATGTCCCAAGCGGTTTCTGGGTCAAGATTTCCAGTTGGTTCATCAGCGATTAAAAGCTTTGGATTGTTAATAATTGCTCTTGCAATTGCAACTCTTTGCTGTTCTCCCGCTGAAAGCTCATCAGGATACTTATTAGCCTTGTTACCTATTCCAACTATATCAAGAACCTGTGGCACTCTTTTTTTAATTTGATTCTGACTGCACCTGAAAATTTCCATAGCAAAGGCAACATTCTCATAAACAGTCTTTTTCGGTAGTAACCTGAAATCCTGGAATACAATGCCTATGCTTTGTCTTAATTTCGGAACTTCGTGATTTTTAAGCTTTGTTACTTCTTTTCCGTTCACTAAAATAGAGCCGGAATCAGCATTAATCTCTTTAAGAATAAGCTTAATAAATGTTGATTTCCCGGCACCACTTGGTCCTACTAAAAAAACAAAATCCCCTTTATCTATGGCGATTGAAACGTTTTCTAAGCCAACATTATCCCCATAATACTTAGTTACATTCTCAAACTTTATCATTACCCAAATCCCCAATAATGCACCTTTCTAACATTGGGTTAATTTTAACACAATTTTTCTAAGATTCCAATAGTATAAGCTGTTTTTCTTAAGAAAATTTAAGTTTTATTTGTAAATATTTCTACTGTCGCCCCTCTTTGATAAATCACCACTAAATCTGAACAATTAAAATAGGATAGTAGATTCCTAAGAAATACTATCCTATTTATTCCATAAACCTTGGATTTAGTTATAAATCTTATTTTTCAACAACCATAGCAGTTCCCATTCCACCGCCAATGCAAAGAGTTGCTAGGCCGAGCTTAGCGTCATCTCTCTTTTGCATTTCGAATAATAGAGAAATCAAAATTCTAGCACCTGAAGCTCCAATTGGGTGTCCAAGAGCAATAGCTCCACCGTTTACATTTAGCTTTTCAGGATCTATTCCTAGGTCTCTTCCAACTGCAACTGACTGCGCAGCAAAAGCTTCATTAGCTTCAATAAGGTCCATGTCCTCAATCTTGCAACCTGCTTTTTCAAGAGCTTTCTTTGATGAAGGAACAGGTCCGATGCCCATGATTGTAGGATCAACACCTGCGGATGCGTATCCCTTAATAGTTGCAAGAGGCTTGATTCCAAGTTCATCAGCTTTTTCCTTGCTCATGACAACAAGTGCTGCACCTGAGTCGTTGATTCCGGATGCGTTAGCAGCTGTAACAACACCATCCTTCTTGAATGCAGGTCTTAGCTTAGCCATCTTCTCAACAGATGCACCAAATTTAGGGTATTCATCAGTATCAAATACGATAGGATCTCCCTTTCTCTGCGAAACCTCAACTGGAACGATTTCTTCCTTGAATTTACCGGCCTTCACAGCAGCCTCTGCTTTGTGCTGAGAGTTCACAGAAAACTCATCAAGCTCTTCTCTTGTTATTCCCCACTGCTCTGCAATATTTTCTGCAGTGATACCCATATGATAGTTGTGGAAAGCATCAGTCAATCCATCGTGAACCATCATGTCAACCATGCTAGTGTCACCCATTCTTGCTCCCCATCTTGCCTTAGGAACTACATATCCAGCCATTGACATGTTTTCAGCACCACCTGCAACGATAATATCAGCATCTCCTGCCTTGATTATCTGCGCAGCAAGTTCAACAGCCCTAAGTCCAGAACCGCAAACCTTATTAATTGTCATAGCAGGAACTTCTACAGGTAGCCCTGCGTCCAGCGACATCTGTCTTGAAATGTTCTGGCCTAATCCACCTTGAAGAACGTTACCCATAATAACTTCATCAACATCTGCGCCATCAATACCTGCTCTCTTAAGAGCTTCCTTGATACATATAGCACCCAATGTTCTTGCAGGTACAGTCTTAAGACTTCCGCCAAAGCTTCCGATAGGTGTTCTAGCTGCGCTCGCAATTACTACTTCTCTCATAAATTTTTCCTCCTAAAACTTTCTATTCTTTCTATTTGTTAATTGATTAACATACTTGTTGTTCTTATATTACTCTCTTTTGAATTTAAAATCAACTGTTTTGTTTAAACTTTACCGAAAATTTTCTTGTAAATGTTTCCGGTCTTAGAGATTCTTTGGCTCGTCGAAGATTTTCAATGCCCATATCCTCTTCTCTATTTATATATTCTACATCATCGGGCAATAATTTGCAAAATTCACTCGCCACAATCTGGTAAAGTCCCCTGTACTCACTTCTTGCCTTTTCAAAGTGTGCGACCGCCATGTCCTCAGTCAATCTTTCTCCAAGCGAAAATGCCACCAAGGATCCGTCAATAAATATTCCTACACTATATGTCCTTTCACTCTCAACGAATTTCATGTTTTCCGAAATAGCATATTCCTCTGCCTTGAGAGTTTTCAGGTCATCCGGATCCATAGTTTCCACTTTGTCCTCGAAATCATTTTCATCGGGATTCTTCTCATCTATAAGGTCCTTTACGAGATTCATCACTATATCTGTATCTTCAAGCGTTAATCGCCTAGCCTCATATACGTAGTTTTTCTTGAAAAAGTTCAAATGATTCCTCTTCTTATGCAGTGCACGCCCGCTAAGCGTTATCATTTTTTCTTTTAGGTACACGTATTCATCTTCATCCCTGTCAGCTATAAATTCCACTTCTCCAGGAAAAGCCTCATCAAGCAATGGCAGCATGTGTTCAGGAATCATTCCCATCCTAAACTCAAACCCAGCATCCTCAAATTTTTCTTTTGCATACAAAACAGCAGCCCTGAGCTTCTCAACATCATATTCTCCCGTACATGTCATAGGCATTGAAAAAATCGCCTTCGGATTTTCATCCATGCAGTTTGACCCCGAAAGGAGCAAAAGATCCTCATAAACTTCCCAATTCAAACAATAAACATTCCGCCACGCATAATTTGCAACCAGCGTATAGCCCGCACCCTTATATGGGTATCCAGTAAAATACGAATCGAGCAAATTCTTGTCATCATCAGAAAGTTCGTCAAAATTATTTTTAAAAATTTCCATATAACTACTTATTACTACTTCCTAAACTGTTCACTTTATAATTCTCGAAATATCCTTAAATTCAGAATCTTTATTCCCTTCAATCATCTCAAAAAGAAGAGATTCCACTGTTACAAGTTCAACCCCTGCCTGCTGCATTCTCGAAAGAGCAATAGACTTATCGAGTACACTCCTCGAAGAACAGCAATCTACAATCAAAAGCACCCTATATCCCCTCTCCAGAAAATCCAGCGCCGTCTGCTGAACACAAATATGAGCTTCAATCCCACACAACAAAATAGTTTTCTTCGATGTGGCTTTTACGAGTTCCTCAAATTCAGGTGCTCCGAATGCAGAAAAGCTATCTTTTTCAACAAGAGTTACACCACCTAAATTTTTTTCGAATTCTTCAAAATTCTCTGTGCGTCCAAGTCCCTTTGGATATTGCTCGGTTGCAATAGCAGGTATCTTTAAAACACCAATGCCTCTTGTTAGTCTGCTGACCTTATCTCTAAGTCTTTCGACCTCATCCATAACAGGCATGAGTTTCTCCTGATAATCAATAGCTATCAGCAGTGAATCATTTCTTTTTATTCTTAAATTTCTATTTCCCACTTTTTCAAATCCTCCAAAACTCTGTAATCCGTATAATCAAAATGCAATGGCGTGATGCTCGCATATCCCGATTGCATTGCACATACATCATACTCATCGCCTAAATCCGAAAAGTCTCCTGGAGCTCCGTCAAGCTTGTATGCTCCTGGTCCTTCATCTACATGCTCCCAAAATCTATCTTTAAAGTACCTAGGTCCAAGCTTTGTGAATTTGACACCCTTAATTTCATCCTCTGGTAAATCAGGGACATTTATGTTGAGGATAAGCTTTGGTGTTAGAAAGTCTTTTAACTTTTCAACATACTCTATTGCGATATTACATGCACCGTCAAAATGTGTGCAGTGATGTCCTGCTACAGATAATGCCACAGCCTTATAGCCTGAAACTGCTGCTTCCTTAGCAGCACCAACAGTTCCACTATAAAGTGTATCCTTTCCGACATTGCTTCCCATATTGATGCCTGCGAAAACCATGTCGATTTCTAAGCCTAATTCCTCGCATTTTTGCAAGCCTATTTTCACACAATCAGCGGGCGTGCCACTCGTTTGCCACGCAAGCTTTGCTCCGTCTACTTTAACCTCTGATACATACACGGTACCGTTTAAGGATATACTTTGACTGTTACCACTGCGCTGTCCGTCAGGTGCACAAACGTAAACATTCACACCCTCTCGCGAGGACAGTGCTTTGATCAAAGCTGTAATGCCCGTCGCTCTTATACCATCATCATTGCTAACCAAATAATTAATCAAATTTCATAACCTTTCCAATTGAATCGTGAACAGCTAAAGTTGCTCTATTATCATAGCTTGTCTCTGTCTTATTAATCAATACTAGATTCTTACCCCGAAAATAATTTATTAAGCCCGCAGCCGGATAAACGACCAAGCTTGTTCCACCCACAATTAATGTGTCCGCTTTCGAAATTGCATCAACTGCATTGTATATTACATCTTCGTCGAGAGCTTCCTCGTACAAAACAACGTCGGGCTTGATGGTCCCACCGCACTTATTGCATACCGGTATGTAACTGCCGTCTTTGAGGTCTTTGCTAGAGCCACCCTCGAGAGTGTCTACTCCCCTGCAGTTTGCTGGATTCATAATATAGTCCACATCATACGATGCACCGCAATGCTCGCAAAAGTTTCTCAGCACGCTACCGTGAAGCTCGTAAACTGTTTTGTTGCCCGCCTTCTGGTGTAGCCCATCTATATTTTGTGTGACAACTGCTTTTAACTTGCCCATCTGTTCAAGCTTAGCGAGGGCTTTGTGTGCATCATTTGGCTGAACATCCTGCCATATCAAATTTTCTTTGTAATATTTAAAGAAAAGATTAGGATTTTTAAGGTAAAAAGTATGGCTGATCAGCATTTCAGGAGGATAGCCGTATACTTCTTTAGCATGGTATAATCCCTTTTCTGACCTAAAGTCAGGAATTCCGCTTTCTGTTGAAACTCCAGCACCGCCAAAGAAAACAATGTTTGAACTTGCATCTATTATTTTTCTAAGCCTGTCATCCATTTTATTAACATCCTCCCTTTTTTCTGATATAATAACAGTATAGCACAAGTATTGGGGGAAAGTAATGTGAGAAAGAAAAAAATCGCCTTTGTGCTTGCCGGTGGCGGATCCAAGGGTGCATATGAATGTGGTGCTATAATAGCGCTAAATAAGATGGGAATAAAAGCAGATATAGTCTGTGGCTCCTCGTCTGGATCTCTGGTGGGTGCTCTATATTGTCAAAATGAGCTTAAGGTCGCTGTTGACATGTTTTCAAAGCTTGAGACAGATGAGCTTTTTGAAGTTGAAAAAGATGCAAATCTATTTGACTTTGCCAAGGCTTTTATTTTTAACAATGGCGCTGATCCTAAAGGGCTCAAAGATGGCATCCGAAAATATATCGATGAAAAAAAGATTCGAAATTCTAAAGTTGACTTTGGTCTAGTTACCGTTGAAATTCCTAGGATTAAAGCTCACAGGCTGTGGAAGGATGAAATACCACGCGGTAAAATGCAAGATTATGTTCTTGCCAGTGCTTCTGCCTTTCCGATGATAAAGTATCATGTGATTGATGGAAAAAAATTTATAGACGGTGCATATTTAGATGTAATGCCTGTGAAGATGGCAATTGATCGCGGTGCAGATGTCGTTTATGCGATTGATCTTCTTGGGAATGGGATTGAGAGAAAGTGGGACCGAAAGCGAAAAGCCAAGGTGCTTATCATATCATCAAAATGGGAGCTCGGATTTCCGCTCGACTTTGACTCCGACAGACAAAGGTCTATGCTTAAAATGGGATTTCTCGATGCTAAGAAGGCATTGGGTCTATATGAGGGTGACTATTTTTGCTTTGAAAAAGGCACTTTCAAAGATAAGGATGAGCTCTTGGGTGCTGACTGTTGCGCAAGATTTTTTAATCTAAATCCCGCAAAGGTCTACACCAGTCGGAACCTTCTGCCTGCTCTAAAGAACGCCATCAAAGCATTCTCTAAAAATGGCGACTTTGATGAAAAAAATGCGTTGGACACGCTATCAACAATTTTTAAGTCTAAGTCTATCGATGCGGTCGGAAATGACGGTGGATATGGGAGCATCGTTCTTGCAATGGCTACCAGTATGATTCGTGACGGCAAGGACAGCATCATGTATAGCAATGCCATAGGTGATATTTTTGATGAAACCTATGCCGCTGCAAAATACATTGTCGATAACAAGCTATACAAGCCCGGCAAAAAGCATAGCATAGTATATCGAGGTGTCAAGCAATTTATCGGACACAGTTTGAGTAGTTTTAACCTCAAGGCACTTCGCGACTACATGACAGGCAGATATTTTGTTTACAAAATAAAATTGTTCTTTCACAGATAGCGTTATAAATATTCAATTATGTTTTCTGAGTATGCTATATTAGTGGGTTTCCCAACTTATCCAAATATATTGAAGCATGAAGCCCATCGGCTTTAGACAGTGGGTAGTTCGCATAGGTGTATAAATATGAACAGTTTAATCAAAAAAGCAAAATCAAATAAGGTCGGTCTAGTCCTTGGTGGCGGCGGATCAAGAGGCGCTTATGAATGTGGTGTAATTAAGGCGTTAGATCAGCTTGGAATCAAGGCTGATGTTGTGGTAGGAACGTCTGTCGGGTCGCTTATAGGTGCATGTTATGCCCAAAAGGAAGTTGAAGCTGCAATCGAAATGTGGCTACATATGGAAACTGATACGGTTTTTGATATTTGCAGCAATCCAAGTAACATCGATTATTTCAGAGAATTCGTGCGCCACGGTGGAGCGAGTTCGACACCGCTTCGAAAAGGTCTAGACATATATATGGACGAGGACAAAATAAGAAAAAGCCCTATGGAATACGGGCTTGTCACTACAGAATTCCCATCTATGAATCCTCGCTACCTGTGGAAAGAAGATATTCCAAAGGGTAGGCTCCTTGACTTCATGGCAGCAAGCTGTGCAGCATTTCCTGCAATTCACACATACGAAATTGATGGCACAACCTACATTGACGGTGGATATTCCAATAATCTTCCCGTTTTTATGGCCCGCCAAAAGAATGCAAAATTCATTATTGCCGTTGAACTTGATAGAAATGATTCCGTCAAAGTTCCTGAAGGGCCTTCAGACGAAACATATATTTTAATACGTCCGAAATTTGAGCTTGGTTTTATATTGAGTTTTCAGGTTGAAAATACCAAGAGAGCGATGATACTTGGTTACCTTGATACTTTAAAGGCCTTTAAAATTCTCGATGGTGAAAAGTATACGTTTAAACGTGGAGAGTTTAAAGATAACGAGCTGACGCAGCTAGATTATCTTTGTGAGATTTTTGAAGTTATACCTACAAAGCTCTATGATAAAAACAAAATCAATGATGCACTTATCAAACAGACTTCCATTTTTCGCTCTAACTACACCAAAGCGGTCGAAAATAGATTATCTACCCTCGTGTCCTTAGCTTCTTTTGGATCACTTCGCAGTATCAGTCTGCGCGGGCATCTCGTACTTTACATCCTTGACAGCTTCAGGCAATATGGTACAGACAGCATTTTCGCAACAAAACATCTGATGCGCATACTACCCGATGAAATCAGGGCTGCACGATACTTGCTTAATCACGGAATTGGCTAACTACGTGGTCATTCCTATAGCAAAATAGTGTTTCACGCATTCATGAAATCACATCATGGCTAGATAATTAAAACCAACCAACCGAAAAAGTTAAACAAACACAACTAAAGCTAAACAACCAAATAGAGCAGTGGCTACACCATGCTACTGCTCTATTTCTCTGATAATTCTCTTTCAAGTTGAACGAGATATTCTAAGGCTCTGCGGTTCTTATCACTGTATAAACAGAAGATATTTTCTTAAGAGGATATTTCCCCCCTTTAAATCCTAACGCGTATATATCCTTTCCCATAAAAACGATATAAAAGTCAACTTGCTCATCCTTTATATGAAAGATATTATTTTTCTTTAAATCTATATTTTTTAGTTGCCCATTAAATAAAATCTTTTCTGGCGTATAAACTTCGTACATGCCATCTTCTCTAAAAGCAAAATATGTGTTATTGGAAGGGTCTTTATCTTCAATTACATAAGTTCCAAGTATGTAATGTTCATCATCTTGACTTGGAGTAATCAAATAAAAGTTTAGCCATATACTTAATACTAAAACAATTGATATTAAGTATATTATCTTTTTTTTTACAAACATTCCATAATCACCTTCCTCTCACCGCATAGCCTGATACTTTTTTATATACAGGATTTAGATATACCGTTTTGTATTTGTAATGAGGTCCTCTCAATTCCTTATCACTGTTATTATCAGTTATTCTATTTATTTTCAGCGAATCAGCCTCAGCCAACTATCAATCATCTTCTTTGTCAAATCTTGAATCCGATTCTCGGGCAACCTCGAGAAATAATAAATTATGGATTTCATCCCTTTTGTCGGTGTTATATCATCTGAGCAATATGCCAATATTCCCATATTTTCTGCGATTACTTCCATTTCTTTCTCGCTCATATCTGTTTTTACGCTCAAAATTACATATAATCCTGACTCAGTTCTATCAGCCATCACCAAATCACGCCCATAGCTTTCTATTACTTTAATGCATGCAGCTAGCTTTCTTCCGCAGAGATTTCTTAGCTTTTTTATATTTGTGTAATAATATCCAGACTCCATAAAGTGTGCGAGTGCAAGTTGTTCGGTCTTTGAGCATGTCTGGGTGTAACCCTCAAGTATAAAATCCAGCTTGTTTGCAAGCTGTCTTGGTAAAATCATGTAGCTTATCTTCACAGACGGAAAAAGCGTAGCTGAGAAGCTTCCGAGATACAAAACATGAGAATTCTCTTCGTAGTTCTCAAGCCCTTGGAGCGAAGAAATAGGTCTACCAAAATACCTGAGTTCACTATCGTAATCGTCCTCAATTATCAGCCCATCATTTAAATCTGCCCATTTGAGTAGCTCGTACCTATTTGCAATCGGCATAACGGCTCCCGTCGGGAACTGATTGTTTGGACATACATATACAGCTGCTTTAGATTCGGGTAGCTTTTCTATCTCTATTCCTTGAGAGGAAACAGGTATTTTGTTGAGTATATAGCCTTGGTCCTCGAATATTTTGTTGACGGGTTGATAACCAGGGTCCTCGGTGCATACAAGATGGATTCCGACGTGCCTTAAAAGACGTCCAAGGTGAGAGGTCAGCTGCTGAGTTCCGGCGCCTATGACCACTTGGTTCGGTTGGCATCTTACCCCTCTGGAATTGAATACATATTTGCTGATTTCATATCTCAACGCTTCCTCGCCTTGTGGATCTCCCTCCTGCATGAGAAGATTGCTTTCTTCATCGATTACACGCATCAGCGATTTCCGCCACTTTTTAAAATCAAACGCATTGGGGTCGGTGATGTACTTCTTTTTCGAAGCATCCCATTCTGGTACATCGTTTTCACTGACCATATTAATATCGTGTGTTTTGCTCTTGCTTCCTGCCTGAGCCTTGTTAATCATCACAGGACCTGGAATTTTCGCAACATAAAATCCCGATTGCGGTTTGCTTTCTATGTATCCCTCAACAGATAGCTGGTTGTACGCAAACTCGACAGTCGTTATGCTTAGATTTAGGTCTTTTGCAAGACGCCTGAGTGCGGGGAGCTTGCTTCCATTCTTGATGTTTCCAGAAATAATCTCAGTCCTTATGTATTCATATAGTTGGTTGTACAAAGGGTTCGTCTTATTTCCCCGCTTTAGTTCTATCGTAATCGGTTTCAAAATTCCCTCCTCAAATTTTAAACTGGTTTGAATACTAAATAACTATAAATGCCAATCCACTCATACTTTCAAGCATAGTATATCATATATCCTGAAATATTTGCTATTAAAGGTTGTATTGGTTAAAAGTTTATCATTCGTTTATTTTGAGTTTAAGTGCAAATAAAATTATTTTTTTAACAAACATATTTTAGCAAATTATATCAAACACTTTTAAATATAATTGCAGAAAAGGAGGAACTCATTATGAACGAAACAAAAGAAAACATTAAATCACCTTCCCTTGGAGTAAGTCTGCTAATAGTACTTTTTCTGGTAGTCTGTTTTGCTCTTCAGCTAATTCTAGTAGGCGAACCTGATGTGCATATGACATTGATATTCGCATCTGTATTTGCTGTCATTATGCTGAAAATTTTTGCAAAAACAGACTTTCAACTTGTAGAAGAAGGCATTATTCACGGGTGCAAAATTGCAACAGTATCCATGATGATACTGATGTTTATCGGCGTTATGATTCCTGCATGGATTGCAGCTGGAACCATCCCAACGCTTATTTTTTACGGTCTGAAAATTATTTCGCCATCAATATTCCTAATCGCAGCCACTTTAGTTTGTGCCATCACTACACTGTGTACTGGAACATCTTGGGGAACTGCCGCGACATTTGGCGTGGCACTTATGGGAATCGGAGGAGGATTAAATATTCCGCCAGCGATGACTGCTGGAGCAATTATCTGCGGTGCCATTTTCGGAGATAAAATGTCACCAATATCTGACACTGTCAATCTTTCATCTGGTACATGCGAAGTTAATATCTTTGACCATATTAAAAGTGTAGCAACAGCTACTATCCCCGCATACATAGCTACCATCATCTTCTTCGGTGTTATACAAACAAAATTCTCAGCTGTAGAAATTGATAATGAAAGAGTAAATGAAACACTTAAAATTCTTTCATCAAGCTTCAATCTCGATGCTACTCATGCCATAATAAGCCTTATACCAATGCTAATTGTACTTGCATTTGCTCTGAAAAAAATAAATGCTCTTGCAACAATAGTTACATCAGCAATGGTGGCAATGATTATAGCAGTTCTTCTTCAAGGATATAATATCGTTGATATGATGAGCTACATGAACTATGGTTTCAAAATAGATACCCCAAGCAAAGATGTAAACCTACTTCTAAACAGAGGCGGCCTACAATCCATGATGTGGACAGTTTCTATCGGATACCTTGGACTATCATACGGCGGTATACTCGAAAAAACCGGTGTGCTCAACACCTTGCTATTCAGCATGAAAGCTATCACAAAGAATGCAAGAAATCTTATCTTAACTCAAATGCTAACTGGATTCATGACAATTATGCTGTCAGCAAGTCCTTATGTTTCAATACTTATACCAGGTAGAATGTTCATTGAGGGTTATGAAAAACTGAAAATCAAGAAAACCGTAGCATCTCGTACATGTGAACATTCTGGAATATGTCTTGATCCACTACTACCTTGGTCCCTAGGTGCTGTATATTTTTCTGGAGTACTTGGTGTTAAAACTCTCGATTATGCACCGTACTGCATAATGTTGTGGCTCGTTCCAATAGTTGCCGCATTCTATGCTATTACAGGCATCTTCGTCTGGAAGGAATATGATAATGTAGAGGAGGAAAAAAATGCTTGATAAATTATTTGTCAATGGAAAAATTCATACAATGGTCTCACCTAATGATATCTATTCATCTCTTGGGGTAAGAGATGGGCTGATAGAATATGTGGGTGATGAACAAAATATACCTTCAAAAGAAGTTATCGACCTACACGGCAAAACTATGATCCCTGGGATGGCTGATTCTCATCTTCACCTTTATGCTCATTGCCAAAATTTAACATATGTAGATCTTTCCAATGTAAAATCAATTAAAGAGATGATTGATAAAATGAAAGAAAAAGCTAATAAAACGGAAGAGGGGCAATGGATAAAGGGTGTCAACTTCGATCAAACTAAATGGTCAGAGAACAGATTTCCTACCTTAGATGAAATGAATAGCATCAGCGATGTTCACCCAATAGTGATAAAAAGAACCTGCCTGCACTGTGTAGTCGCTAATAGTCTAGGCCTTAAAATAGCTGGAATAGAACGCAATGCAACTAGTGAGCTTGGAGGCAAAATTGAACTTGACGAGGATGGTTATCCTACTGGGATTCTGAGAGAACAGACAACAAAGATTTTTGATGATATTCTACCAAACCCTCTTGAAAACAATAAAACAAGAGACGAAATCTTCCAAGCGGCTCTATCTGATATGTCATCAAAAGGTATAACTACAATTCACACGTATGCAGCTCAAATATGGCAGTATAACGAAGATATCAATATCTATAGGAATTTTGAAAAGCAGAACAAGCTGCCTCTTAGAGTAACAGTATGCCTTGATAACTATTTTGAACAGGAAAAAATTTCACCAACTGAATTTAAAAACCCATACAGGCTCACACAATATGGAGCTTTCAAGGTATTTACTGATGGGTCTTTAGGCTCTGAATCAGCGGCACTCAGGGAGCCTTATGCCAACAATCCAAATGCAAAAGGTCTACTTATTTCCAGCAGAGATGAACTAATAAAATTAATCACTGAAGCGTATATCAAAGGTTATCAACCAGCAATACACGCTATCGGGGATAGAGCTCTTGATATAACCCTTGATGCTATTGAAACAGCTGTACATAGCTACGAAACACAGAATCCCGGCAAAAGTGCCTCTGAAAGATTACCATTTAGAATTATTCACGCCGAGATAGCTGATTTACCTTCTATTGAATGCATGGCAAAGCTTCCAGTGGTAATTGATATGCAACCCACATTTATATGCACAGACCTTCATTGGCTAGAATATCTTTTAGGACCTTCTCGTGCACAAAATAGTTACCCGATGAAAACCATGATGGAAAAAGGGTTAATTCTAACTGGTGGTTCTGACTGTCCAGTTGAAACCTACGACCCAATAATAGGTGTGTATGCTGCTGTAACAAGACAAGACCTAGACGGCACTCCTATAAACGGCTTCCTGCCAAATGAAAAGCTTGATGTATTTAAAGCACTGTCTATGTTCACTAAAAATGTCCACTATGCTACAGGGCAAGAAAAATATCTTGGCACCCTTGAAAAAGGAAAATTTGCTGATTTAGTAGTATTGAATGAAGATATATTTTCTGTTGCCGAAAACAAGATTAAAGACATAAAAATTGAACAAACTTATTTAGCAGGTTCCTGTGTATATATGGTACAATAATAATTAACATAATGAGATGGAGACTTGACTTGCTAGGTCTTAACGGCTTCTACACATCTTCTAAACAATCAAGCTCCATCTCTTTTTATATTAATTATACTAAAAAATTTAAGAGGAACTTATTATGAAAGCTGAGAAAATAATCTACAATGGTAAGTGCTTAGATGTAATTGACGAGATTACATGGGATTGGGTTGCTATCAGTGGTAAGAACATTCTTGCTACAGGCAATGGAGATGAATATAAAAAATTAAAAGATGTAAATACTACCATGATTGATGCTGAAGGTAAGTCGGTTTTGCCGGGATTTATTGATAGCCACTTTCATCTGCTTCAAACAGCTATGAATTGCGACTTCGTAAATCTGTCCAATGTGTCTAATTATAGCGATATTGGCAATATGATACAAAACTATGCTGACAAAAATTTGGATAAAGAAATATTTTGTTTTAGGCTTGATGAAAATTTTCTCAAAGAAGGTAAGTATCCCGATAGAAAGATTTTAGATCAAATTTCTGATGATAAGGTCATTTGGATAAATAATATCGATTATCAGGTGAGCATGCTCAATACTTATGGTCTGCTATTTTACAAAATACCATATAGGCTTCAGGGCATCGAAACTGATTCGGACGGTGTAGCAACTGGCATATTTAGAAGTAGTGCGAATGCCGTGCTTAGAACCAATATCCTCAATAAATATGAAGACCGTCGAAGGATGCAGAATATTGTCAACCTTATGCCTTCCATTTTATCTAATGGGATAACTGCAATCAACGCAATGGAGGGTGGGTATATGTACAGCGACAAGGATGCTATTTTCTTACACGAAAACCATAACGCATTTCCAATTGATATATTTCTTTTTTATCAGACTCACGACCTAAATCAGATTCAAGAAATGAAACTGCCTCGTGTAGGTGGCAGTTTATACATTGATGGAACAATGGGAGCTAGAACAGCCGCACTATCATTCGAATATAACGATAAACCTGGATATATGGGTAGACTTCTTTTTTCACAAGAAGAGATAAATGATTTTGTTTTAAAATGCTACGAAAAAAATCTACAGCTTTCTCTGTACACTATTGGCGACAGGGCTATAGAGTTAGTTTTAAATGCTCATGAGTACGCTATATACAAATCTGGTATTCGTGGTCTTAGACATAGACTTGAGCATGTAGAACTTGCAACAAAAGAGCAAATCCAGAAAGCATCCGACCTTGGCATCATTTTTTCTATGAATCCCACTTATGAGTTATATTGGGGAGGTAGAGGAAAAATGTACGAGGACCGCCTTGGCGAAAAATACATTCTAACAAATAGGTTTAGAGAAATATTAGACGCTGGAGTTAGAATTTGTGCTGGCTCAGATAGTGATGTGTGTGAAATCAATCCTTTCCTTGGAATCCATTCTGTTGTGAATCATCCAGTCAAATCTAGTCGCAGTAATATATTTGAAGCAATCCGGATGTATACAAGCAGTGGCGCATATTCTATTTTTGAGGAAGATGTACGAGGGAATATCAAAAATGGTTTACTTGCTGATTTGATTATACTTGATCAAAATATACTCTCTACCCCCGCACCACTATTAAAAAATGTAAAAGTGAATATGACCATAAAGTCTGGAGAGATTTTGTTTAATCGACATGAGGCGTAAGAGGTAATTACATGGTAGAAATAAAATATCTTGGTATTACAAAAATTATTCTCAATGGCAAGGACATAACCTCTAAATTTGGAGGGAAAACACTTGCCTTGCTGGGTTTACTTCTGATTAACAATACGGGCTATATCTCAAAAGAAAAGTTAATTTCATACTTATGGCCCGAAAGCACTGAAGACGCAGGGAAATACAATCTTAGATATAATCTCTGGTTAATTAGAAAATTTCTTCCTCGGGATAACAAAAAAAATGAAATTATAAATACAATTCCAAATGGATATGAAATTAATCAACAATATGAATTTGACTGTGATGTTGTTAATATTCTTAAACACTCTGATTACAAAATTCATTCAACAGCTTACCTTGAAACGCTCGCCGCTCTCTTTAAAGGAGAATTTATGGAAGGGTTTTTCTTCAAAAATTGCGAAGAGTATAATGAATTTATCATAACCTCGCGGCGCCGTCTTGAAGACAGAAAAACATCCCTATATCTTGAACTCTTTAAACGTTACAAGGATTCAAAAGCCTTTGAAAGGTGCAAATTACTCCTCGATGAGCTTAGCCAATCAGAACCATTTGATGAAAAAATCGCATGGGAATATCTCGATATATATTCAGCTTTAGGGCAAAAAAGTGCTGCTTTGCTCTACTATTCTGAATTTCGAAATAAATTAGCAGTAAATCTTGGAATATCACCATCCAATGAATTAATTGAAAAGCAAAAAGAGATTAAGGGAATGGAAACCGAAAAGCCCCCACTCAATACCAAGCAGCCAGGTAAACAACGCTATTCTATTGAAATAAATTCATGTCCTAACATAAAATACTTCGGTTTATCTATCATCATTGAAAAGCTAGTAGACAATTTTGAGGTGGATTTACGAAAATATTTAATTGAGGATGACATACAAGCCCTATGTTTTATAATACCCTCATCTGTAAAAAACTATAATTGTTATATAGCCAATAACGCTGATTGGTCCATGATTCAAGATATCAGGCTTGCCAGAGCATTCTACACTCTGATAAAGAAAGTGTCAGAGCAGAATGGATATTTAGCGGTTAGCACTTACGGTGAAAATGTAATGGATGACTTTTCGAAAGATTTACTAATATACATAGATTCTTCCTTGAAAAACTTCACATTTAGCAATATAGCATTCAAAGAAAAAAATCTTGATAAAGAGTACAATCATATAAAATGTGATGCTAATCGAGCGGAACGAACTTGAAACATAAATGAGGCTGAAAGCAATCTATCTGGAATGAATTTCACACTCACTCTAACTACTCTCAGCCTCATATATTTTTAGTTTTCAATAATCAATCTATTACATACAAATCTATTTTGTATTTTTAGAGTTTAGCCTGTGCAGCTGTAACCTTTGCAAGCGAAATAACTTCCTCCTCGTTGCAGCCTCTTGAAAGGTCGTTAACCGGACTGTTAAGGCCCTGAAGAACTGGACCGACAGCTTCAAAGCCACCAAATCTCTGACCAATTTTGTAGCCAATATTTCCAGCCTCTAGCGAAGGGAATACAAATACGTTTGCATGTCCTGCAACCTTTGAATCTGGAGCCTTCTTCTCTCCAACGCTTGGAACAAATGCAGCGTCGAACTGAAGCTCGCCGTCAAGCTGAAGCTCAGGATTCATTTCAAGAGCCTTTGCCGTAGCATTTGCAACCTTATCAACAAGTTCATGGCTTGCACTGCCCTTTGTCGAGAAAGATAACATCGCAATCTTAGGTTCCATGCCGAACTGTCTAGCTGTTTTGTCAGAAGCAACAGCAATCTCTGCTAAATCGTCAGAATTAGGGTCAATGTTTATAGCGCAATCAGCCATCAAATACATCTCATCATCTCTTAGCATGAAGAATGCACCACTTGTCCTTGACATTCCTGGAACTGTCTTTATTATCTGAAGCGCAGGTCTTACCGTATCTGCTGTAGTGCCAACCGCTCCCGAAACAAGGCCGTCCGCATAACCTTTATAAACCATCATCGTACCAAAATAATTTGGCGTCATGAGAATATTCTTTGCATCTTCTGGGGCAACCTTACCCTTTCTTCTTTCAACAAAAGCCTCACAAAGCTCATCAAATTTATCGGATTTCTCAATGTCTACAAATTCTAAAGCAGAAAGGTCCACGCCTATTTCTTTAGCCGTTGCCTCAACCTCAGATTTTTTTCCAAGCACAACAGGCTTTACAACACCTTCCTTAGCAAGTCTTGCACAAGCTCCCAGAATCCTCTTGTCCTCGCCCTCTGGGAAAACAATCCTGGCATCCTTTCCTTTAAGCTTTTCAGTAATATCTTTGATAAAATCCATTCTAAAATCCTCCAATCATGTTTGTAAATTCAACCTACAAAATATTTTATCACTTTTTGTCTTTATTATCTACCTTCCTCATACTCAAATCCCGAACTTTTTGTTATAGTCCCGTCCTTAAGCTGAAAAAGTGCTTCCATTTCAGGTGCTTGCTCTATAAGCTGTAGCCCACGTTCCGACCCCAGAAGCAAAGCCGTTGTTGACATGGCATCACACTCCATTGAATTTCCTATTTTCGACAAAATAGTCACGCTCACAACATCTGTATCTATCGGCCAACCTGTTGCAGGGTCCAAAATATGATGATACTTCTTGCCACCGACTTCTACATATCTCTCATATGTGCCTGATGTTACTATTGTCCCATTTTTCATCTTTACTATCCCAATCATGTCTTTTCTTTCAGAAAAAGGCTTCTCAATAGCAACATTAAAAGGCTTATTCCCTGGTTTTTCTCCAATTACGGTTATATTGCCACCGAGATTGACAATTGCCGACGTTACGCCTCTGTCCGATAAAGATTCAGAAATTCTGTCACAGATGTATCCCTTTGCTATCCCTCCAAGGTCTATTTCAGAGCCGCTGCCAGCAGTTTTCACCAAATTCTGCGAATCATTAAGCTTTGACGCTTCGACTATTTTGTAGTCTACCAGCTCTAATGCTTTTTTGATATCTTCTTCCTTTGGAAGCTGATTTATACCTTCCTTATTGAATTTCCAAAGGTCAAGCACGGGTCCCATAGTTATATCAAATTTTCCACCCGAGATTCCCCCATATTTTAACCCTGTTTGAATCACTGTGAACAGGTCATCGGAAGCTTCCAGCTCGCCCTTGTTATTAAGCTTCCAAACCTCACTGCCTTCCACTTGTCTTGAGAAAATTTTCTCGTACTTAGCGGCTTCCTTGTATGACTTATCTATAGCATCCTCTGCATTTTCTTTGCTCATATTATCCATATCGAATATTGTTATTTTGCACACTGTATCAAAAAAGAAGCCCTCTTTTGAAACCGGTGCACTCTGATCTTCTTCTGATTTCGAGTTTCCGACATGCTTTACCGAGCATGACGTCTGTGATATAATTATAACGATTATGAGTAAGAATATTAAACCTAATTTTTTCATAAATACCTCAATTTTAAGGAAAGCCGATTTGGCTTTATTTTTGATTTTTCTCGTCCTTGGAATTAGTACAGTTTTTTTTATATCCGATAGTGGAAGAGACGGAAAACAAGTTTTAATTAAAACAGGTGGACAATTATACGGCACCTATGACCTAAGCAAAGACCAGACAATCAAGGTCGTTTATAATGGCCATCACAATAATATTACCATAAAGAACGGCAAAGTTTCAATGTCATTTTCGGACTGCCTGAATCAGAATTGTGTCCATCAAGGTAGAATTTCAAATACAGCCCAAGCTATAATCTGTCTTCCTAATCAGGTTGTAGTAGAGATTGTAGATAGTCAAAAAAATGGGGGTGATGATATAGATGTCATCTCAAACTAATAAAAACTCACATATTTATTATAGAAGAGGAGCAAGCATTTCTAAACTTACTATTGCTGCAATGCTCTCATGCCTTGCGCTCATTTTCTCATACATAGAATTCCTTATCCCCATAGATTTTGGAATCCCGGGAATCAAACTCGGACTTGCAAATCTTCTCATAATAATTGCTCTTTATGGTTTAGAATGGAAGTATGCTCTTGCAATCAACCTCGTTAGAATAACTCTCTCGGGGCTGCTTTTTTCAGGAGCGTTTGGTGTGGTATACTCACTATCTGGAGGACTTTTAAGCTTTTTTGTTATGGCTATCCTCAAAAAAACTAACAAATTCAGTATAGTCGGAGTTTCAATGGCGGGAGGCGTATTTCACAATCTAGGTCAAATACTTGTGGCGGCTAAGCTCGTATCCAACATCAAAATATTTTATTACTTCCCCGTACTTCTATTTTCAGGTATGGCAACTGGCATCCTCATAGGCCTATTCGCCTATTATCTTGCGATTAAAATGCCGTCAGGTCTTTTTCCAAGCCTTAAGAAAAATGTGCTAATTTGAGTTCCTTAAATTTAACCAGGCACTTTGCTTCTCAACTGGCAATAATATTCCTATATTGGAATCATAGATTTTTAATAGTAACATACATTCCTATATTAGAAATGGAGGATTTTCATGGACAAAATTAATAAAGATATTTTTTCAGACCGAATCAAAAAAGTAAGAAATCTAATGGCTAAAAATAACGTTGATGCCTATCTCATTCCTATGAGCGACCCTCACGGCTCCGAAATGCTTGATGCTCATTATCATGAAATTTCATTCTTGACCGGATTTACAGGTTCAGCAGGCGACGTCCTCATAACAAAAGACGAGGGTTTCCTTTGGACAGATAGCAGATATTTTCTTCAGGCCGCAGAACAGCTTCCACCCGAAATAAAACTAATGAAGCTAGGCTATGAGGATACTGAATTATACGATAAACTTATTCATCGATATAACAAAGCTGGAACAATCAACACCCTTGCTGTAGATATGGGAGTATATACAACCTCAGCGTTTTCTGTGCTTTCGAATGTTCATTCTGCGAAGCCAACGTCAAGTTCATCGCCAAATTGCGATACTGGTCTTAAGATTATAGATTGCAATTTTATTGAAAAAATCTGGGAAAATCGCCCGCCGGTAAAATCAAATCCTATTATCGATCTAGATATTTCTATATCTGGCGAATCAACCTCGTCAAAGTTATCAAGAGTGCAAGAAGAGATGAAAAAAAATGGCGCAGACTATTATTTTGTATCGGCATTAGACGATGTAGCTTGGTTTTTCAACAAGCGTGGAAGTGACTTTGACGACAGCCCGCTATTTTACGCCTACGCCCTCATATCACTTTCGGGTGCCAAGCTTTATACTTTAAGAAACCAAACATATAACGACGTCTATCAGGCTCTGCAAAACCTGCCCCGCAATGCAAAGTTAATTCTTGATCCCACAACTACCCCATGCAGAGTTCTTGAATATGTCGAGCACATAGCCAAAACCATCGAAGCCCCAAGCCTTATAGAGTCGCTTAAGGCAATCAAAAACGAGGTCGAGCTTG